>NZ_JAFKRK010000022.1:0-83602 GCF_019038535.1 Synechococcus sp. CCAP 1479/9 | reverse complement strand
CGCCATCGGATCGACAGGGGAAAGGATGGTCAGGCGGCAGGCGGCTGGGGCAGGGGCACCACCGCCAGGGGGGCGGGGCCGGGGCGCCGGGGGGGCACGGCGGCGGGGGCCCAGGCGGGCGGAGCGGCCGGGCGGACGGGGCCGTCGTCCCGCAGCACCAGGCGGCCGTCGCCGCCCAGCTCCCGCACCTGGGGGTGGGTGGGCTGGCCGCGGAGCAGCAGATCCACCGTGCCGGCCACGTCGCGGTGCACCAGCCAGCGGTGGCGGCTGTGCATTTCCACCGCCAGGGGGAACGTGGGCTCGGCCGCCCGTTCCAGCACGGTCTTCTGGGTGCGCCGGCGGCGGGCCTCCTCGTCCCCCAGGGTCACCGACTGGATCCCCCCCACCAGGTCGCTGAGGGTGGGGTTGCGGATCAGGTTGGCCAGTTCGTTGCCGTGGGCGGTGGCCACGAGCATCACGCCCCGCTCGGCGATGGTGCGGGCCGCCTGGGCCTCCAGTTCGGTGCCGATCTCATCGATGACGATGACCTCGGGCATGTGGTTCTCCACCGCCTCGATCATCACCTGGTGCTGCAGCTCCGGGCGCGCCACCTGCATCCGCCGGGCCCGGCCGATGGCGGGGTGGGGGATGTCGCCGTCGCCGGCGATCTCGTTGCTGGTGTCGATCACCACCACCCGGCGCTGCAGGTCGTCGGCGAGCACCCGGGCAATCTCCCGCAGGGCCGTGGTCTTGCCCACCCCGGGGCGGCCCATCAGCAGCAGCGACTGGCCCGTGTCCAGCAGGTCGCGCACCATCGCCACCGTGCCGAACACGGCCCGGCCCACCCGGCAGGTGAGCCCCACCACGTCGCCGGTGCGGTTGCGGATGGCGCTGATGCGGTGCAGGGTGCGCTCGATGCCGGCCCGGTTGTCGCCACCGAAGGGGCCGAGGCGCTGCAGCACCGCCGCCAGATCGGAACGCGCGATCGCGTCGTTGCCCAGGGCAAGAACCCTGCCGGGGTAACGGGCCTCCGGCACCCGCCCCAGGTCGAGCACCACCTCCAGCAGGCCCTCCCGCTGCTCCGGCCCCGCCAGGGCCCGTTGCACCACAGGCGGCAGCACGGCCAGCAGACGATCCAGATCGTCGGTGACCCGCTGGGGGGAGAGGGACGGGGGGGGCGAAGGCTCCAGGGGGCGGCGGGGGGAGCTGTCCGTTCGTTCTAGCCGGGCCCGGGGCCCGCCAGACCCCGGGGGCCGCTGGCACCACGGACCAGCCAGGGGTTCACCAGCGCTTCCGCGATGGCCAGGGCCCGGGGCCAGAGCAGGGGCAGGTCCAGCAGCCGTCGCCCCTCGGCCTGGGCCTCCTGCAGCAGGGGCTGGAGCTGGCGGCGGGCCACCCCCCCAAAGGCGACCCCGGCCGCCCGGGGCCCGGCCGCCGGGGAGCGGGCCAGCACCGCCAGGGTGTGGGCATTGGTGCCGCCGGCCAGCTGCAGCGGACCCGGCGGCGCCAGCGGCCCCAGCCGCTCCAGCAGGGCCACGGCCGCATGGGCCGTGCCGGCCCCCACATCACCGCTCATCGGCCGGCCATCCAGCTGCCAGAGCGGTCGGTAGCCGGCCCCGCGCAGCAGGCGGAACCGCGCCCAGAGCTCCGCTGCCAGCCCCTCCACCGTGGCCCCACCCTCCAGGGCGGCGCTCACCGCCACCCGGCGCAGCGGCACCCCGCTGGCGGCCAGCTGGGCCACCCGATCACCGAAGGCCTCCAGCCGCCCCGGCCGGGTGTGCAGCTCCACCGCGTCCGGGGCCAACTGCGCCAGCAGGGCCCCCACGCCGGCGGCCTCCAGCACCTGGCTGCGCTCCTCGATCAGCCCCAGGGGGCAGGCCGGCAGGCAGCGGCCGCAGCCGTAGCAGCGGTCCTCCACCACCCCGGTCCCGGCGATGGCCAGGGCGGGGCAGACCCGCTCGCAGGGCCGGGGGCAGGCGGGGGGGCAGCGGTCCGGATCGAACCAGGCCTTGCGGAAGTGGGGGTCGAGGCCGTCACTGAGGCTGACCATCAGCCAGGGACGGGCTGCGCCGCGGGCCGCGGCCCAGGCCATGCCCCGCCGGGCCGCGGCCACCACCGCCGGATCGGCGGCCACATCGATGCAGTGCACCCCGGCCAGGGCATGGATGCCGGCCAGGTCCTCGATGGCGGCCAGATCCTGGTTGCTGGCCCCGCCGATCAGCTTCACCCAACGGCCGGTTGCCAGGGCCTGCTCGGGGTCCTGCCGGAGCAGCGGCTCGGGGCCCCGGAGCAAGGCACCCATGGATGGCGCGCGTGGGGCGAAACGATCCTGCCACCGGCAGGGCCCTCAGCCGGTGCCGGGCAGCTCCGGCGCGATCTCCGGCTGGGCCAGCCCGAGGCGCTGCACCAGCCAGGGGGCGGAGAACCCCTGCAGGCCCACGGTGAGCAGGATGGTCAGGAACACCAGCCCCTTGAGGGTGGCGCCGCCGGGGACCTCGGCCCGGTCGAGCTCGAGGGCGAACAGGCTCACCACCGCCGCCGTGACGATGCCCCGCGGCGCGATCCAGCTGAGCAGAGCCTTCTCCTTCCAGTCGAGGCTGGGCAGGCCGAGGCCCGTCAGTTGGATCAGGGGCCAGCGGATCAGCATCAGGCCCAGCACGCAGGCCAGGCCGCCCAGGCCGAGGGGACTCAGCTCGGCCCAGGACACATCGGCCGCCAGCAGGGGAAACAGCACCGTGATCGCCAGCATGGCCAGCTGGCGGATCAGGGCGTCGAGCTGGGTGGCGGCCGCATCAAGGCGCAGCCCCACCACCACCCCCGCGCTCACCGCCGCCGGCAGGCCCGACTCCGGCAGCAGCGCCTCGCAGCCGCTGAACATCAGAAACAGCACCCCAAGGGTGAGCTGCAGCTCCAGGCCACCGGGCTCGGCCGGCGGCTGGCCGCCCCGCGACGCCGCCACGGCGGCCAGGCGCCGGAGCACCTCCGAAAGCAGCAGCCCGGCCAGGCCGCCGAGCACCACCCCGCCCCCCAGGCGCAGCAGCAGTCGGGAGGCCACCTCCTGCCAGCTGCCCAGGTCCCCCAGGATCACCTGGAGCAGCACCAGGCCCAGCACCGCACTGACCGGTTCGAGGATCAGGCCCTCCGCCTCCAGCAGCTGGCCCAGCTTCGGAGCCAGGCGCAGCTGGCGCACCATCGGGGTGACCACCGTGGGACCGGTGGCCAGGGCGATCGCGCCGTAGACCAACGCCAGGGGCCAGGGCAGCCCCGCCAGGACATGGGCCAGCAGGGCCGCCAGGGGCAGCCCCAGCACCAGGCGCACCAGCACCAGCTGCAGCACCGACCGCTGCAGATCGCGGCCGGCCAGGCGCAGGTTGAGCCCCCCGTCGAAGAGCACCAGACTCACCAGCAGGCCGACCAGGGGCTCCAGGCCGGCGCCCAGGTTCTCGGGATGGACCAGGTCGAACCCGGCGTGGCCCGTGATCAGGCCGATCGCCAGCAGCAGCACCACCGCCGGCTGGCCGGTGAGCCAGGCCGTGGCCTGGGCCAGGGAGCCGGCGAAGAAGGCCGAACCCCAGATCAATCCGAGCCGCTCACTCAAGGCCTGGGAGTCCGCGGAACGGACCCAGGCTATGGGGTGAATTCAGCTCAGGCCGGCACGAGCTGTTCGAGCGGCTGCCAGCGCAGGGCCCTGGCGCCGCCCATCTCCACCACCAGCTTCAGGCGCGGTTCGCGGCGGCAGAGCTCACAGAGGGCGGCCAGTTCAGAGCTGCTCAGCACCTGGCCCTCCAGCAGCCAGAGAAGCACCGGACCCTCGCCGGCCAGCGCGGGGCCGAGCTGGGGCATCACCCGCTGCACCTCGCCCACGGCGGCCGCCTGGCCGACGCTGTGGTGGCCCAGGTGGGGCGGCCGGATGCCGTGCAGCTGGAGCAGGTAGGCCTCCGGGTCGCCCAGCCCGCGGGCGGAGGTGAGGTGGGCCCGGTAGCCGGCCGCCCGCAGCCGCCGCAGCAGCCGGGTCTCGGCGCCGCCCTCCAGGGGAACAAACAGGGCGAGGGCACCGCAGCGCTCCAGCTCGGTGCGGAAACCACGGCCGGTCATCAGCAGGGGCATCGGGAGCGGCAGGCGAATCGGGGCTGAGTCTGGCAGCCGATGAGGGTCCCAGGGGTGGTGGTGCACACCATGGGGTACTGTTGTCTCTTGTGCCGATGATCTGTGCCCGTCCGCTAGCCGGGCCTCCAGAGAACGGTACGGGGTCCGTCAGTGGTGACGAACCCTTCCCGGCCCGTACGACTCCTGCAGCGCTCGTCGCTGTCCGGACCGTCGGGATACTGCCCGAGGCCTCACCGCTTCCGGCAAGTCCCAGCCCGCTGATTCGCCTCGCTAGCTCCTGACCCTCGGGTCAATCTGCGATTCCACGAATTCAGCCCCCCCGCCGTCCAGCGGGTCCTCCACGGATGTCGGGCCTCGGCCCAGATCCATGGCGGCACGCCTCGGCAGTCCAGCTGGTGTTGTTCTCCCTCCCATGTCCATCGGCATTCTCGGGAAGAAGCTGGGTATGTCCCAGTTCTTCGACGAAGAAGGCAAATCCATTCCGGTCACCCTGATCGAAGCGGGTCCCTGCCGCATCACCCAACTCAAGAGCGAAGCCACCGACGGCTACACCGCGGTGCAGCTCGGCTTCGGCGAGACGCGCGACAAGCTCGTCAACAAGCCGGCCAAGGGCCACCTGGCCAAATCCGGCGAGGCGCCCCTGCGGCACCTCAAGGAGTACCGGCTGGAGGCCCTCGACGGCCTCGAGCTCGGGGCCGCCGTCACCGTCGGTGACTTCGCCCCCGGCCAGAAGGTCGACGTCAGCGGCGACACGATCGGTCGTGGTTTCTCGGGCCTCCAGAAGCGCCACGGCTTCAGCCGCGGCCCCATGAGCCACGGCTCCAAGAACCACCGCGAACCGGGTTCCATCGGCGCCGGCACCACCCCAGGCCGGGTCTATCCCGGCAAACGGATGGCCGGCCGCTACGGCGGCAAGCAGATCACCACCCGCGGCCTCACCATCCTCAAGGTGGATGCGGAACGCAATCTGCTCGTCGTCAAGGGCTCCGTACCCGGCAAGCCCGGCGCCCTGCTCGACATCCGCCCGGCCCGGCGGGTGGGCGTCCCCGCAGCGAACTGAGGAGAACACCCATGACTGACTGTGTGATCCGCGACTGGCAAGGCAAGGAGAGCGGCAAGGCTCCCCTCGACCTCAAGGTCGCCAAGGAAACATCCGCCAACGGCCTGCTGCACCGCGCCGTGGTCCGCCAGCTGGCCCATGCCCGTCAGGGCACCGCCAGCACCCTCACCCGGGCCGAAGTGGCCGGTGGCGGCCGCAAGCCCTACAAGCAGAAAGGCACCGGCCGGGCCCGCCAGGGCTCGATCCGTACCCCCCTGCGGCCCGGTGGCGGCGTGATCTTCGGTCCCAAGCCCCGCAGCTATGCGGTGTCCATGAACCGCAAGGAGCGTCGCCTGGCCCTGCGCACCGCCCTGATGAGCCGCGTTGCGGACATCACCGTGGTGAAGGGCTTCGGCGCCGGGCTCGACACCCCCAAAACCAAGGAGATCACCGCCGCCCTGGCCCGCTTCGGCATCGAGGCCGGCGCCAAGGTGCTGCTGATCCTCGATGGCGCTCCCGAGGCGGTGACCCGCTCGGTGCGCAATCTCAAGAAGGTGAAGCTGATCGGTGCCGATCAGCTGAACGTGTTCGATCTGCTCCATGCCAACAAGCTGGTGCTCAGCGAAGAGGCACTGGCGAAGATTCAGGAGGTCTACGGCGATGTCTGAGCGTTTTGCAGGCCGGTTGGCGGACGTGATCCGTCGCCCGCTGATCACCGAGAAGGCCACCCGGGCCATCGAGATCAACCAGTACACCTTCGAGGTGGACCATCGGGCCGCCAAACCCGACATCAAGGCGGCCGTCGAGCATCTGTTCGACGTCAAGGTCGTCGGCGTCAGCACCATGAATCCCCCCCGCCGCTCCCGTCGGGTGGGGCGCTTCGCCGGCAAACGCGCCCAGGTGAAGAAAGCGGTGGTGCGCCTTGCCGAAGGCAACGCCATCCAGTTGTTCCCTGAGTCCTGAGGGGTCTGAAACGTCATGGCAATCCGCAACTACAGGCCCAACACCCCCGGCACCCGCACGCTGGTCGTCACTGATTTCAGTGACATCACGGGCAAGAACCGGGAACGGGGCCTGGTGGTGTCCAAGCACCGCCACAAGGGCCGCAACAACCGCGGCGTGATCACCTGCCGCCACCGCGGCGGTGGCCACAAGCGCCTCTACCGCATCGTCGACTTCCGTCGCGACAAGCACGGGGTGAGCGCCAAGGTGGCCGCGATCCACTACGACCCGCACCGCAACGCCCGTCTGGCGCTGCTCTATTACACGGACGGCGAGAAGCGCTACATCCTTGCCCCCGCCAACGTGGCGGTGGGCCAGAGCGTCATCTCCGGCCCGGACGCCCCGATCGAGAACGGCAACGCCCTGCCCCTCTCGGCCATCCCCCTGGGCTCAAGCGTCCACAACGTGGAGCTCTACGCCGGTCGCGGCGGTCAGATGGTCCGCACCGCCGGGGCCAGCGCCCAGGTGGTGGCCAAGGAAGGGGACTACGTCGCCCTCAAGCTGCCCTCCACCGAGGTGCGGCTGGTGCGCCGCGAGTGCTACGCCACCCTCGGTGAGGTGGGCAACGCCGAGCAGCGCAACACCAGCCTCGGCAAGGCCGGCCGCAAGCGCTGGCTGGGCCGCCGTCCGGAAGTGCGCGGCAGCGTGATGAACCCCTGCGACCACCCCCACGGTGGTGGTGAGGGCCGGGCACCGATCGGCCGTTCCGGTCCGGTCACGCCCTGGGGCAAACCCGCCCTGGGCCTCAAGACCCGCAAGCGCAACAAGCCGAGCAACCGGTTCGTGCTGCGGAAACGACGCCGCACCTCCAAACGGAGCCGTGGCGGACGCGACTCCTGATGACCCACACCGCTCTGCTGTTCGCCTGATCCGCCATGGGACGCTCACTCAAGAAAGGCCCGTTCGTTGCCGACCACCTGCTTCGCAAGGTGGAGAAGCAGAACGCTGCCGACGACAAGACCGTGATCAAGACCTGGTCACGGGCCTCCACCATCCTGCCGATGATGATCGGCCACACCATTGCCGTTCACAACGGCAAGGCCCACGTGCCCGTCTACGTGACGGAGCAGATGGTGGGCCACAAGCTGGGCGAATTCGCCCCCACCCGCACGTTCCGCGGTCACATCAAAGACAAGAAGGGAGGCCGCTGATCCGATGGCAACCACCACACCCGACACCCAGGCCCTGGCTCACGGCCGCTTCATCCGCGGTTCCGTGTCCAAGGTGCGCCGGGTTCTCGATCAGATCCGGGGTCGCACCTACCGCGACGCCCTGATCATGCTCGAGTTCATGCCTTACCGCTCCACGGGCCCGATCACCAAGGTGCTCCGCTCCGCGGTCGCCAATGCCGAGCACAACCTCGGCCTCGATCCGGCCACCCTGGTCATCAGCCAGGCCAGCGCCGACATGGGACCCTCCCTGAAGCGGTTCCGGCCCCGGGCCCAGGGCCGCGCCTACGCCATCAAAAAGCAAACCTGCCACATCAGCATTGCTGTGGCAGCGCCCACCGCCTGACCCCCGAGGACACCGCCCGATGGGACACAAGATCCATCCAACCGGCCTGCGCCTGGGGATCACCCAGGAACACCGCTCCCGCTGGTACGCCCCAAGCAAGACCTACCCCGTCCTCCTTCAGGAGGACGACCGGATCCGGTCGTTCATCAACAAGAAGTACGCCGCCGCCGGCATCAGCGACGTGCTGATCGCCCGTAAGGCCGACCAGCTCGAAGTGGAACTCAAGACCGCCCGTCCGGGCGTTCTCGTGGGCCGCCAGGGCAGCGGCATCGAAGAGCTGCGCACCGGCATCCAGAAGACCCTCGGCGACGCCCACCGTCAGGTGCGCATCAACGTGGTCGAGGTGGAGCGGGTCGACGCCGACGCCTTCCTGCTGGCCGAGTACATCGCCCAGCAGCTGGAGAAGCGGGTGGCCTTCCGGCGCGTCATGCGCATGGCGGTGCAGCGCGCCCAGCGGGCCGGGGTGCTGGGTCTCAAGCTCCAGGTGAGTGGCCGCCTCAACGGCGCCGAGATCGCCCGGACGGAGTGGACCCGCGAGGGTCGCGTGCCCCTGCACACGCTCCGCGCCGACATCGACTACGCCACCAAGGTGGCCACCACCACCTATGGGGTCCTGGGCATCAAGGTCTGGGTGTTCAAAGGGGAGGTGCTTCCCGGTCAGCAAGACCAGCTGCCCGTGGGTGGAGCACCGAAACGCCGCGCCAACCGCCGGCCGCAACAGTTCGAAGACCGCTCCAACGAGGAGTGATCAGGAGGCCTGAACCATGCTGAGTCCAAAACGCGTCAAGTTCCGAAAACAGCAGCGAGGCCGCATGCGCGGCATCGCCACGCGCGGCAACACCATCGCCTTCGGCGATTTCGCCCTGCAGGCCCAGGAGTGCGGGTGGATCACCTCCCGTCAGATTGAGGCCAGCCGCCGTGCCATGACCCGCTACGTCAAGCGGGGGGGCAAGATCTGGATCCGGATCTTCCCCGACAAACCCGTCACCATGCGGCCTGCCGAAACCCGCATGGGTTCCGGTAAGGGCAACCCGGAATTCTGGGTGGCCGTGATCAAGCCGGGCCGCATTCTCTTCGAGATGGGTGGCCCCGAGATCACGCCCGAAATCGCCAAGGAAGCCATGCGTCTGGCCCAGTTCAAACTGCCGCTCAAGACCAAGTTCCTCGCCCTGGCCGATCAGGTGGCAGCCGCCCCCGAACCCGCCCTCGCAGTGGAGTCCTGACCATGGCCCGTCCCACCATCACCGATGTGCGTTCGCTCAGCGACGCCCAGATCGCCGAACAGATCGATGGCGTCCGTCGCGAACTGTTCGACCTCCGCTTCCAGCAGGCCACCCGCCGTCTGGAGCACCCGCACCGCTTCAAGGAGTCCCGCATCAAGCTGGCCCACCTGCTGACGGTGCAGGAGGAGCGTCAACGCTCCACCGTCGCCTCCTGATTCCCCCCTCGATCCCCATGGCACTCAAGGAAAGGGTCGGCACCGTCGTCAGCGACAAGATGGACAAAACGGTGGTGGTGGCGGTGGAAAACCGCTTCCCCCATCCCATCTATCAGAAGACCGTCCGCCGCACCACCCGCTACAAAGCCCACGACGAAGCCAACAGCTGCCGCGTGGGTGACCGGGTCCGGATCACCGAGACCCGCCCCCTCAGCCGCACCAAACGTTGGGCCGTCGCTGAGGTTCTCTCCCCCACCAGCGCCGGCTGAGGAACTCCCCATGATTCAGCAGGAAACCTTCCTCAACGTCGCTGACAACAGCGGCGCCAAGCGCATCCAGTGCATCCGGGTGCTCGGCACCAACCGTCGCTACGCCCACGTGGGCGATGTGATCGTGGCCGCCGTCAAGGACGCCATGCCCAACATGGGCGTCAAGAAGTCGGATGTGGTCAAGGCCGTGGTGGTGCGCACCCGGGCCACGCTGCGCCGGGACACCGGCAACGCGATCCGCTTCGACGACAACGCCGCGGTGATCCTCGGCAACGACAACAACCCCAAGGGCACCCGCGTCTTCGGCCCGGTCGCCCGTGAGCTGCGCGAGCGCAACTTCACCAAGATCGTGTCCCTCGCCCCGGAGGTGATCTGAGATGGCCACCGCAACCCCCAAGGCCCGGCCCGTCCAGCGCGTCAAGATGCGCATCCGCAAGGGCGACACCGTCCAGGTGATCGCCGGCAAGGACCGGGGCAAGACCGGCGAGGTGCTGCGCACCCTGCCGAACGAGAACCGTGTGGTGGTGCAGGGCATCAACCTGCGCACCCGCCACGTCAAGCCCACCCAGGAGGGCGAGACCGGCCGCATCGTCACCGAGGAGGCGTCCCTGCATGCCTCCAACGTGATGCTGTACTCCACCGCCAACAAGGTGGCCAGCCGGGTGGAGATCGTCGTCCAGGAGGACGGCAGCAAGAAGCGCCGCCTCAAGAAGACCGGGGAGGTGCTCGACTGACCGCCCCCCACCGCGTCGCTGCCCACACCCCCTTCCGCGACGCCCCCCACGCTCCGCGTCCCTGCCTCCCTCCCCCGTCCGCCTTCTGACCACGTCCAGAAGCGCCCCCCCATCCCCCCGTCATGTCACTCAAACAGCGCTACCGGGAGACGATCCAGCCCAAGCTGCTGAAGGATCTCAACCTCTCCAACGTCCACGAGGTTCCCAAGGTGGTCAAGGTCACCGTCAACCGGGGCCTCGGTGAAGCCGCCCAGAACGCCAAGGCCCTTGAGGCCTCGATCACCGAACTGGCGACCATCACCGGTCAGAAGGTGGTGGTGACCCGCGCCAAGAAGGCCATCGCCGCCTTCAAGATCCGCCAGGGCATGCCGATCGGCGTGGCCGTCACCCTGCGGGGCGAGCGGATGTATGCCTTCCTCGAGCGTCTCATCCACCTGGCGCTGCCGCGCATCCGCGACTTCCGCGGTGTGAGCCCGAAGAGCTTCGACGGCCGGGGCAACTACACCCTGGGGATCCGGGAGCAGATCATCTTCCCCGAGATCTCCTTCGACAAGATCGATGCCATCCGGGGGATGGACGTCACGATCGTGACCAACGCCCGTAACGACGAAGAGGGCCGGGCCCTCCTCCGCGAAATGGGAATGCCGTTCCGCAATACCTGAGCCCCCTCCCGGACACGACCATGGCCAACCACGACCCGATCTCAGACATGCTCACTCGCCTTCGCAACGCGAGTGAGAAGCGCCACGAGCGCACCAGGATTCCCGCCTCCCGGCTCTCCCGCAGCATCGCCAACGTGCTGCACCAGGAAGGCTTCATCGGCGCCATCGCCGAGGAAGGCGAAGGTGTGCAGCGCCAGCTGGTGCTCGAGCTGAAGTACAGCGGCAAGCACCGTCAGCCCACCATCCGCTCCGTGCAGCGGGTGAGCAAGCCCGGCCTGCGCATCTACAAGAACACCCGCCAGCTGCCCAAGGTGCTGGGCGGCCTCGGCGTGGCGATCATCTCCACCTCCCGGGGTGTGATGAGCGACCGTGATGCCCGCAAGCAGGGCGTCGGCGGCGAAGTGCTCTGCTACGTCTACTGATCCCAGGAGTTGTTCCATGTCTCGTATCGGTAAAGCCCCGATCCCCATCCCCGACAAGGTCACCGTCAGCCTCGATGGCCTGGCGGTCACCGTGAAGGGCCCCAAGGGGGAACTCAGCCGCGTTCTCCCGGAGGGCGTCAGCGTCAGCCAGGAAGGCGGCACGGTGGTGGTCAGTCCCACCAGCAGCCACCGCCGCTCCCGGGAGCGTCACGGCCTCAGCCGCACCCTCGTCGCCAACATGGTGGAAGGGGTCAGCCAGGGGTTCACCCGCAAACTCGAGATCGTCGGCGTGGGCTACCGCGCCCAGGTCCAGGGGCGCAAGCTCGTGGTCAGCGCCGGCTACAGCCACCCGGTGGAGATGGTTCCCCCCGAAGGGGTCACCTTCTCGGTCGAGAACAACACCTCGGTCTTCGTCTCCGGCCCCGACAAGGAGCTGGTGGGCAACGAGGCGGCCAAGATCCGCGGCATCCGTCCGCCCGAGCCCTACAAGGGCAAGGGCATCAAGTACGAAGGTGAGCGGATTCTGCGCAAGGCCGGCAAGACCGGCAAGAAATGAGGTCTGCTCGAGCGTCATCCGTCTGATCCCCCATGTCTACCCTCTCCCGCAAACAGCAGACCCAGAAGCGTCACCGCCGCCTGCGTCGTCTGCTCTCCGGCACCGCCGACCGTCCCAGGTTGGCCGTGTTCCGCTCCAACAACCACATCTACGCCCAGGTCATCGACGACGACGCCCAGAGCACCCTCTGTGCCGCGTCCACCCTCGACAAGGACCTGCGCACCAGCGTCACGGTGGGAGCCAACTGCGATGCCTCCATCGCGGTGGGCCAGCTCGTCGCCCAGCGCGCCCTCGCCAAGGGCATCCAGCAGGTGGTCTTCGATCGCGGCGGCAACCTGTACCACGGCAGGGTCAAGGCCCTTGCTGACGCCGCCCGGGAAGCGGGCCTTCAGTTCTGATCCCTGCTCTCACCATGACCGAAACCAACGACCAGATCCAGACCGGCGCCGTGCCTGCGGCCTCCGACGTCCCCGCCGCTGCCGAAGGCCAGCAGGAGCAGCGCCGGGGCGGCGGCGGCGGTGGCCGGGGCGATGCCAAGGGTGACCGCCGCGGTGGCGGCGGCCGTGGCCGCGACAACCGCCGCGGCCAGGAACGCGACTCCGAATGGCAGGAGCGGGTGGTGCAGATCCGCCGCGTCTCCAAGACCGTCAAGGGCGGCAAGAAGATGAGCTTCCGGGCCATCGTCGTTGTCGGCAACGAACGCGGCCAGGTGGGCGTGGGCGTCGGCAAGGCCGGCGATGTCATCGGTGCCGTCCGCAAGGGCGTGGCCGACGGCAAGAAGCATCTGGTCAAGGTGCCCCTCACCCGCACCAGCTCGATCCCCACCCTCAGCAACGGCCGCGACGGCGCCGCCAGCGTGCTGATCCGGCCGGCCGCCCCCGGTACCGGGGTGATCGCGGGCGGTTCGATCCGCACCGTGCTCGAACTGGCCGGCATCAAGAACGTGCTGGCGAAGCGGCTGGGCTCCAAGACCCCGCTCAACAACGCCCGCGCCGCCATGCAGGCCCTTGAAGGCCTGCGCACCCACAAGGAGACCGCCAAGGAGCGGGGCATCTCCCTCGAGCAGATCTACTCCTGAGGCCCGCCATGACGTCCTTCTCTCTCAACAGTCTCCATCCCCAGACGGGCTCGCGCCGGCGCAAGCTGCGCAAGGGTCGCGGCATCGCCGCCGGCCAGGGCGCCAGCTGCGGCTTCGGCATGCGCGGCCAGAAGTCCCGCTCCGGCCGGCCCACCCGCCCCGGCTTCGAGGGTGGCCAGATGCCCCTCTACCGCCGGATCCCGAAGCTCAAGCACTTCCCGGTCATCAACCCCACCCACTACACCGTGATCAACGTGTCGCGGCTGGGTGAACTGAAGGCCGGCAGCACGGTCAGCCTCGAGTCCCTCGAGCAGGCGGGTCTGGTCACCAGCCCCCGCTATCCGCTGAAGGTGCTCGGCAACGGCGAACTGAAGGTGAAACTCACCGTCCACGCCGCCGCCTTCACAGCCTCGGCCCGCGCCAAGATCGAAGCCGCCGGCGGCACCTGCGAGATCATCGACTGACGCCGGGCCCTGCCCCCAGCCGCGAGCCGCCTGCCCGTAGCCTTGTGCTGCGGCAGGCGGCTCCGGTCGTAGCGCCCCGTTCCCTCCACTCCCGACATCACCATGCTCCTCAGCCGGGGGCGCAATCCGAGCGCCGCTGAAATCCTCGTCCAGCTGGTCCAGTCGAAGGGCCTGCGGGATCGGGTGCTCACCACCCTGGGCCTGCTGCTGCTGGTGCGACTCGGCATCTACATCCCGGTGCCCGGCATCGACCGGGTCGCCTTCCAGGACTTCATCCGCCAGGGGGGCCAGCTGATCGGCTTCCTCGACATCTTCACCGGCGGCGGCCTGTCGACCCTGGGCGTGTTCGCCCTCGGCATCCTGCCCTTCATCAACGCCTCGATCATCATCCAGCTGATGACGGCGGCCCTGCCCCAGCTCGAGGAGCTGCAGAAGAACGAGGGGGAAGCCGGGCGCCGCAAGCTGGCCCAGATCACCCGCTACGTGGCCCTGGGCTGGGGCATCCTCCAGAGCATCGTCTTCGCCCTGATCCTGCGGCAGTACGCCCTGCCGGGCCTGCCGGAATGGCTGTTCGTCGTCCAGACGAGCCTGGCCCTGGTGACCGGATCGATGGTGGTGATGTGGGTCAGCGAGGTGATCACCGAGCGGGGCATCGGCCAGGGGGCCTCCCTGGTGATCTTCATCAACATCGTCGCCACCCTGCCCAAGGCCCTCGGCTCCACCATCCAGCTGGCCCAGAGCGGCGACCGGGCCACGGTGGGCGGCATCGTCGTGCTGGTGCTCGTCTTCCTGGTGACGATCGTGGGGATCATCTTCCTTCAGGAGGGCAGCCGCCGTATCCCGATCGTCAGCGCCAAGCGTCAGGTGGGCGGGGCCAGCACCCTGGCCTCCCGCCAGAGCTACCTGCCCCTGAAGCTCAATGCCGGCGGCGTGATGCCGATCATCTTCGCCTCGGCGGTGGTCTTCCTGCCCCTCACCATCGCCAACCTCACCAAGAGCCCCTGGCTGATCCGGGTGGCGGGCTACCTCAACCCCACGAGCAGCACCCCCTGGGTCTATGCGGTGGTGTACTTCGCCCTGATCTGCGGCTTCGCCTTCTTCTACGCGTCCCTCACCGTCAACCCGGTGGACATCGCCACCAACCTCAAGCGCTCCGGCGTGGCCATCCCCGGGGTGCGGCCGGGCTCGGCCACGGCCGACTACCTCTCGGGTGTGTCCAACCGCCTGACCCTGCTGGGGGGCCTGTTCCTGGGCGCCATCGCGATCATCCCCTCAGCCGTGGAAGGCGCGACCCAGGTGCGCACCTTCCAGGGGCTCGGGGCCACTTCCCTGCTGATCCTGGTGGGCGTGGCCATCGACACCGCCAAGCAGGTCCAGACCTACGTGATCTCCCAGCGCTACGAAGGACTGGTCCGCCAGTAGGCCCCTTCTCCCGTTTCCTTTCCCATGAAACAGCGACTCCTCTTCCTCGGTCCCCCCGGCGCCGGCAAGGGCACCCAGGCCGAGCTCCTGGCTGAACGTCACCAGCTGCTGCACCTCTCCACCGGCGATCTGCTGCGGGCGGAGGTCAAGGCCGGCACCGCCCTGGGCCAGGAGGCGGAGGCGGTGATGGCCCGGGGCGAGCTGGTCAGCGACGCCCTGGTGCTGGCGATCGTGCGCAGCCGCCTCGAGGGCCACACGGGCGGCTGGCTCCTCGACGGCTTCCCCCGCAACCTCGCCCAGGCCGAGGCCCTCGACGACCTGCTGGCGGAGCTCGACCAGAGCATCGAACGGGTGCTGCTGCTGGAGCTGGAGGACGGCGTGCTGATCCAGCGCCTGCTCTCCCGCGGCCGGGCCGACGACAACGAAGCGGTGATCCGCAACCGCCTGGTGGTGTACCAGGAGCAGACCGCCCCCCTGATCGACCACTACCGCCAGCTGGGCCTGCTCTGCAGCGTGGAGGCCTCCGGCACCGTGGAGGTGATCGCAGAGCGGATCGTAGCCAGCTTGACGGACTGATGTGATAAGGTAGCTGTTTGCAAATTCGGAGAGCACAACGCCCATGAAGGTGCGTGCCTCAGTCAAGAAGATGTGCGACAAATGCCGGGTGATCCGTCGCCACGGCCGGGTCATGGTGATCTGCACCAACCCGAAGCACAAGCAGCGTCAGGGTTGACCCCCCACGCTTCCACGGCGGCCGCCTTCGGCCGCCACCCCCTTTGCCCTCTGATCGTTTCCTGACGTGGCTCGGATCGCCGGTGTCGATATCCCTCGTGACAAGAGGGTTGAGATCTCACTCACTTACGTGTACGGGATCGGGCTCACCAGGGCCCGCAAGATTCTCGCCAAGTCGGGGGTCAGCCCCGACATCCGGGTGAAGGACCTCAGCGACGGCGACGTGCAGAAGCTGCGCGGCGCCGCCGACTCCTTCGTCCTCGAGGGCGACCTGCGCCGCGAAGAGGGCATGGCCCTCAAGCGCCTGCAGGACATCGGCTGCCTGCGGGGTCGCCGCCACCGCATGGGCCTGCCCGTGCGCGGCCAGCGCACCCGCACCAACGCCCGCACCCGTCGCGGCGCCCGCAAGACCGTCGCCGGCAAGAAGAAGTGAGGTCCGGGCCTCCGTGCCCGCCCTCCCTTCCCTGCCTGCACCATTTCCCGGCCCGTGGCCCCTCGCGGCAGCCACCGGGCCCCAGTCCCGCCGCCCTCCCTTTGCGGAGGTCGTCACCGGGGCTCCCCCCCAGTCCTCCGATCACCTCCCCGCAGCCGCGGGGTCACCGCCATGGCCAAACCAGCCAAGAAGACCGGCCCCAAGAAGGCCAAGCGCAACGTGCCCAACGGCGTCGCGCACATCCAGAGCACCTTCAACAACACGATCGTCTCCATCACCGACACCGCCGGTGAGGTGGTGAGCTGGTCGTCGGCCGGCGCCAGCGGCTTCAAGGGAGCCCGCAAGGGCACCCCCTTCGCCGCCCAGACCGCCGCCGAAGCCGCCGCCCGCCGTGCCCTCGAGCAGGGCATGCGTCAGATCGAAGTGCTGGTGCGCGGCCCCGGCTCCGGCCGTGAAACCGCCATCCGAGCCCTGCAGGTGGCCGGTCTCGAGATCACCCTGATCCGCGACGTCACCCCCCTGCCCCACAACGGCTGCCGCCGGGCCAAGCGCCGCCGGGTCTGAGCCCCCGGAGTTCCTCCGGCCTCCTTCCCGCCTTCCCCGGGCCGCCGTCGCGGCCACCGTTCCCTTTTCACCTCCTCAGACCGTGTTGCACTACCAGATCGATCGGGTCGAGCACCAGGTCGCCGACGACCGTTCCCAGACGGGCGTCTTCCTGATCGGCCCCCTGGACCGGGGTCAGGCGACCACCCTCGGCAACGCCCTGCGGCGCGTGCTGATCGGTGGGCTCGAGGGAAGCGCCATCACGGCGGTGCGTCTCTCCGGGGTCAACCACGAGTACGCCACTGTTCCTGGTGTGCGCGAGGACGTGCTCGACATCCTGCTGAACTGCAAGTCGGTGCCGGTCAACAGCCGCAGCCGCGACCTGGAGATCGGCCGCCTGATGGTGAACGGCCCGGCCAGGGTCACCGCCTCGGATCTGCAGTTCTCTCCCCAGGTGCAGGTGATCGACGGCGACCGGGAGATCGCCACCGTGGCCGAGGGCCACAGCCTGGAGATGGAGGTTCACGTCGAGCGCGGCGTGGGCTACCGGCCGGTGGATCGCCACAACGAGGACACCTCCGCCATCGATCTTCTGCAGATCGATGCGGTGTTCATGCCCGTCCGCCGTGTCAACTACACCGTCGATGAGACGGCGGTCGGCGAGGGCGGTTCGGCCCACGAGCGCCTGCGCATCGAGATCGAGACCAACGGCAGCGTCACCCCCGACGACGCCATGGCCCAGGCCGCCAACCAGCTGATCAGCCTGTTCCAGCCCCTGGCCACCCTCACCATGACCGAGGAGCCCGGCCTGGAACCCGAGCCTTCGGCCGAGGCCCAGATTCCCCTGGAGGAGCTCAACCTCTCCGTCCGCGCCTACAACTGCCTCAAGCGCGCCCAGGTCAACTCCGTCTCCGACCTCATGGGCTTCAGCTACGAAGACCTGCTGGAGATCAAGAACTTCGGTTCCAAGTCTGCCGACGAGGTGATCGAGGCTCTCGAGAGGATCGGCATCTCCCTGCCCCAGAGCCGCACCAGCGGCTGAAAGGCGGTTTCCCCTTCCCCGTTTCGCCACCCGCCCCGTCCCCACCATGCGACACCAGTGCCGAGTCCCCCTGCTGGGACGCCCCGCCGACCAACGCAAGGCCATGCTGCGTGGTCTCACCACCCAGCTCATCCGTGAAGGCCGCGTCACCACCACCAAGGCCCGTGCCAAGGCGCTGCGTGACGAAGCCGAGCGCATGATCACCCTGGCCAAGGACGGCACCCTCGCCGCCCGCCGCCGCGCCATCGGCTACATCTACGACAAGCAGCTGGTGCACGCCCTGTTCGACAAGGCCCAGGACCGCTACGGCGATCGCCAGGGTGGCTACACCCGCATCATCCGCACGGTGCGCCGCCGTGGCGACAACGCCGAGATGGCCATCATCGAGCTGGTCTGAAAAGGATCGCCCTCTCGCTGCAGTACGACGGAGCCGCCTTCCACGGCTGGCAGCGGCAGGCCCATCACCTCAGCGTCCAGGAAACCCTGGAGGCCGCCATCGAGGTCCTCGACCCGCACCGGCCCGTCCGGGCGGTGGCGGCGGGCCGCACCGACACCGGCGTCCATGCCGCCGCCCAGGTGGTGCACTTCGATGCTGTTGGCCCCATCCCCGTGACCCGCTGGGCCAAGGCCCTCAACGGCCGCCTGCCGCCCACGGTCCGGGTGCGGGCCGCCGCCGAGGTGCCTGGCGACTGGCACGCCTGCTTCAGCGCCACCTACCGGCGCTACCGCTACACGATCCACAACGGCCGCACCCCCAACCTCTTCCTGGCCCCCTGGACCTGGCACCGCTACCAGTGGCGTCTGGATGAGGCCCTGATGGCCCGGTGCCTCGAGGCCCTCCTGGGCGAGCACGATTTCTCCGCCTTCCAGCGGGCCGGCAGCCGCCGCGCCCATGCCCGCACCACCCTCCAGGAGGTGCGCGTGGAACGCCACGGCGATCTGCTGGTCACCGAGGTGCAGGCCAGCGGCTTCCTCTACGGCATGGTGCGCCTGCTGATGGGCCAGCTGGTGGCGGTGGGGGAGGGCCGCCTGGCGGCTTCGGAGTTTCTGCATCGCTGGCGCAGCGGCGCCCGCCACGCCGTGAAGGAGGCCGCACCGCCCCAGGGGCTCTGCCTGCTGCGGGTGGGCTACCCGGAGCCGGTGTTCCCTGAGGCTGCCTGGTATGATTGTCAACCGCGATTTCTGTTGGAATCGCGCGATCCTCCCGCCGATCCCTTCGGCGACGATCCGATCGGTTGAGTGCCCTGCAGGGAGCCCCGTCCGGTGGCCCCAGGCAGCTGGTGCCTCTCCGAATTCGCCGGATCCGGCGACACGGTAGGGTCGAATCTTCCTGTCCCGACCCATCCGGCTGCGATGGGCTCACCCCAAACCGGCCCGCCGGCGCGATGAACAAGACAACCCCACCCTCCATCGATTCGCTCGAGCGCCAGTGGTATCTGGTCGACGCAGCGGACCAGACCCTCGGCCGTCTCGCCAGTGAAGTGGCGCAGGTGCTGCGCGGCAAGAACAAGCCCACCTTCACGCCCCACCTCGACACGGGTGACTTCGTGGTGGTGATCAACGCCGACAAGGTGCGCGTCAGCGGCAACAAGGCCACCCAGAAGATCTACCGGCGCCACTCCGGTCGTCCCGGCGGCATGAAGACCGAAACCTTCGAGCACCTGCAGGCCCGCCTGCCGGAGCGGATCATCGAGAAGGCGATCAAGGGCATGCTTCCCCACAACGCCCTGGGCCGCCAGCTGTTCCGCAAGCTGAAGGTCTACAAGGGTGCCGAGCATCCCCACGCCGCCCAGCAGCCCCAGCCCCTCGCCCTCGATCCCGCCGCCGCCGCCCAATGACCAGCACCTCCAACCGCGTCGTCTACTGGGGCACGGGCCGTCGCAAGACCGCCGTCGCCCGTGTGCGGGTCGTCCCCGGCAGCGGCAGCGTCACCATCAATGGCCGCCCCGGCGACAACTACCTCAACTACAACCCCGTCTATCTGGCGGCGGTGAAGGCTCCCCTGCAGACCCTGGGTCTGGAAGCCCAGTACGACCTCCTGGTCAACGTGCGCGGTGGCGGCCTCACCGGCCAGGCCGATGCCATCAAGCAGGGTGCGGCCCGTGCCCTCTGCGATCTCTCCCCTGACAACCGCAAACCCCTCAAGATCGAAGGCCACCTGAGCCGCGATCCCCGGGCCAAGGAGCGTCGCAAGTACGGCCTCAAGAAAGCCCGCAAGGCTCCCCAGTTCTCCAAGCGCTGATTCCTGTCATGCCGAAAGCCGACATCCATCCCACCTGGTATCCGGACGCCAAGGTGATCTGCAACGGAGAGGTGGTGATGACCACCGGCTCCACCCAGCCCGAGCTCACGGTCGACGTGTGGAGCGGCAACCACCCCTTCTACACGGGCACCCAGAAGATCCTCGACACCGAGGGCCGGGTCGACCGCTTCATGCGCAAGTACGGCATGGGCAGCACCGATTCCGCCTCGGGTGCCAAGAAGGCCGCCAAGGCCACCGAAGCCGCCCCCACCCCGGCCGAAGAGCCGGCCGCCTCCGAAGCCTGACGCGTCTCTCGGCCTGACGCGTCCCTCGGACCCCCGGATCGCGCAACGGTCCGGTTCTGCCTTGGCCGGGTGCCTGACGCACCCGGCCCTTTTTATTGCCGGTGCCGCCCCATGGATTCCGAGCTGCTGCAATCCCGGCTGGACACCGCCTGCCGCACCTTCCAGACACTGGAGCGCCAGCTGGCGGATCCGGCGGTGGCCTCCGATCCGGCCCGGCT
The DNA here is from genome assembly GCF_019038535.1 of Synechococcus sp. CCAP 1479/9. Taxonomy (NCBI): domain Bacteria; kingdom Bacillati; phylum Cyanobacteriota; class Cyanophyceae; order Synechococcales; family Synechococcaceae; genus Synechococcus; species Synechococcus sp. CCAP 1479/9. The sequence goes on along the minus strand of NZ_JAFKRK010000022.1, from coordinate 63,400 downwards.
GCAGGCGATCGCCCGGGAACGGGCGCGGCTGGAGCCCCTGGTCAACGACTACCAGCGGCTGCGCAAGCTGGAGCAGGAACGGGAGGAGGCCCGCGCCCTGCTGCGGGCCCACCGCGACGACCCCGCCGGCGAGGAACTGGCGGCCCTGGCCACGGAGGAGCTGGTCAGCCTCGAGGGCCTGATCAACGCCCTCAACGACCGCCTCACCCTGAGCCTGCTGCCCTCGGATCCCCGTGACGAGCGCAGCGTGATGCTGGAGATCCGCGCCGGTGCCGGCGGTGATGAGGCCAGCCTCTGGGCGGGGGACCTGGCCCGCATGTACGAGCGCTACGCCCAGGGCCAGGGCTGGCAGGTGCAGCCGGTGAGCGCCTCGGAGGCCGATCTGGGGGGCTACAAGGAGCTGATCCTCGCCATCCGCGGTGAAGCGGTCTACAGCCGGCTCAAGTTCGAGGCGGGCGTGCATCGTGTCCAGCGGGTCCCGGCCACCGAATCCCAGGGGCGGGTGCACACCTCCACCGCCACCGTGGCGGTGATGCCCGAAGCCGACCCGGTGGAGGTGCAGATCGATCCAGGGGATCTGGAGATCAGCACGGCCCGCTCCGGCGGCGCCGGGGGCCAGAACGTCAACAAGGTGGAGACGGCGGTCGACCTGCTGCACAAGCCCACCGGCATCCGGGTGTTCTGTACCCAGGAGCGCTCCCAGCTGCAGAACCGGGAGCGGGCCATGGAGATCCTGCGGGCCAAGCTCTACGAGCGCCAGCTGGCGGAAGCCAACGCCGCTGAGCGTTCCGTGCGCCGCGCCCAGGTGGGCAGCGGCGACCGCAGCGAGAAGATCCGCACCTACAACGCCAAGGACAACCGGGTGACCGATCACCGCCTGGGGCGGAACTTCTCCCTTGAGCCCGTGCTGGCCGGCCAGATCGAGGACCTGATCGGCGCCTGCATCGCCGAGGAGCAGCGCCAGGGTCTGGAGGCCCTCGCCCTCGAAGCCACCGGGACCGGCGGCTGAGGGGGCGGATGGGGCCGGTGACGACGGGAGTCGGGTCAGGCGCCGATGACGTACTTGGCCCACTCCTGGTGCTGGCCGGAGCGGATGCGGCGGTTGGCCTCGAAGCTCAGGCTGCCGAGGGGCCGGCGGGGCTCCCGGGCCAGGGGCATCCCCGCCTCCCGCGGGGTGCGGTTGCCCTTGCGCACGTTGCAGGGCAGGCAGGCGGTGGTGACGTTCTCCCAGACATCGGTGCCGCCCCTGCTGCGGGGCACCACATGGTCGATGGAGAGCTGCTCACCGCTGTAGCCGCAGTACTGGCAGGCGTGGCCGTCGCGATGGAAGACATTGCGGCGGGTGAGGGGGAGGGGCTTGTAGGGCACCCGCACGAACTGGCGCAGCCGGATCACCGTGGGCAGGAAATGGTCCGGACGGATCGTCCGCTCGGGGTCGTGCTCGAGACCCTCGGCCTTCCCCTTGAGCAGCATCACCATGGCGCGCCGCCAGGTGGTGATGTTCAGCGGTTCGTAGGACGCATTCAGAACGAGTACGTGGCCCATTCCCGTCCGCTGGTTACGCGGCATGCTAACGGGATTCCCATGATTTCCATGGTTCACCCCCTGCGGCGGCGCCCATGACCAGCTCTTCGCTCGCCAACGCCAGTGCGACGGAGGAGACCCAGCCGTCGCGGCAGCGGGCCTGGGTGGAGGTGAACACCGCGGCCATCCAGGCCAACGTGCGGGCCCTGCGGCGCCACATCGGCCCGGCCACCCAGCTGATGGCGGTGGTCAAGGCCGACGCCTACGGCCACGGAGCCCTGGCGGTGGCCCGGGCCTCCCTGGAGGCGGGGGCGGCCTGTTTCGGGGTCGCCACCCTGGCCGAAGGGCTGCAGCTGCGCCGCGCCGGCATCTCCGCTCCGGTGCTGGTGCTCGGCAACCTCACCCAGCCCGAGGAGCTGCGCAGCTGCCTGCGCTGGCAGCTGATGCCCACCCTCAGCAGCATGCGGGAAGCCCTGCTCTGCCAGAACCTGGCCAGCGGCAGCGGCCGCCCGATGACCGTGCAGCTGAAGCTGGACACCGGCATGGCCCGCCTCGGCGCCGACTGGCAGGAGGGCCCCAGGCTGGTGGCGGCCCTGCAGGGCATGGAGGCCCTCGAGCTGGCGGGCCTCTACTCCCATCTGGCCTGCGCCGATGCCGCTCCCGGGGAGGACGACGGCCTCAACGCGCTGCAGCAGCAACGCTTCGAGACCGTCCTCACCAGCCTGGCCGAACAGGGCCTGGCGGCCGGTTGCCGTCACCTCGCCAATTCGGCGGCCACCCTGCGGGGGCACGGGCAGCATTTCGACCTGGTCCGGGTGGGGCTGGCCCTCTACGGCCAGCCTCCGGCGGCCCACCTGGCCGGCGTGGTGCCCCTGCGGCCAGCCCTGCAGATTCACGCCCGCGTCACCCTGCTGCGCCAGGTGGGGGCGGGGGTCGGCGTCAGCTACGGCCACCGCTACCGCACCAGCCGGCCCAGCCGGCTGGCGGTGGTGTCGATCGGCTACGCCGACGGCGTGCCCCGCCAGCTCTCCAACCGCATGGACGTCCTCTTCGAGGGCCGGCGCCTGCCCCAGGTGGGCGCCATCACCATGGACCAGCTGGTGATCGACGCCACCGACGCCCCCGGCATCGAGGTGGGCAGCATGGTCACCCTGCTGGGCGAGCAGGAGGGGGAGACGATCAGCCCCCTCGACTGGAGCGAGCGCTGCGGCACCATCCCCTGGGAGATCCTCTGCGGCTTCAAGCACCGCCTGCCGCGTCTGGCCGTGCCCCCGGACCCGGGGGCGCCCCTGCCGCCGGGGCCCGAGTCCGAGCCCTGATAAGCTCGCTGGGCCACTGGAGAGGTGGCTGAGTGGTTGAAAGCGGCTCCCTGCTAAGGAGTTACAGGAGGCAACTTCTGTCGAGGGTTCGAATCCCTCCCTCTCCGTTCCAGGCCCTTCCATGGGCCGACCCCAGGGCCCTTCCATGGGCCCGACCCCCAGGCCCTTCCCGGGCCCCCGTCGCCAGGTCCGCTCAGAGCCTGGCAACACCGCTCCAGCCCAGATAGGCGGCGAACAGAAAGCACAGACCGCCATTGATCCCGCCCTGGTGGGCCAGGGTCCAGTGGCAGAGCTGCTCGAGCCGGGCCCGACCCCAGGCCCCGGTGAGCACCAGGACCACCGGCGGCAGCAGCGAAGGCGCCAGGGTGACCAGGCTCACCAGCAGCACCAGGGCGGCCAGGGGGCCCGCCGCCAGGCCGGAACGGGCCAGGTCCTGCAGCGCCGGCAGGTAGAGCACCAGGGAGGTGAGGTTGCCGGCCATCAGGGCGATCCCCAGCCCGAAGGATCGACCCAGCGACTGGCCCCCCGGGGCGGTGGAGGCCGTTGGGCCCTCACGATGCAGGGCCCGGGCGCCGATGGCGAGCAGCACGGCGGCCAGGACCAGCCGGACGCCGGCGGACACCGGATCGGCGCCGGCGGCGGCGCGCGAGGGCAGGGAGCCCCCCGAGCCCAGCCCCACCAGCGCCCAGCCCACCACCACAACGGCGTTGCCGGCGACGTAGGCCCAGCTCTGGCGCACGCCGGACCCCGGAGCGGTGAGGATGCGCATCTGTCCCACCAGCAGCATCGGGCTCACCGCCGCCCCGAGGGCGAGGGGAACCACATCGAGGGGCGGGGACGTCACTGGGGCGGGGCAGTCAGCGGGGCAGGGTCAGGCGTCCAGCAGGGCGGCGGCGATGGCCGGCAGCAGGGTCTCGTCGGCGGCCCGCACCCGTCCCTCACTGAAGACCACCAGCAGCATCGGCGCCCTCCCGTCCACCTCCACATAGGCGGCGTCATGGCGCGCCTGGCTCATCCAGCCGGCCTTGCTCCACAGCCGGGACCCCTCGGGCAGGCCCGCCCCGAGGAAGCCATCCACCTGGTTCTCGGGGTCGGCGGCCCTGGCCTGGGGGTCGAGGGAGCGGTGCAGCAGCGCCGCCATGCGGCGACAGGCCGGGGGCGAGACCGCCGCGCCGGCCATCACGGCGTGCAGCAGGCGGGCCGTGACATCGGTGCTGAGGCGGTTGCGGTTCTCCAGCTCGGCGCCGTAGAAGTCCCGTTCGCGGCCGTAGGGGCCCTCCGCCCAGGTCTTCTGGCAGGCGTTCACCCCCGCCACCTCGCTCCAGCCGAGGCGGCCCAGCCAGTCGTTGACCACCTGGCGCTGGCGGCACCAGGCGGCATGGCGCTCCGGCGGCAGGGACGGACCACTGGTGGTGCCGCTGAGCAGATCCACCACCAGGCTGGTGGCATCGTTGCCCGAATCGCGCACCATGTCGGCGAGGGCCCGGCGCAGCTCCGGTCCGTCCTCGATCAGCTGGCGCTGCAGCCAGGCTTCGGCCGCCACCAGATAGACCAGCTTCACGACGCTGGCGGGATAGCGGGGCGTCGGACCCGCCCAGGAGGCGCCGGCCACCGGCCGGCCCCAGAACTCCTCCTGGCCCAGGCCCTCGGCCGCGCCCACCAGGGAATCGCCGTAGCGGAGCCAGGTGACGGAGATCTGCTCCCCCAGCCCCGGACGCCCCTCCTCCTCCAGTCGGCCGATCAGCTGGCGGAGGGCCTCGCCCATGGCCGGATCCGGGCTGTAGAACGCCATCAGCGGCGGCACCTTGCGATGGCGACCTTAGGCACCCTGCCGGCGCCGGGCCGTGTCTGGACCCTGACCCGGCCGCTGCCGGCCTACAGCCGGCCCGAGGGCCCGGGGCTGGCCACCGAGATCCACGCCGGCCGGAGCCTGAGGGTGCTGGGGGCGGCCCCGGCCGCCGCCGCCGCCGAGACCCGCCTGCGGGTCCGCCTGCACGAGGACGGCTACCCCTGCTGGGTGGAGGCGGTGGCCCTGGCGAGCCACGGGCACCAGGTGGCGGCGCCACCGCCACTCCCCCGCCTCGATCGCGACCGGATCGCCGCCCGCCTGGAGGCGGTGCTCGCCTTCGCCGAGGCCGCCCGACACCGCCCCAACCGCTACCTCTGGGGGGGCACCCTGGGGCCCGATTTCGATTGCTCGGGGCTGGTGCAGGCCGCCTTCGCCCAGGCCGGCATCTGGCTGCCCCGCGATGCCTACCTGCAGGAGCGCTTCTGCCGCCCGGTGGCCGTGGCCAGCGGCGTCACCAGCCTGCTGCTGCCGGGCGACCTGATCTTCTTCGGCACCCGGCGGCGCTGCACCCACGTGGCCCTGCACCTGGGCGGGGGCCGCTATCTGCACAGCTCCGGGCGCCAGCACGGCCGCGACGGCATCGGCATCGACGACCTGAACCCCCGCAACCGGGATCCGGTGGCGTGCCACTACCGCGCCGAACTGCGGGGCGCGGGGCGGGTGATGCACAGCCACGACGGCAGCCCCCTGCCGCCCTGAGGTAAGTTCAGGCGACGAGCCCTGGGGAACGGTCATGGCGGGGGCAGCCCTGGCCCACAGTCCGGAACTCTCCGTTCCCGAGCTTTCCCCCGAACTCTCCGTTGTCGTCCCCCTCTACAACGAGGAGGAGAGCCTTCCCCATCTGGTGGAGAAGCTGCTGGCGGCCCTGCGGCCGCTGGGTCGCACCTTCGAGCTGGTCCTGGTGGATGACGGCTCGAAGGACGGCACCCCGGCGGTCCTGCGGGATCTGGCCGGCCGGGTGCCCGAGCTGGTGGCGGTGCTGCTGCGGCGCAACTACGGGCAGACGGCCGCCATGGCCGCCGGCTTCGATGCCAGCGGTGGCGGGGTGATCGTCACCCTCGACGGCGACCTCCAGAACGATCCCGCCGACATCCCGATGCTCCTGGCCCGGCTGGAGCAGGACGAGCTGGACCTGGTGAGCGGCTGGCGGCACCAGCGCCAGGACGGGGCCCTGGACCGGCTGCTGCCCTCCCTGCTGGCCAACCGCCTGATCGCCCGGGTCACCGGGGTGCGACTGCACGACTACGGCTGCTCCCTGAAGGCCTACCGGCGCGAGGTGGTCAGCGACATGAACCTCTACGGGGAACTGCACCGCTTTCTGCCGGCCCTGGCCTTCATCGAAGGGGCCCGGATCGGTGAGGTGAGGGTGTCCCACCAGGCCCGCCGCTATGGCCGCAGCAAGTACGGCATTGATCGCACCTTCCGGGTGCTGATGGACCTGCTGACGGTCTGGTTCATGAAGCGGTTCCTGACCCGGCCGATGCACGTGTTCGGGTTCGCCGGCCTCCTGGCCCTGCTGTCCGGGCTGGCCATCGCCGCCTGGCTGGTGGGCGAAAAGCTGCTGCTGGGGGCCGACATCGGCAACAGACCCCTGCTGCTGATGGCGGTGCTCGCGATCCTCAGCGGCGTGCAGCTGTTCAGCTTCGGGCTGCTGGCGGAACTGCAGATGCGCACCTATCACGAAAGCCAGGGCCGGCCGATCTACCGGGTGCGGGCGACCCTGCGCGGGGGCGGGTGAGCAGGGCGGCTGGGCGCGGCGGCTGAACTTTTATGTCACCCCCGCTCGCCTGAGAAGCCAGGCAGGAAGGGGTCCTTACAGTACCGGCGGTTCCTATTGGCCCAAGCCATGACTGGTGAATTTGCCGTTGCCTGGATGCCGTCCGTGATGGTTCCCCTGGTGGGAATCCTCGGCGCGGCGGTGGCCATGGCCCTGCTGTTCAACGTGATCGAGGCGACCGACTGACGCCGGCTCCGGCCCCAGCGTCATTCGCCTCCTGATCCGACGACCCCCGATCCGCCGACCCCCCGATCCGCTTCCCATGACCGTGACCCCCGTGGCCGACCCGACCGTCGGCAATCTGGCCACCCCCGTCAACAGCAGCTACTTCACCAAGGCCTTCCTGAACGCCCTGCCGGCCTACCGCCCGTCCCTCTCGCCCAACCGTCGCGGTCTCGAGGTGGGCATGGCCCACGGCTACCTGCTCTACGGCCCCTTCGCCTACACCGGCCCCCTGCGCGCCACTGAGTTCGCCAGCACCGCCGGCCTGCTTGCCGCCATCGGCCTGGTGTCGATCCTCACCATCTGCCTGTCGATCTACGGCACCGCCGGCAGCGGTCCCAACGTCCAGCCCCCCGACGCCACCATCGACAACCCCCCGGCCGACCTGTTCACCAAAGCCGGCTGGGCGGAATTCGCCAGCGGTTTCTGGCTGGGTGGCTGCGGCGGCGCCGCCTTCGCCTGGTTCCTGTGCAGCACCGCCATCCAATCGCCCCTGGCCAACATCGCCGGTGGCGTCTGGAGCGTCGGCTGAGTTCCGCGATGGTCAGCCATCCCCGGGTCAACCCTGGGATGGTCCTCCAACCCTGTCCTTCAAGCCCTGCCTCGGCAGGGCTTTTTCATTGTCCAGCTCCTAAGAGCGATCGCCGTGGCTGCCCCCGCTCGATCTGGCTGCCGCCCAGTGCCGTGCCCTCAACCGAAGGGCATCAGTGGTGACTGGATGAGGCGCTCGCTGAACACGGCCAGGTTCAGCACGAGGGTCAGCAACGAACAGATCAGAAACGTGATCTTCAGGGACCGTGGCGCCTGGGGGGCTCCGGCGGCCGCCGCGGACAGCACCACCAGCGGAATGAAGACCACAGCGAGATAGCGAGGACTGATGAATCGCAACAGCAGCGGTGGCGTCAGGGCAAGGAAAGCCGCCGCACCCAGAAACCTCAGGCTCAGCCGGGTGGCGGCAGGGAAGACCCCAAGGCGCAACGCCCGAAAAAAGGGAATCAGCATCAATCCCATCGTCTGCAACACGGAAACCACACCGAAGCCGCCAGCCACCAAGACAAAATCAAGATACTTCTTGGGATAGAGGAGCATCACCTCACTCACGGTGCGAGCCCCCGGGAACACCGAACGCATCACATCCTGCCAATTCGCGGAGTTGGCAGCCAGCGATTCGGAGCCAGAAGAAAACTGATGGGGGCTGAACATGAACACATAGGACGAGGCAAAGGTTCGCAGGCCCTTGACCGTCCTGACCATGTCCATCCCATAGAGCCTGAAACCGGGAGCCATCAGCAACACCAGCCAGAAGGCCATCCCCAGCGGGACCTGCCAACGCATCCGGTTCTCACGGAAATCCCACCAATACCAGACAGCACCCACCCCCAGGGAGCAGAGGAGCAACTGGATCTTGGAGAGCCCAAACAGGACCAGGAGGCCAGAGGACACCAGCCGTGGCCATCCCAAGCGCACGGACAGCATGAACAAGGCGAAGAATGCCGCCGCGATGATGTCACTGGAAGGCTCAGCAAACTGAAGGCCGGAACTGGCAATGACGGAGAAGGCCAGAGCCTGGAAGATCCAGTGACGAATGAACAGCCGACAAAGGGAGAATGATGATCCCAGAAACAGCAGAGTGGTGATGCACTTGGCGTGCCAATTGAGTGTCTCCGGAGCTGGAGAGACAACCAACTTGTAGAGGCCGATCAGCAGGCTGGCAGACACCCCACCGGACCACTTGAAGCGGGGATATTGAAAAACCCAGCCCGTCGGCAGTCGTTCAAGGCGCAGATCTGCCCTCGTCACAAAGGACTGGTCCATGGGCCATTCGGACACCAGACCGCTCTGACTCAGGATCCCGGCAAACGAGACGACGATGGCAATGACAAGCAGTAATGGCAGGCAACTCTTCTTGAACAAGCCCGGAAGATCCTGGGACTTTATTTGCATTTCCAGCCGGCAACCGCAAGAGCGTAGCAGGCAAAAATGCAGCCATCCACACCCTGCAGCGATGGACTCAGACCAGCTGGTTGAAGTTGAAGCCGATCACGTGGTCATCGAAATCGCGGTCACCACCACCGAATGTGTCCTCCAGGCCGAACAGGTTGGTGCCCAATGTCCGGAAGTGGCTGATGCCGTCGGCATTGGCTCCGGCATAGGCAAAGAAGCTGCGTCCCCTCACCTGGGCAAAGGGTGCCAGGAAGGAGGATTCCGTGATGGTGACCGAAGCGGCGCTGGACTGGTTATCGCCCACCCGCAGCCCCTGGAGTTCGGTGACGAGGTTGTCGGCGCGCAGGGCAGCCTCGCGATAGCGGGCCTCCCCGGGGCGCACAAGGTTGCCAGCGGCATCGCGCACGGTGCCATGGGCATCGAGGGCGCGGTAGAAGCCGGTGACGGCATCGAAGTCGGCTTCGCGGCTGAGCACCACGGTGCCTTGGACCCCCTGGACGGCGGAGAAGGCGGTGAAATCCAGGACCGGGGCCAGGCCCTGCTCCTGACCGATCAGCGCATCGAGCCCCTGGTCGCTGTCGAGCAGATCGAGGGCGAGGCGCACGCCGCTGGCGGAGGCGAAACCCACCGAACGTTCGGAGCCGGCAGGGGCGGCGGGGCTGAAGAAACGCAGACGCGTGTCGCCGGCACTGGCGAGGTCGGCGAGGCTGGCGTCGACCACCTCGAAGAAGCGCACCGACTGGCCGTTGACCAGCAGGATCTCGCGATCGAACGTGGTGCCCGCCGCCAGGGTGACGTCGCTGCTCTCCAGGGTGGAGAACAGGGTCTGGGCGCGGGAGCGGATGGCCGCCAGATCCGCCAGAAGGGTGTCGGCGCTGGCCAGCTCGCTGGCCTCGAGCACCACATAGCCGATCTGGTTGGAGCTGGCCGGCCGGCCTGACAGGGTGGCCCGCAGCACCAGGCTGGCCGCCGCGTTGCCTTTGGACGGATCCGCCACCGTGAGGGTGAGCGGATCGACGCGCCGGAAGACAGGCGCCAGATCCACCGTCCCGACCGTCACCGACTGCAGGATCTCGCCATCCGCCGCCGGCCCCTGATCACCGGGGCCGCCATCGGCCAGGGAGAGGTGCAGAAACTCCGCGGCCCCATCGGCATCGAGGTCATAGAAACGGGCACCGCCGCCCTGGCGCGGGTCGTAGGTCAGCGGTGTGGTGACGCCGGTGTCTGGGTCGGTGGAGACGGCGACCCAGCGGCTGGACGGGGTGTCGGCGAAAGGGGCCCCGACCGTCAGCGCAGCCAGCTCGAAGCTGACCGTCGCCCGCTCCAGCCCCGGGTCCAGATCAATGCCGAAATCAACCGAACTTTCCCCGAGAACGACACCGGGGGCCGTCACCAACGCGGCATGGCTGGGATCCTGGGAATCGACCAGGGAGCTGGTCGGAACCACCTGGAAAGGCCGATCGGCCTGGACGGTGCCGCCGGTGATATTGACGGGAATCGCTTCGGCATCACCTCCGGGCGTGATGACCACCACGACCGGGTTGCCCGGCTCGGAAGGCGGGACCGCACCGATCGTCAGCGCCGGCGAGAAGGGCGTGATCGCCGTTCCATCGAAGAAGCCCAGCCGCAGGTTCAGGCCGGCCAGGTCGGCGGGGCCGAAGCCGGCGGGGGCCGTGAGGCTGAGGGTCGTACGGTCGGCTCGGATCCAGTCGGGGCCCTCGAGGACCACCAGCTGCAGGCTGTCGCCATCGGCATCGAGGCCGGAGGGCCCCAGGTTCTGAAGCACCTGGACACCGGGAATCACAGTGAGGCTTGGAGGGGTCGATGGGGTGGCCAGGTCCGGCGCCGCATTGGCCTGGATGCCGGCCGCGGCCAGGGCCTGCCTGATCTGGCCCCAGCTGCCCTGGAGCTGCTGGCCATCGATGAAGGCCGTATCCCGGCCCACTTCGAAGTCGCTGATCCGCAGGGGCGCGGCCATCGCCACGGCGGCGGAGCGGTCGATCAGGAACTGATCCGCCTCGCGGTCCGCCAGGGCTGTGGCGGGCGCCAGCCCAGGCAGGCGGGCGGGGTCGATCAGACGGCCGCCGATGACCACATCCCTGGCCTGGCCCAGGAAGAACTGATCAGCGCCCCCGCCGCCCACCAGGACGTTGCCGCCCAGGCTTTCGGTGTTGAAGAACTGGTCGCTGCCGCCCCGGCCCTCGATGCGGGAGCCCACACCGACATAGACGCTGTCCGGCGCATCGGAGCCGATCACCGTCACGTTGGCGAGCTGGATGCCCTGCTCGGGGACGGCCCCGTAGGCGGCCGGGTCCAGCAGCAGGACGTTGCCGCTGCTGTCCACCGCGGCGCCGAACACCAGATCGAGTTCCTTCCAGCCGGCCTGCCAGAGGATCGGGCCACCCCGTTCGGGAGCCACCGTCAGGCTGAGATCGGCCGAACCGGTCACCGTCTCGATGGCCCAGGCCGGTTGGTTGGTGAGCGGGTCGGTGCCGGAGAGCAGGTGGAAGGCGCCGTCGACCTTGTCAGTGGTGACGGTGAGATCGAGGAAGCCGCGCCGGTTCACATCGGCGTAGGCCAGTCCCTTGATGTAGCCCATGAACAGACCGTCGAGACCATCGACGGCGGGGTAGTTCGCCCGGATGTAGGCATCGGCGCCGGGGAGATACTTTTCCAAGCCCGGCGAGGTGACCCCGGGGGTGGCGAACTCCAGGCCGGCCAGGCTGCCGGCGGGGCGGGTGCCCGCGGTCATCGTGTCGAGCACGCCGGCCCAGGCGTTGTGGGTGTCGCCGGCCAGGCTGATCAACCGTTTGCCCAGGGCCAGGGCGGTCTGCAGGATCGTTTCCCGCTCCACCCCGTAGCCATCCCAGGCGTCGAGGTTGTAGGGGATCTTGCCGGCCTCGGCGAACAGGGCTTGCTCCGCCGGGCTCAGCTGGTTGAAGGGGGTCCCGGTGGCGAGTTTCTGCAGGGGGGCGGCGTACTTGTCGAGCAGGGCGGGGTTGCCGGCATCCAGCAGCAGCTCCGCCGGCACCGCCATCGACTGCATCAGCACCTGCTGGCCCAGCACCTGCCAGGCGGCGCTGGAGCCCGCCATCCGTTGCTGCAGCCAGGCCATCTGGCTGTCGCCGAGGAGATCACGGCCGGGGTCGCCCCAGGCCTGCTGCACGGTGGCCAGCACCAGTTCCTGGGTGACGAGGGGAGCCAGGCCAGCCGCAAAACCCGGGACCGCCGCGGGGGAGGCCGGCGGGGTGAGGCCCAGCCGGTTCGCATAGGCCACCACCTGGGCAGGGTCGGCGAGGATCGCGCCGATGCGGGCCTGCACCGCGGCGGCATCGGGGTAGTCCAGCTGCCGGTCGCGGGCGGTGAGACGGGTTTCGAGGATGTGCAGGGCCAGCACATCGCCGAAATCGAAGGAGCGGTACCCCTGGGTGAGCGGCGTGAGGGCGTTGGCGCCGTCCTCGGGCTGCCGCAGACCGGGTTCCCGGATCGGCAGCCACTCGTGGTAAGCCTTCAGGGCTGCATCACGCCGGCTGATCCAGTCGCCCTCGGTGGCGCTCTGGTGGTTCTGGGCGCCCCCGGCCCAGCTGTCGTTAGCGGTCTCGTGGTCGTCCCAGATGGCGATCAGCGGCGCCGAAGCCCGCAGCGCCTGGAGATTGGCATCGGTGTGGTACTGGGCATAGCGGAGCCGGTAGTCGTCGAGGCTGACGATCTCCCGGTTGGGCAGGAAGCCGCGGTCGCCGGCGGCGTCCTCCGCCTCACCGAAGCCCCCGGGGCCGTACTCGTAGATGTAATCACCCACATGGACCAGGGCGTCGTAGGGATTCACCGCATGGACGGCGGCGGCCCGGCCATAGGCGAGGAATTCCTCAGCGGCGGTGAAGTTGGCGCAGGAGAAGACGGCCAGCCGCACCGGGCCGCTACCCACCGGCAGGGTCTTGGTCTGCCCCACCATCGACTCCGCGCCGCCGGCACGGAAGCGGTAGTGGTACACGGTGTCGGCGCTGAGGCCGTCGGCCTCCACCTTCACGGTCCAGTCGCGGGCGGCACTGGTGGTGAACACACCGCTGTCAACGATCGAGCCGGGCTCGAAGCCGGCGCTGCGGGACACCTCCCACTCCACATCCACCAGGCCCGCAAAACTCCCGGGCGGCGTGATCCGGGTCCAGAGGATCACCGAATCGGCGTAGGGGTCGCCGGAGGCGACACCGTGGGAGAAGGCGAGTCCGGCAGGGAGCGCCCGGCCCAGATCCAGGTCCAGCACCAGGGGATCGTGGTCGGAGGTGCGGTAAGGGTCGGGCGCGAAGAAGTCGCGGGACGCCGCATTGCCGTTGCTGTTGGTGTCGAGGTTGTAGTCGCGGAAGGCGCCTTCGGCGGCGTTGATGCCCCAGTCGGTCGCGGCCACCGCCTGGCGCACCAGCGAGGGGGAGATCAGCATGTGATCGAGGGCCCCGCTCATGTCGACCGGGTTGAAGAAGGCGTAGCTCGAGGGGGGTTCGGCCGTGAAGGTGGGCAGGGCGTTGCGGAAGCCCGCCGCCTCCAGCCCCCGGATCGGGTCCTCCTTGGCGTAGGCATTGATGTCGCCCAGCACCACCCAGTCGCTGTCGCCGGTGCCGGTGGGGTCGGTGCCGATCCACCGGAGCAGCTCGGCGGCCGCCGCGGTGCGGGTGGCATTGAAGGCCGACTGACCATCCCGCTGGTCGAGATCAGGGCCGGTGGCACCGCCGCTGCCCTTCGACTTGAGGTGGTTGACGGCCACATTCAGCACCTCGCCGCTGGCCAGTTCCCGGAAGCCCTGGGCCAGGGCCGGGCGGTTGAGCGGGCTGCCGGTGGCGAGGGGGTCGGTGAAGCCGGCGCTGTCCAGCACCCGGGCCGGGCCGGTGGGGGCCACCGTCCGGCTGTCGTAGATCAGCCCCACCTTGATGGCATCGCTGCCGATCAGGCCGGTGGGCACGAAGCTGTACAGGCGCGCCGAGCCACTGGGCTGGGCGGCGTTGAGGCGGGCCACGATCGCGGCCAGGGTGGCGTCGTCGGCATCGTTCTCCAGCTCCATCAGGCCGATCACATCGGCACCCAGGCCGACGAGGGCGGCGCTGAGCTTGGTGAGCTGGCGCTCCAGTTCCTGGACCGTGTTGGCCCCGCGGGGGGCCAGACCGGTGTCCGTGAGGGCGCCGCCGGCGTTGAGGGTGGTGAAGGTGTTCAGCACGTTGAAGCTGGCCAGACGCAGCTGGCCCGCCCCGGCCGGCGCCGGTGCCGGCGGGCGGGGATTGCCGCTCTCGAAGCTGAGGGGCGCCGTGGGCTGCAGCCGGTACTTGCCGAAGTCGAACCCGAGCACCCCTTCCACATCGGTGATGGTGTCGCCGCGGCGCAGCAGCTGGTCACGCACCGGCGCCGCCGGGGTGGCGGCCGCCGCCGGCCGGTAGGCGCTGTTGCTGCCGTCGTCGAGCACCAGCTCGCGCAGGGCCGTGGCCTGCTCGGCGGCAAAGGCCTCCGGCCCCGGCTCCATCACGTTGGTGGGCTGGAGCGGCAGACCACCGGCGCTGAGCTCCACCTCGCCGAAGCGGAACTGGCCGAACAGACCGTTGACGCTGAGGGTTTCCGGGAAGCGCACCCACATGCCCTCGTAGGGCTCCAGGTCGAGGGCGCTGCTGCGCTGGGCGAGCAGGTCGGGGATGTCGACCCGGCGGGTGTCGCCCAAGCGGCCCTGCCCTTCCACCGTCAGGGCACTGACGGCGGTGATCGCCGTCTGGCCGAAACGCTCAGCCGCCGTGCCGGTGAGCCGCACCCGGTCACCGATCACCACATCCACGTTGGCGCCCGTCAGGGGGTAGGCCACATAGAGCCCCTCGGAGGTCAGGGCACTGCTGTCCCAGTCGGCGGTCTCCTCCTGCAGGAAAAAGCCGCCCAGCTCGCCGGTGGCCTGGAAATCACCCACCACCACGGCGCGGAGGGTGACGCTCTGGGCCAGGAGGGGACTGCTGGTGCCGCTGCCCTGCACCGCCGAGATCCGGCTGATGCGGTCGTTGTCGGCGATGGAGACGGTGGCGCTGCCCGCCGCCGCGGCAACCGTGTGGCCGGCCGGTGCGGCCAGCTCGATGCGCAGGGTCTCGGGGCCCTCATCGAGGGCGTCATCGAGCACGGCGATCGCCAGATCAACGCTGGCCGCGCCCGCCGGGATCAGCACCGAAGCCGGCAGGGGGCTGGCGAGGTCGCCGGCCCCGGCCAGCCCGACGCCCGCGGCCAGGCTGATGGGCACCGTCAGGGCCGCCAGGGTGGAGCCACTGCGGCTGATGCGCAGGCTGGCCCCATCGCCGGATTCGCTCGCCACCGCGTCGATGGCCTGGATCGACACCTCGGGCAGCGCCGGTGGCGTCGCCGCCGACAGGCTCAGATCGTCGATGGCCAGGCCGTGGTCGTTGCCGGGATCGTTGATCTCCGCCCAGCGCAGCCAGAGGGTGGCATCGGCCGCCCAGGGGCTGGCCGAGAGGTCGAGGCTGCCTCCCACGCCAGCCACCCGGCCGGCGCTGTTGCCATCCACGGCACCGGCCGTGCTGCCGGTCAGCGGCGAGCTCCAGTTGAAGCCGCCGCCTGGCGTGGTCCACTGGCTCACCTGCGCAAAGCTGGCGCCGAAACCCCACTGCAACTCCATTGTGTGGGCCGCGGTGTTGCCGCCGTTGCGCCACTGCTCGCCGCTGAAGGAGAGATCGAGGCTGGCGATCGCCGCCCCGGTGGTGTTGGTGAGGGCCAGGGCGAACCAGCCGGCCACCGAACCGCTGGCGGGTGAGCCGAAGAAGGCACCGCCGGAGCCGAGGCTCCCCAGGGCGCGGTCGCCGCTGCCCGTCGCTCCGTAGCTCAGGACGGCGCCGGCATTGCCGCTGCCGCTGTCGGCGGTGTAGGTGGCCAGGGCGACGGGGGCGGCCGCCGGCTGGCGGAACAGGTGCCACCCCGGCAGCGTCACGTCGTTCACCCAGGCGTTCCCGGATCCGGAGGCGGCCAGGGCATCGAAGCTCTGGCTGTACAGGCCTGTGAAGAGGGCTGGCATGGTCCGGGTGGGGGAGGGCGAGGGAGGAAGACGAAGACGCGAGGGGGCCCAGGGGATGGGCCCCCAGGACGTGCTCAGACCAGGGCGAAGTTGGCCTGGTTGTTGAGCGCGGAGGCGCTGATGTTCGTGAAGTGGCCCACGGCCACCCCCGACACACGCAGCAGGGTGTCGGCTCCCACCTGGGAGAAGCCGAGGTCGGCGAAGGCCACGCCCCGCAGGCCCACCGTGTCCACACCGACCGTGAAATCCATCACGAACTGCTTGGCGGCGGGCCGGTCCCCCGGCTCGCTCACCAGCCAGAACTGGTCGGCGCCGGCGCCACCGTTGAGGTGGTTGGTGCCCGCCCCGGCCAGCACGGTGAAGATGTCATTGCCGGCGCCGCCCAGGGCCCGGTTGCCGCTGCTGCCGAGGATGAATTCGTCGTCGCCGGCCATGCCGCTGAGGCGGTTCTGGCCACCGTCGATCGCCCAGATCTGGTCGCTGCCGCTGCCGCCGGTGATCACATCGCGGCTGCCGGCGTACACCACGTCGGCACCGGATCCGGTGAAGATCGTGTTATCGAAGCCGTTGGTGATCGCCACATCGACTTCGTCGTTGCCGGCGCCGGTGAACACGGTGCTGACCCGACCGTCGAAGCCGGGAACCGTGGACTGGCCCGGGAGGGTGGTGTCGTTGCCCTCGGTCCCGACCAGAACCTCACCGCGCTGGGCCAGGACCACCGGATCGATGCCGAACAGGGTCGTGTACATCAGGCCATAGATGCCCGTGTTGTCGACCGTGGAGGGCAGCAGATCGGCGTTCATGCCGTAGGTCTTGGCGACGATGCTGCCCGGGAAGTCCGGCGTCCCGGCCCAGGCGATGCCGAAGTTGCCCATGGGGCCATCCGCGCTGTTGACCGAACCGAAGGCGGTCCAGGGCTGGCCGGGGGCGGCGGTGCTTCCCTCCGGGCCATCGAGAAAGGCCCTGGAGGTGTTGGTGGTGGTGCGGTTCACATTGATGAACGGCACCTCGGGCTGGGTATCGGCGAGGTTGGGGTTGGAGACGTCGAAGTTGCCCGTCGGCCTGACATAAGGCGCGAACTGGAACACCTGCATGCCGCCGGCATCGCTGTCGGCCGCGGTGATCACCAGGGTGTTGGGATCCTTCTGATCCACATAGTTCATGGCCACGCCGATGGCCGCATCCGCGCGCCTGGTCGCCTCAATCGAGCCGATGGCGTTGTTGTTGTTGGCGAAGTTGTCGGTCCCCTCCTCCTCCACCACCACGAAGAAGCCGTCGTCGCTCTTGCCGACGATCTCCAGGGTGGCCGCCAGCATCTCGGCGACCGTGGGGGCCGTGGAGACATACAGGGGCAGGGGAGTGTCCGTGTTCAGGCCAAGGCTCTCCTCCCGTCGATCGTCAAAGGTGTGGTTGGCCGCAAAGATGCCGAGCAGCTTGGTCGCGGGTGTGGCGTTCTGGGCCGCTTCGAGCAGTTGATCCTTGGTGTAGACAACCTGGTAACCGAGAGACCTGGCCAGTTCGATCAGGTTCTGGGTCGGGCGGTCTTCGGCGTCCGGGAAGCGGGCGTCGATCTCGGCGGTGACGTGGAAGCCGAGGGTCCCCTTCGGCAGCAGGTAGACCTCGCCACCGGCCAGGATCACCTGGGTTCCCGAGCGGATCACCTGCTCAGCGATCTCCGCCGTTTTCTCCCTGGCACGAATCGCATTGCCATCCCGGTTGGTGGTGGCGGCGGCGAAGGCGGCCGTACCCGGCTCGCCGATGTGGCCCGACTGGATCAGGGCCGTGGCCTTCCCTGACGCAATGGCCTCTTCGAGGATGGTGTAGCCGAGCTTCCCGGAGGCCGAGCGGATGGGGGTGTTGTCCTCCTCGAGGCCGAAGGATTCGTTGAAGACCTTGGTCCCCGTGGCATGGGTGACGGCGCCGGCGTTGGAGGTGCCGGTCAGCTGGTTCTCCATGTGGCCGAGGTAGACACCGGCCTTGGTCATCTTGTCCCAGTTCAGTCGACCATCCGGGCCCTTGTCGATGTTCCGCAAGGCCATGAAGCTCGAGGGCGTCGAGCCATCGGGATGGATGAAGATCACATTGCCCGTGTTCTGATTCGCCGCCGGAGCCGTCTTGACCTGATCGGGGAGGCGCGACGCGATCTCTGTGTCAAACAGAGTCTCGTACATCAGTTCGTAGATCTTTGTGTTGTCCAGGGTGGCCGGCAGCCGATCGGCGTTGAGGCCATGGGCCTTGGAGACGATCGAACCACTGAAATCCGGCAGGCCCGCCCAGGCGATGCTCAGGCTGAAGCGATCGCCGTTCTGATCAGGAGCCGACAGGAACGGCAGGCTGCCGACGCCGGTGACGCCATCGGTCGGCAGATTGCGTCCCGACGTGCCATCGATCGGATTGTTGGTGATGGAACCCACGGGCCGATCAGAGGCCAGCGGGTCGCGAACCTGCAGGCCCCCCGCATCGCTGTCGGCCGCCGTGATCACCAGCGTGTTGGGATGTCGCTCAACAAAATCGAGGGCGACACCGATGGCCGCATCGGCCCGCCGCAGGGCCTCAAGCGTGCCGGCCGCATTGTTGTTGTTGCCGAAGTTATCCGTGCCTTCTTCTTCCACGATCGTGATCGACCCCTTCACAAAGTCGGGGTGGGCCTCCATGAGGCGCTGCGCCGCCGCCAGCATGTCGGCGATCGCAGGAGCCGTGGGGGAATAGAACGGCAGACCCGCGGCGGCGAGCTGCTCTTCGGCGCGATCGTTGAACGTATGGACGGGGGCAAAGACGCCGAGAACCTTCTGGGGCAGGACGGCGCCACTGATGAGGCTGTTGAGCTGATCCTTGGTATAGACAACGGTGTAGCCAAGGCTCTGGGCCAGCTCGATCAGGTTCTGGCTCGGCCGCAGGCTGGAGCTGGTGCTCAGGGCGTCGTACTGGGCGGCGGTGCCATGGAATCCGGCCACACCGACCGGCAGCAGATTGAGCTCGCCGCCACTGAAGATGAAGTTGACCCCTGACTCGATGACCTGTTTGGCAATCTCAGCCGATTGGGCCCTGGGAACGACGCGCGTTCCATTGGGATTGACGATCTCCTCGGTCTTGGCGACGAAGGCGGCCGTTCCCGGCTCGAAGATGGCTCCGGACTGCACCAGCGCCGTCACCTTGCCGGCCTGGGTGGCCGCCTCAACGATCGTGTTGGTGCTGCCATCCAGGGAGGTGATAGGGAGATTCCCCTGCTCATACCCGAAGGATTCGGCATACACCTTGGCACCGGTCGCATGGGTGACCGCACCACCATTGGAGGTGCCACCCAGCTGGTCCTCCATGTGCCCGAGATAGACACCGGCGGCTTCCATCTTGTCCCAGTTCAGGCGACCATCAGGGCCATGGTCGATGAAGCGGGCAAATCCGAAGTGCGATGGACTTGCACCATCCGGATGGATGAAGATGACGTGATTTCCAGAGGTCGTCATGGCTCTATGAGAGAGGGAGTGAGAAGCGGTGCACCCGTACCTGGAGACGATGTCGGGTATCGCCCGGACGGGAATGACTCAGACAGAAATGAATCAGACAGAAATGACTCAGACGGGAATCGCTCTGACCTGGAAGGCTCAGACCGGCCGTTCACTCAGCCGGACACCTGTATTCTCAAACCATCGGATCGGCCGTGGGGTGATGCGGCCGACACCATCTCTGTAGCCTGGAATGCCTTGTGGAAAGATGTTCTTAACCAGGCAGAAGCTGGCCTAGATGTTGAGAGTCGAAATGCTGATCGTCGTGAAGTGAGCTACGGCCACCTCCGACATGTTCGGCTGGGTGGCCGCTCCCACCAAGGGAAAGCTGTCTGGCGGGGGCCCGGTTGCCCGTGCTGCCGATGATGAAGGCATCATCGGCACGCAGCAACAGCAAACGCCTGGGGCGAATCCACGCTCACAGCATCACTGGGGCCGTCTTGTGTCAGGCCAGCAACTGAATGTCGGCGGCCGGGCCGCCGAGGCTGAGGCCGGTCACTCCCTCAAGCAACACACCCTGCAGCGGCCGTCCGGAGAAGCTGAGGAAGGTGCCGTTGCGGTACTCCCTCAGTTCGGTCACGCCCGCTCCTCCGAGCAGGGTGAGCTTGTCGCGGCCGGCTTCAAAGCCGACGACGCGGTCCACGCCGCCGCCCTGGATGTCGTACACGACAGTGTCGGCGGCCCCGTCCCCGCCGCCGCCAGGGGCGCGCAGGTCGATCAGGTCGCCACCGTTCACCACAACACTGCGCGCGACCCTCCTGCCGGAGAAGCGGAAACTGCCCCCGTCGCCACCTCCGGTGAGGGTGTCCTCTCCCAGCCCACCGATGAGGGTGTCGTCGCGCCGCGAGCCGATCAGGGTGTCCTGGCCCTCGCCGCCATCGGCCTGGAGCCGCACGCTCCCCTGGCTTTCGATTCGGTCGGCGCCGGCGCCGCCGAAGGCGATGGCGGTGCTGAAGCGACCGTCGTAGGAGGGATCCCAGAGGGGGCCGTTCCCGGGACCCCCGGGGTTGTCGGCGAGCAGCGCCTCGTCAACCGACGCACTGCCCACGGCCGCGAAGGTCAGCGTGTCATTGCCGGCTCCGGCCGTCACCGTGGCCGTGTTGACAAGGCTGGGGCCATCGCTGTGGAACAACCAGGTGAGGGTGTCGTCGCCGGCGCCGAAGTCGACGACGCCGCGCTTGGCCCCCACCACCTGGAGATCGAAGTCCAGGGGTGGCGCAGCGGAGAGATCCCAGCGCACGTCGACGAAATTGGCCACCAGCAGGTTGGTGCCCAGGGCCGGTGTCCAGTAGTCCGCGCCGAGGGTGAGGTTCTTGAGGTCGTTCCAGGAGCCGGTGTTCTCGATCCGTGCCCGAGGGACGTTTTCACCGGGAAGGGTGATCGGGGTGGTTGCCACGGCTCCCAGCGCGCCGGTGGGCAGAGCGGGCCCTCCAGGCTGGGATCCCCGAGGTCTGCCGCCCAGCTGCTGGCTGATGGCGAAGCCGGGGGCATTGATCACCGCCGGCTGGACGGCGGCCCCTTCCGCCAGGTCGTTCACCGTGATGGTGAACGGCTTGTCGAAGCTGTTGCCGGCGCTGTCGGTGGCCCGCAGGGTGAGGCTGCGCGTCGTGGCCGTCTCGAAGTCCAGCGAGGCCGTGGTCAGCAGCCGGTTGCCGTCGAGGCGGAACAGGCCGCCCGGGTTGCCGTTCGGTGCGAAGGAGAAGCTGAAGGTCCTGCCGGGGTTCGGGTCGGTCGCCGTCAGCAGGCCGACGAGGGTGTCGGCAGGCAGGTTCTCCAGAACCGCGGCACCCGTGAGGGTGATCACGGGGTCGATCACCCCGTCACTGCGGACCGCCAGATTCTGCAGGCGCCGATCGAGGGCGGCCGGGGTGTCGGCCGCCGTGAACGGGTTGGCGGGGGAATGGCTGGCCGCCAGGAATTCGGCCAGGGCATCCTGTTCGGAGCCATTGGCGGCGAAGGTGGCGACGCCGGTACGGGGTGCGCCACCCGGCTGGGTGATGTTCACCCGGTTGGGGTTGGACAGGCTGGTGAAGGGGTAGCCGTCACCGCCGCTGGCCATGAAATCCAGGGTGACCATGCGGATGCTGCGGGCCGGATGGCCCACCACCTCGCCGTTTCGCACCACGACGTCGAGATCGTTGCCGGCGTCGTCCTGGATCGCCAGGCTCACCACCCGGGAGCCGGCCGGCCGGCTGAGGTCATAGCTGAAGGCCATGCCGCCCACCTGGGGAAAGCGGCCCTGGTTGATGCCGGCGGCGATGCCGTGCTCGATCAGCGCCTTGAGCTCGCCGGGGGTGACGCTGACCAGGGTCAGGCCGTTGTTGAAGCTGAGGGCATTGGCGATGTCGTTGCGGGAGATGCCGCCCTCCGGCTTCACCACGTTGCCCTGGGCGTCGAAGACCGCCGCCGTGGGCAGCAGTTCAGGGACACCGTTCACGGAGCCGGTGGGAACGATCGACTGGCCAATCGAGTTGCGGATGCCGCCGCCGTTCTTCAGCGAGACGACCACGCTGGAATCAATCTGGCGGGCATAGGCCAGGTTGGCGTCGGCCGTGAGGTTGCCGAGGTTGGTCTCCTCGCTGCGCACGCCCGGGTTGCGGTTGCCATTGAGGAAGACCTCGCTGACGCCGAACCATTCCGACTCCTGGGCGACGATCACCGACCGCAGGTTGTCGACCACCTCCTGCACCCGCGCATCGATGAAGGCCTCGGCGTTCAGGGCCGCCACACCCGCGGCATCGGTGCGGAACGCTCCGCTGATGCTGGGGTCGTAGCTGGCCGGGATGATCACACCGGAGGCATCGAAGTCGAGAACCAGGCGGCCCAGGTATTTGTAGTTGCCATCGGTGTTGACCACCGCCACGGGCCGGCCGTCGGCATCGGTCTTGACGATCGGATAGGGGCCCTGGACGCTGTCGCCGGGGCGGGTGATGTCATCGCTGTCGAACAGGCGGGTGTTGGAGCCGCCGGCCACGATGATGTCAACGTGGCGCAGGCGCTCGGCCAGGGCCTGCTCAATGCTGATCTGCTGCATGTGGGCCAGCAGGATCACCTTGTTCAGGCCCGGATTGGCGGCGATCAGGGCATCCACGTCGGCCTGGATCTCCGCCGCCAGAGCATCCAGTTCGGCGGCCGTGGGGGTGCCGCTGAAGGGGGCCGGGGCCACACCCACGCCGCCCGGGCTGGAGATGGTGCGCAGCCAGGGGGTGGTGGCGCCCACAACGCCCACCGACGCGCCGTTGACATCGAACACCACGCTGCTGGTGATGCTGTTGGGCCGCGGCGCCTGGCCGGCGGGCACCACCAGCCCCGCCAGGTTGGCGTCCGTGGCGAAGTTGAGGTTGCCGCTCAGATAGGGGTAGGCCGTGCCGGGGTAACCGGCGGCCGCATTGGGCCGGATCAGGTCCCGCACCACCGCGGTGCCCTGGTCGAATTCGTGGTTGCCGAAGGCGATCGCCTGCACCCCCAGGGCGTTCTGGATCAGCACATCACCGCGGCCCACGGCGCCGTAGGCCTGGGCCGAAGCCCCGTAGAACAGGCCCGGAATCCAGGCGTCGCCGCTGGAAAGGGTGAGGGTGTTGACGAAGCCGGGGATGCCATCGAGATCGATGTCCTGGGCCCGCAGGGCATTGAGCACGCCGGACAGGCGGGGGGCGTCGTCCAGGGCAGCGATGCCGCCCTCCTGGTCGGCCAGGTGGAAGAGCTGCAGGCGGAAGGCGCTGCCGGAGGCCAGGGGCGCGGCGCCGGTGACACTCACCTTGTCGTTGCCCTCGCTGCTGGCGATCAGGCCGGCCGGCTGCCCGGCGGGGCTGCGCAGGAAGGTGATGCCCTCGATCCGCTCGGCGCCGGGGAACACCACCGGATCCACCGCCGCCACGTTGTAGGGGTCGGTGACGTCGAACACGGCCGCCACGCTGGTGGTGGTGCGCTCCAGGGCCACGAAGGCGTAGGTGCGACCGGCCACGGTGGCAATCTCCACCATCTCGGGCTCGGTGCCCTTGTCGTCGTCACGGTTGCTGGCCATCAGGCCGAGACTGGCGGCCAGGTCCTCCAGGGCGTCGCTGGAATCGAACACCACGTTGCCCTGCACGTCGTAGATGCGCAGCGAGCGGGAGCCGATGCTGAAGGGCTTGTCGATCAGGCCATCGCCGTTGATGTCGCCGGTGTCGTTGAGCAGGTTGAGGCGGGTGCGGCTGATGCCGGTGGCGGCGGCGAAGGCGGCGTTGAGGGCGCTGACGCCTGGGTGGTTACGGAAGGGGGTGCCGTTGACCGCGGTGCTGGCATCAGCCCGGGTGAGATCGGAGAAGATGTTGCCCCGGTCCGGTTCGTATTCACGGGAATCACCCTCACCCACCGCCAGCAGGAAGCTGCGGCCCTGGACATCGGTGAACGCGGCAATGCCGTCCGGCATGGTGAGGCCGTAGAGCGGCAGACCGGAGATGGGCCGGTACTGGTTGCCGCCGCCGCTGCTGCCGTCCACATCCCGATCGGAGCTGTCGAAGCCGGCGCGATCGAAGCTGACCACGGTGAAGGCATTGCCACGGGCGCCCTCGGTGCCGAAGTCGTTGTCGTAGTTGATCACCAGCGCGCCGTCATCGCGGATGGTGAGACCCTCCGGCTTGTCGTAGGCCAGGCTGCCGCCGATGGAAGGCAGGTTGAACAGCTCGATCTTGTGGGCCAGGCGGATGCCGGCGGCCGCCAGCACGTCGGCGCTGGAGGTGCTGAAGATCGGGGCCGTGGCGGCGTTGCTGTCGTGGTCGACAGGGGTGCGGCGGTTGTCGAGCAGCTCCGGGCTGACAACGCCGATCGCCCCCAGCCAGCCTGCCGTGGCCTGGTTGGCAGCGGTGGTGAGCGGCAGGGTGTCGGTGGCACCGCGCAGATCCACCTCGTAGACGTGCTTGAAGCCGGTGAGGCTGCGGCTGCTGTCGCGTTCCATCACCAGGAACACGCCCCGGGCGGCGTCGAAGGCGACATCGCCGATCTTGTCCTGGCCGGCACGGCCGCTGAGCAGGTAGAGGTGCTCCTTCACCGGGGCGCCGGTGGCTGGGTTGATGGCCAGGATGCGGGTGAGTTCGGAGCGGCTGCGGCCTTCGGTGACGCCGTCGCCGTTGGCATCCACATCCAGGGGGCTCTGCAGGAAGGCATAGAGCAGGCCGTCGGTGGGGTTGAAGGCCATGCCCTCGATGCCGCGGTTGCTCCAGCGGTTGCCGTAGATGGCGGGCAGGCTGTCGATCGTTTCCGCCCCGATCGGCGTGGCACCACCCACGTTGTGCTGGGCCACGAGCTGGGCCTTCTGGCCGGCGGGGATATAGCGCTGGATCAGGTTGCCGCTGACGGCATCGAAGATGGAGATCTGGCCGCGGTATTCATCGCCGACCGCAAACACCTGACGGGTGCTGCCGCCGATGGTGAGGCTGAACCGTGAGACGGTTTCCGAGTCGATGCCGAAGGGGTCGTAGGCCAGCGGGGCATTGGCCCCATCGATCGGCACGTCATCCTTGATCGCCAGCTGGGGCAGGCCGGTGAGGGGGGTGCCATCGGGGCGGTTGAGGCCAAGGCGGCCCAGCTCGGTGACAGCGCCGGTGGCGCGATTCATGCCCAGCTTGTAGATGCTGGGCTGAAAGTCCGGATCCAGGAACTGACGCCTGCCCGCGATCAGAGCACCGTTGGGGCCGCGATCGGTGATGGAGTAGTAGACATCCAGCTCCGTACCGTTCAGCGTCTCCTTACCGGCGAAGAACAGGCCGGAAAGGCCTCCGGCCAGCACGCCTGCCGGCTGGTTGGCACCCCCAGCGGCATACTCCAGTTCGTAAGTGAAGTTCTCGGCACTGGCAATGCCGCGGGACCAATCCTTGATCCCAGCGGAGAAGATGGTGCTGATCACCGGCGCCGTACCGCTCAGATCCAGCACGGCGATGGCGTTGTTCTCCTGCAGGGAGATCCAGGCGGTGTTGCCATCGGCGCTGATGGCGATGGCCTCCGGCTCGATGTCCTGGGCGACCGTGGTGGTGACGCCCAGACGGGTACCGATGCGGACGCCGCGGTTGATCAACTCGGCACGGCGGCTTTCCCAGGCTTCGAAGCCCACGGTCTGCACATCGGCGGCGGCGGGAGCCACGGGCGTGCTCGCCAGATAGCCGCTGGTGTTGATCAGGGAGATCGAACCGACGGGATCAATGGTGTAGACGGAATTCGGCTCCCCTTCATTGGTCACCAGCAGCCTGCGGCCGTCGCTGCTGAACTTCACCATGTCGGGCAGGGCGCCCACGGTCACGGTGCTGATATGGACAGGCAGGGCCGGATTGCTGAGGTCGTAGAACTGCACGAAGCCCGGGTCCGTCTTGACGGCGTTCTGCACCGCAATGGCGAGCAGATTGCCGAACACGGCTGCGCTCTGCAGGGTTTCGCCGTTGCCGGTGGACGTGGCTCGAGCAACGGCGAGGGGACTGCCTGGATCACGGAGATCGGAGACAACAATGGCCCCGGATCCACCGCCTACGGTATAGAGATATCCAGTGGCTGGGTTATAGGCAGAGATTTCAGCATTGGCCCCGAGATTGGCCAGGGAGATCACTCCGTTTGTCGCTGGGATGAAGGGATCCAGAGCGGAAAAGGTGAGTCCCATTGAAAGCTGCTGCAGTCTTTTTCAACTTGGCAGCAGCCCCTTCAGGCAAGGTTAAGTCCAGTCAAATGTGTGTTGAAGGGATGGGGGGATGGGCGGCCCCGGCACCTCTCGAGGTGTTCGGGGAGACGTCGATCGAGCGCTTCACGCAGCACCACAGCGGCACAGAAAAAGACCCCCGGTGGTAACCGGGGGTCTGGGTGTCCCTCGAAGATTCGAGAAGGGGCGTTGACGGAATTCGGGAGCCGGAGGCTCAGCCGAACTTGCCTGACGTGGACGCGATCAGGAAGGCCGCGTACGTGAGGATGTAGCCGATCGTGAAGTGGGCGAGACCCACCACACGGGCCTGAACGATCGAGAGAGCGACAGGCTTGTCGCGCCAGCCCACCAGGTTGGCGAGGGGCGTGCGCTGATGCGCCCAGACGATGGTCTCGATCAGCTCCTGCCAGTAACCCCGCCAGGAGATCAGGAACATGAAGCCGGTGGCCCACACCAGGTGACCGAAGAGGAACATCCAGGCCCAGACGGCCAGGTTGTTGGACCCCATCGGGTTGTACCCGTTGATCAGCTGGGAGCTGTTGAGCCAGAGGTAGTCGCGGAACCAGCCCATCAGATAGGTGCTGGATTCGTTGAACTGGGCCACGTTGCCCTGCCAGATGGCGAGGTGCTTCCAGTGCCAGTAGAAGGTGACCCAACCCACGGTGTTCAGGGCCCAGAAGACCGCCAGATAGAAGGCGTCCCAGGCCGAGATGTCGCAGGTGCCGCCACGGCCGGGGCCGTCGCAGGGGAAGGAGTAGCCGAAGTCCTTTTTATCGGGCATCAGCTTGGAACCCCGGGCATCCAGGGCACCCTTCACCAGGATCAGGGTGGTGGTGTGCAGACCCAGCGCGATGGCGTGGTGCACGAGGAAGTCGCCAGGACCGATCTGGAGGAACAGGGAATTGCTTCCCGAGTTGATGGCATCCAGCCAGCCCGGCAGCCAGACGGCGCCGTTGTTGGGCCACGCCGTGGAGGCGATGCTGTCGGCGTTGGCGAGCAGCACATCCATGCCGTAGAGGGCTTTGCCACTGGAGGCCTGGACGAACACCGGCTCGATGAGGATCTGCTTCTCGGGGGTACCGAAGGCGACCACCACGTCGTTGTGGACGTAGAGACCCAGGGTGTGGAAGCCGAGGAACAGGGAGACCCAGCTCAGGTGGCTGATGAGGGCTTCCTTGTGCTCAAGCATCCGGGCAAGGACGTTGTCCTTGTTGGCTTCCGGGTCGTAGTCGCGGATGAAGAAGATCGCACCGTGGGCGAAGGCACCGCACATCAGGAAGATGGCGATGTACTGGTGGTGCGTATAGAGGGCGGCCTGGGTGGTGTAGTCCTTGGCGATGAACGCATAGGACGGCAGCGCGTACATGTGCTGCGCCACCAGGCTGGTCACGACTCCCAGGGCAGCCAGGGCGAGGCCCAGCTGGAAGTGGAGGGAGTTGTTGACGGTGTCGTAGAGGCCCTTGTGGCCGGCGCCCAGGTCACCAGGGGTGCCCTTGGGGGGGTTGTGGGCGTCGAGGATCTCGCGGATCGAGTGGCCGATACCGAAGTTGGTCCGGTACATGTGGCCGGCGATCACGAAGATGCAGCCGATGGCCAGGTGGTGGTGGGCGATGTCCGTGAGCCACAGCGCTTCGGTCTGGGGGTGGAAGCCACCCAGGAAGGTGAGGATCGCGGTGCCTGCTCCCTCGGAGGTCCCGAACACCTGGTTGGCGGTGTCGGGGTTCTGGGCATACACGCCCCAGTTGCCGGTGAAGAACGGAGCCAGACCGGCGGGATGGGGAGCGACCGAGAGGAAGTTGTCCCACCCGACGTGCTGTCCCCGGGACTCGGGGATGGCGACGTGGACCAGGTGACCGGTCCAGGCGATGGAGCTGAAGCCGAACAGCACAGCCAGGTGATGGTTGAGCCGCGATTCAGCGTTCTTGAACCAGGCCAGGGAAGGCAGGAACTTGGGCTGGAGATGGAGCCAGCCGGCGAACAGGGCCCATGCCGACAGGATCAGCATGAAGATGGAACCCTGGTAGAGCTCCATGTTGGTCGTCATACCGATCGTGTACCACCAGTGGTACAGACCGGAGTAGGCGATGTTCACCGGAGAGGAGGCGCCCGCCTGGGTGAAGGCGTCGATGGCGCCCTGGCCGAAGTGGGGATCCCAGATCGCGTGAGCGATGGGACGGACGTGCAGCGGATCGGCGACCCACTGCTCGAAGTTGCCCTGCCAGGCGATATGGAACAGGTTGCCCGAAACCCAGAGGCCGATGATCGCCAGGTGACCGAAGTGGGTGGAGAACAGCTTTTGGTAAAGCCGCTCCTCCGTCATTCCGTCATGGCTCTCGAAGTCGTGAGCCGTGGCGATGCCGTACCAAATACGGCGGGTTGTCGGGTCCTGTGCCAGACCCTGGCTGAACGAAGGAAATTTCGTTGCCATTGGGAAAGGTCAGGTGGAGGTCAGCCGACCGCGATGAGTCGGGACAGGAAGAAGGCCCAGGTTGTCGCGATACCGCCCAGCAGGTAATGGGCGACACCGACGGCACGGCCTTGGGTGATGGAAAGCGCCCGCGGTTGGATGGCGGGAGCCACCTTCAGCTTGTTGTGAGCCCAGACGATGGACTCGATCAGTTCCTGCCAGTAGCCGCGGCCGCTGAAGAGGAACATGAGGCTGAAGGCCCAGACGAAGTGGGCACCCAGGAACATCAGACCGTAGGCACTGGAGGACGAGCCGTAGCTGTTCAGCACCTGGGCGGCCTGAGCCCAGAGGAAGTCCCGGAGCCAACCATTGATGGTGATGGCGCCCTGGGCGAAGTTGCCGTTGGTGATGTGCTGGACGCTGCCGTCGGCATTGACGGTGCCCCACACGTCGCTCTGCATCTTCCAGCTGAAGTGGAAAATGACGATCGACAGGGAGTTGTACATCCAGAACAGGCCGAGGAACACGTGGTCCCAGGCCGACACCTGACAGGTACCGCCACGGCCGGGGCCGTCGCAGGGGAAGCGGAAGCCCAGGTTCGCCTTGTCGGGGACGAGGCGGGAGCTGCGCGCGTAGAGCACACCCTTCAGAAGGATCAGCACGGTGACGTGGATCGTGAAGGCGTGGATGTGGTGGACCATGAAGTCCGCCGTTCCCAGGGGGATCGGCGCAGCGGCCACCTTGCCGCCGACGGCGACGACAGCGCCGTTGAACACTTCACTCACACCGGCCAGCGCATTGGGTGCGGTGGTGCCGGCGGCAGCGGCGTGCAGGCCCTGGATCCATTGCGCGAAGACGGGCTTCAGCTGGATCGCGGTGTCGCTGAACATGTCCTGGGGACGACCCAGGGCACTCATGGTGTCGTTGTGGATGTAGAGGCCGAAGCTGTGGAAGCCCAGGAAAATGCACACCCAGTTGAGGTGGCTGATCAGGGCATCACGGGCTTTCAGCACCCGATCCAGAACGTTGTCGATGTTCTTGGCCGGGTCGTAGTCGCGAATGAGTGCGATGGCCGCATGGGCACCGGCTCCGACGATCAGGAAGCCGCCGATCCACATGTGGTGGGTGAACAGCGACAGCTGGGTCGGGTAGTCGATACCGATGTAGGGATACGGAGGCATCGCATACATGTGGTGCGCCACGATGATCGTGAGCGAACCGAACAGCGCCAGGTTCAGACCCAGCTGGGCGTGCCAGGAGGTGGTCAGGAATTCATAGAGCCCATCGTGACCTTTGGGCGCGGGGAACAGCAGGGGATCGCCCTTCTGGCCCTCGAGAATTTCCTTGATGCTGTGGCCGATGCCCCAGTTGGTGCGGTACATGTGGCCAGCCACGATGAACAGCACCGCGATCGCCAGGTGGTGATGCGCGATGTCGGTCATCCAGAGGCTGCCGGTCACAGGATTCAGACCACCCTTGAAGGTGAGGAAATCGCTGTAGGCGGCCCAGTTGCCGGTGAAGAAGGCGGAGATCCCCGCGCCGAAGCCGGGGAACAACTGGGTCAGCAGATCCTGGTTGAGGAACTCGTGGGGGAGCGGGATGTCGGCCACCGAAGCGATGGTCTTGCCGTTGAGCACCAGCGGGTTGCCGGCGTCGATGGCGTCCATCAGCTGGGTGGTGGGCAGCGACACGTGCAGCAGGTGACCTGTCCAGGACAGGGACCCGAGCCCGAGCAGACCGGCCAGGTGGTGGTTGAGCATGGACTCAACGTTCTGGAACCACTCCAGCTTCGGAGCTGCCTTGTGGTAGTGGAAGACCCCTGCGTTGAGCATGAGGCCGGCCATCACCAGGGCACCGATGGCGGTGCAGAGGAGCTGGAACTCGTTGGTGAACCCCCAGGCTCTCCACACATGGAAGAGGCCGGAGGTGATCTGAATGCCGTGGAAGCCGGCACCCACATCGCCATTGAGAATTTCCTGGCCGAAGATCGGCCAGACCACCTGAGCACTGGGTTTGACGTGCAGGGGGTCGGCCAGCCAGCCGGTGTAGTTGGAGAAGCGGGCTCCGTGGTAGAAGGCGCCGCTCAGCCAGATGAAGATGACGGCCAGATGGCCGAAGTGAGCGCTGAAGATCTTCCGGGAGACCTCTTCAAGATCGCTCGTGTGGCTGTCGAAATCGTGAGCGTTGGCGTGGAGGTTCCAAATCCAGGTGGTGGTTTTGGGACCTTTGGCGAGGGAGCGATCGAAGTGCCCGGGCTTGCCGAGAACATCGAAGTCGACGGGAACGGGGTTCCGGTCAACCATGTCCTTCGCCGTTTTCCCACGCTCTGGTGGGCTGATGGTCATCGAGACGTTCCTCGAGGGACGGGGTCGAGGTGGAGGGTCCACCCCTTCGACGGACGCCGGGGACAGGTCATGCGACCGTCCCGGCCCCATCGGTGGGCCCCATGGCCGGGAAGCCCCGACCATGGGCACCAGTCGCGATGGGGGAGAAATCCCTTGCCACGACTGGGGCTTTGGGCCCCGAAAGGGGACCGCTGGCGGAAGTATAGGGGTCGAAAACAAGGCGAATCGGCCGCCAGTTACAAAGGTTTAATCCCGGCGGTTCCAAGGCTGCGACTGCGGTCTGGCGACATGTTGTCAACAACGTGACAATCAGGAAAACCGCGGGGTTTCTATAACCCCTTGCTGCATTTTGCAGCGATTTCAACAGCCGATTACCCCTCTTCGGCCCCCAAAGCAGAATGGCTCCACGAATGACGGAGCGCGCGTGGGCGACAGGGGAGAGGGGCATGGAGCCGCGGGACGGTGGGTCCGTCGGTTCGTCTGCCGAGCCGGCCTGCTGGCGGCCGCCCTGCTGCTGGTGCTCACCCTGGCGCCGCCGGCTGCCCTCGCCTTCTCCCTGCCGGGCCGCCGCCCGAGCGCCGCGGCCCCGGCCACACCCGCCATGGGACGTTCCAGCCAGCAGGAGGTGGCCCCACCTCTGGCGGTGCAGCAGCTGCAGGAGGCCCTGGAGGCGCGTCGTCCCCGGGTGGAGATCGTCTCCCCCGCCGACGGCGCCCTGCTGCCGGCGGGTCCCTGGAGCCTGCGGCTGCGGGTGGAGGACTGGCCCCTGGTGGATGCCGGGCCCCTCGGCCTCGGCCCCCACCTGGTGGTGCAGCTGGATGGGGATGACCCCCTGCCGCTGACCGCCACCACCACCACGATGCGGCCGCTGGAACCCGGCAGCCATCGGCTCACGGTCTATGCCGCCAGGCCCTGGGGTGAGGCGGTGAAGGGCCCTGGTGCCCAGCGCCAGATCCGGCTCCACAGGGTCGCGGCCAATCCCCTCGGCCAGCCGGCCCCTGGCAGCCCCCAGCTGATCGCCGTCAGCCCCCGGGGCACGGCGGCCGCCACGCCGCTGCTGCTCGACTGGCTGTTGCTGGAGGCCCCGCTGCAGAACCTGCGCAGCGGCGATGCCAGCTGGCGGCTGCGGGTCAGCATCAACGGCGACAGCTTCCTGGTGGATCGCCAGACGCCCCTGTGGCTGGAGGGCTGGCGCACGGGCAGCAATGCGGTCCAGCTCGACCTGCTCGATGGCCTGGGCGAGCCCCTCAACCCTCCCTTCAACAGCCTGGTGGGTGAGGTGATCCTGGAGACCGGCGGCGAACCGCCCCGCTGGCAGAAGGGGCGGCTCACCGCCTCCGAGCTGGCCATCCTGCTGGGCGAGGCCCCACCGCCGGCCGCCCCTGAGCCGGAGTCGGAGCCAGAGCAGGAGCAGGCGGCGGAATCCGACGGGACCCTGGAGCCGGAGGCCGCGGCGCTGCCGGAATCGGCGCCGCCGCAGGAGCCACAGCCCGATCCGCTGCCGCCGCTGGCCCTGGCCGGTGGGGCTGCGGGCCCGGACAGCGACCAGGAACTCCCGGGCCAGGCGGGAGAGCTGGCCGCCCAGGGGAGCCCACTGGCGCAGGCGCCGGAGCCCCCCAGCCCACCCGACCCGCCGATGGCGGACGGCACCACAGCAGCAGATGAAAGGGCAGCGGCTGGCACCGCGGGCCCCGGCCCGGAAGACTCCCCTTACGGCCAGGACCTGGCCGCCCTCGACGGGGGGGTGACCCCTTGAGCGACACGACGCGGCGACACATCGGCCTCGGCTTCGGCCCGACGGCCGCAGCGATGCTGCAGCGGCTGCGCCAGGCCGGTCTGCTGACCGTGGTGCGGGGCCCGGAGGAGGAGGCCTCCGCCCCCTGGCTGGCGCGGCACTGGGGGAGCGCCGACGCGGTGGTGGCCGTCGGGGCCTGCGGGCTGGTGACCCGGCTGATCGCCCCCCTGATCGGTGACAAGCAGAGCGATCCGGCCGTGCTGGTGGTGGACCCCCGGGGCCGCTTCGTGGTGCCCCTGCTGGGGGGCCATGGCGCCGGCGGTGACCGGCTCGCCGAGGAGATCGCCGCCCTGGTCGGTGGCCAGGCCGTGCTCACCGGGGCCGGCGCCGCCCGGGGCCGGCTGCCCCTGGATGCCTTCGGCCAGGCCTGGGGCTGGCGCCGCGGCACCGGCGACTGGAGGGAGCTGATGGTGGGGGCGGCCGGCGGTCGCCGCCCCTACCTGCACCAAGAGGAAGGCACCACGCTGTGGCAGGGGCTGGAGGCCAACGTCAGCGGCGACGACCACAGCAGCCAGGACGAGAGCAGCCAGGACGGCGGGGCGCCCCTGGTGATCGGCCCCCGCAGCGGCGCGGGCTGCCGCTGGCATCCCCCCAGCCTCTGGCTGGGCATCGGCTGCGAGCGGGACACGAGCCTGCCGGTGCTGGAACGGCTGGTGGCGGAAGGCCTGGAGCAGCAGGGCCTGGCCCGGGAGGCCGTGGCGGGCCTGGCCAGCATCGATCGCAAGGGGGATGAGCCCGCCCTGCTGGCCCTGGCGTCGCAGCACGGCTGGCCCCTGCGCCTCTATGACGCCGCCACCCTGGCGGCGGTCGCCGTGCCCCATCCTTCAGAAGCGGTGGCCCGGGAGATGGGCACGCCCAGCGTGGCCGAAGCCGCCGCCCTGCAGGCGGCAGGGGAGGCGGGCCGGCCGCTGACGGACCCGGCCGGGACGGACCAGGCCGGGTCCGCGCCCCGCCTGCTGGTGGAGAAGCGGATCGGGCGCGCCGCCAGCGGGGAGCGGGGTGCCGCCACCCTGGCGGTGGCCCTGGCCGATCGCCAGTGGGCCCCGCAGCGGGGCAGCCTGCATCTGGTGGGCAGCGGTCCGGGCCCGATCGATCTGCTCAGCGGCGATGCCCGCCGGGCCCTGGCCTCTACGACGGTATGGGTGGGCTACGGGCTCTACCTCGATCTGCTGGAACCCCTGCGGCGCCCCGACCAGCTGCGCCGCGAAGGCCGGCTGACGGAGGAGCGGGCCCGCTGCACCGAGGCCCTCGACCTGGCCCGCCAGGGCCTCGACGTGGCCCTGATCTCCTCCGGGGACAGCGGCATCTACGGCATGGCGGGCCTGGCCCTGGAGCTCTGGCTGCAGCTGCCGGTGCTCGACCGTCCGGCCTTCACGGTCCACCCGGGCCTCTCGGCCCTGCAGCTGGCCGCCGCCCGGGCCGGGGCCCCGCTGATGCACGACTTCTGCACCATCAGCCTCAGCGACCGCCTCACCCCCTGGGAGGTGATCGAACGGCGGCTGAAGGGTGCCGCCAGCGGCGATTTCGTCGTGGCCCTCTACAACCCCCGCTCCCTCGGCAGGCCGTGGCAGCTGGGGCGCGCCATCGAACTGCTGAGGGAGGGCCGGCCGGCCAGCACGCCGGTGCTGCTGGCCCGCCAGCTGGGCCGCGCCGAAGAGGCGCTCAGCCTCCACACCCTGGGCACCCTGCCCGAGGGCCAGGTGGACATGCTGACCCTGGTGCTGGTGGGCAACAGCTCAACACGCGTTCAGGACGGCCGCATGGTCACCCCGAGGGGCTATCCGGGAGCGGCCCTGGCCTGACAGTCAGAAGAAAAAAATCGGGATGACAGGATTCGAACCTGCGGCCCCTTCGTCCCGAACGAAGTGCGCTACCAAGCTGCGCCACATCCCGATGGCCAGACTTTAGGGGATGGCCTGCGGCGACCGGCCACCGTGACCGGCGTCCCTACAGTCCGCACAGCCCAGCGATGCCCGTGACCGTCAGCGACCCCCGGCCCGCCCCCGCCAAGCCGCCCTGGTTGCGGGTCAAGGCGCCCCAGCGGGAGCGGATCGGAGCGGTGGCGGATCTGCTGGTCGACCTCAAGCTCAACACGGTCTGCCAGGAGGCCAGCTGCCCGAACATCGGCGAGTGTTTCGCCGGCGGCACCGCCACCTTCCTGATCATGGGGCCGGGCTGCACCCGGGCCTGCCCCTACTGCGACATCGACTTTGACCGCAGCGTGCGGGCGCTGGACCCCACCGAGCCCGAGCGGCTCGGGGAGGCGGTGCGGCGCATGGGCCTGAGCCATGTGGTGATCACCTCGGTCAACCGGGACGACCTGGCCGACGGCGGCGCCAGCCAGTTCGTG
Source organism: Synechococcus sp. CCAP 1479/9 (assembly GCF_019038535.1). NCBI lineage: Bacteria > Bacillati > Cyanobacteriota > Cyanophyceae > Synechococcales > Synechococcaceae > Synechococcus > Synechococcus sp. CCAP 1479/9. The sequence goes on along the minus strand of NZ_JAFKRK010000022.1, from coordinate 28,665 downwards.
GCCTGCATCGAGGCCGTGCGCCGCACGTCCCCCTTCACCACGATCGAGATCCTGCTGCCCGATCTGTGCGGCGCCTGGGAGGCCCTGGCGGCGGTGATGGCGGCGGCGCCGGAGGTGCTCAACCACAACATCGAGACCGTGCCCCGGCTCTACCGGCAGGTGCGGCCCCAGGGGGTCTACGAGCGCTCGCTGGAGCTGCTGCGCCGGGTACGCCAGGGCTGGCCGCGCACCTACACCAAGTCAGGGCTGATGGTGGGCCTGGGCGAAAGTGACGACGAGGTCCGCGCCGTGATGGCCGATCTGCGTGCCCACGCCGTCGACATCGTCACCATCGGCCAGTACCTCTCCCCCGGCCCGAAACATCTGCCGGTCCAGCGCTTCGCGTCGCCGGAGGTGTTCGAAAGCTTCCGCCGTCACGGGGAAGGCGACCTGGGCTTCCTCCAGGTGGTAAGCAGTCCGCTCACCCGCAGCAGCTACCACGCCGGCGAGGTGCGTCGCCTGATGCAGGAGCATCCCCGCTGAGCAGAACCGGACTCCGGGGCAGGATGAGAATCCCGCAGCCCCACGGTCCGGTCATGAGCAAACTCGCCTCCTTCGGCCTGCTGCTGGCCCTGCTCTCGCCGGCTGAGCCGGCCCTGGCGGTGCCGCACGTCTACTCGGACGTGGTGCTGGGGGTGAACGACCTGATGGCCTGCGTGGACACCGCCAAGAAGGTGGCCAGCAAGAACGGCTTCAGCGAGGACGTCCAGGTGGTCGGCACCGGCAAGAGCCGCTCGGTGTACGCCGACCACGCCAGCCTGCCGATGGCCCTGTCGATCAGCTGCAGCACCCACCTGGGTGCCGCGTCGATCGCCGTTGCCGGCATGAACAACGACGACACCTTCGCGGCCTTCCAGAAGGTCTACGACGACTTCTGAGCCTGAGCGGCAGAACCGCTCAGGCCGCCACGGCCTCCCGCTGGGCCAGACCCACCGTGGCCGTCTCGCTGGGGGGCACCAGCACCCGGAAGCGAGCTTTCCAGGTGGCCCAGTCGGCCAGGATCGCCGCCGCCTTCGCGCTGCCGGTGGCCTGGAGATGGGCCTCCAGCAGCGGCAGCAACAGCCCCTCCTGCTCGGGGGTGGTGAGGGAAACCAGCGCCACCGACTCGGGATTGAGGCGGGCCGCCAGGCCTCCGGTTTCGTCGAGCAGGAAGGCCACACCGCCGGTCATGCCGGCGGCCACGTTGCGGCCGGTGCTGCCCAGCACCACCACCACGCCGCCGGTCATGTACTCGCAGCAGTGGTCACCGACGCCCTCCACCACGGTGCGGGCGCCGCTGTTGCGCACGGCAAAACGCTCACCGGCCCGGCCGAGGGCGAACAGCTCCCCACCCGTGGCGCCATAGAGGCAGGTGTTGCCGAGGATCACCTGGTCGCCGGGGTCACGGACCGCGGCCGGGGGCACCACGGTGATGCGACCGCCGTTGAGGCCCTTGCCGACGTAGTCATTGGCCTCGCCCACCAGGCGCAGGTCCATGCCCTGGAGCACGAAGGCGCCGAAGCTCTGGCCGGCGGCGCCGTGGAAGGTGAGGGCGAGGCCCCCCTGGAAGCCGGTGTTGCCGTGCAAAGCGGCGATCTCGCCGGAGAGTCGGGCCCCCACGCTGCGGTCGGTGTTGACGATCGTCAGCTGACGCGCCACCTGGCCGTGGCTCTCGATCGCCGCGCGCACCTCAGCGTCGGCGAGCAGCCCGTCCTCGAGCACCGGGCCATTGCCATGGGCCACGTCGTCGTGGCGGAGCCAGGCCCGGTCGGCGGCTGCGGGGATCGGGTCAAGCAGGCAGGAGAGATCCAGGGCGCTGGTCTTGGTGAGACCGATGGCGCGGGGCGCCAGCAGGTCGGTGCGGCCGATCAGGTCCTCGAGCCGGGCCACCCCCAGCACGCTCAGCAGCTGGCGCACCTCCTCGGCCACGAAGACGAAGAAGTTGACGACGTGCTCGGGCAGGCCGGTGAAGCGCTTGCGCAGGGCCTCCTTCTGGGTGGCGACGCCCACCGGGCAGTTGTTGGTGTGGCAGACGCGGGCCATGATGCAGCCCTCGGCGATCATGGCCACCGAGCCGAAGCCGAATTCCTCGGCCCCGAGCAGGGCGGCGATCAGCACGTCCCAGCCGCTCTTGAGGCCGCCGTCGGCCCGCAGCAGCACCCGGTCCCGCAGGCCGTTCTCCAGCAGGCTGCGGTGCACCTCCGTGAGCCCCAGCTCCCAGGGGCTGCCGGCGTGCTTGATCGAACTCAGGGGCGAAGCTCCGGTGCCGCCGTCATGGCCGGAGATCTGGATCACATCGGCATTGGCCTTGGCCACACCGGCGGCGATCGTGCCGATGCCGATCTCGGCCACCAGCTTCACCGAGACCCGGGCGGCGGGGTTCACCTGATGCAGGTCATGGATGAGCTGGGCCAGGTCCTCGATCGAATAGATGTCGTGGTGCGGCGGCGGTGAGATCAGCGCCACGCCGGGCTTGCTGTTGCGCAGCCAGGCGATGTAGGTGTCCACCTTGGGGCCGGGCAGCTGGCCGCCCTCGCCGGGCTTGGCGCCCTGGGCCACCTTGATCTCCAGCTGCTGACCGCTGCGCAGGTAGGCCGGGGTGACGCCGAAGCGACCCGAAGCGATCTGCTTGATGGCGGAACAGGCGCTGTCGCCGTTGCGGAGACCGCGCAGGCTGGGGAGGGTGGGCGAATGGCCCTCACCGTCGACGTCGTGGAGGGGGTGGTAGCGGGCCGGGTCCTCGCCGCCCTCGCCGCAGTTGCTCTTGCCGCCGATGCGGTTCATCGCCACCGCCAGCACCTCATGGGCCTCTCGGGAGAGGGCCCCCAGGCTCATGCCGCCAGTGCAGAAGCGGCTGCAGATGCTCTCCACGCTCTCCACCTGCTCGATCGGCAGGGGCGTCGGGGCCGGGCGCAGCTCAAGCAGATCCCGCAGCGCCGTGACCGGGCGGTTCTCCAGCAGGGTGCGGTAGGTGGTGAAGTGGTCGTAGCCGGGGCCCGCCGCCACGGCGGCGTGCAGGGCCTTGGACATGTCCGGGTTGTTGAGGTGGAACTCCCCGCCGGTGCGGTACTGCACGAAGCCCATGAACTCCAGCTTGGTGCGGTTCAGCTCCGGGTAAGCCTTGGCATGGAACGCCAGGGTTTCGCTGGCCAGATCCTGGAGGCTGAGGCCGGCGACGCGGCTGGTGGTGCCGGTGAAGGCCAGATCGATCAGATCGGCGCCGATGCCGATGGCCTCGAAGATCTGGGCGCCGTGATAGCTGGCGAGCAGGGAGATGCCGATCTTGGAGAGGATCTTGCGGAGCCCCTCCTCCAGGGCCTTGCGCACGTTGGCCTGGGCCGTGTCGGCATCGAGGCGGGGGAGCTTGCCCCGCTCGATCATCGACTGGGTGCGGGGATGGGCCAGCCAGTGGCGGGTGGTCTCGAAGGTGAGCCACGGGCAGACGGCGCTGGCGCCGTAGCCGATCAGGCAGGCGAGGTGGTGGGTGCTCCAGCACTGGGCGGTGTCCACCACCAGGGAGCACTGCAGGCGCAGGCCGAGCCGCAGCAGATGGTGGTGCACGGCCCCCACCCCCAGCAGGGGAGGAATGGCCGTGGTGCCCGCACTGATGCCGCCATCGGCCCGGTCGGAAAGGACCAGGATCTGGGAGCCGCTGCGCACGGCGGCCTCCGCCTCGAAGCAGAGCCGATGCAGCGCCTGCTCCAGCCCCTCGGGTCCGCTGGACACCGTCAGGAGCGTGGACAGGGTGGTGCGACCGAGGCCGTGGGTGCCGAGGTCCTCCAGTTCAGCCTCGTTGAGCACCGGGGTGGTGAGGTGCAGCACGGCGGCGCCGGAGGCATCGGGCCGCAGGGCGGAACCGCGTCGACCCAGGTGCATCTCCAGGCTCATGACCAGCTTCTCGCGCAGCGGGTCGATGGGGGGGTTGGTGACCTGGGCGAAGCGCTGCTTGAAGTAGTCGTAAAGAAGGTGGGGCTTGGAGGAAAGCACCGCCAGGGGGATGTCGTCCCCCATGCAGTAGGTGGGCTCCTTGCCCTGGCCGGCCATGTCCTCGATCACCAGATCCAGGTCCTCGGCGGTGAAGCCGAAGGCGGTCTGCTGCTGGAGAAGCTCCAGTTCGCCCAGGGTGCGTTCCTGCTCCCAGACGCCGGGGGACAGGCTGCGGCGGTGATCTAGCAGCCAGCCGGCGTAGGGGAGGCGTGCCGCCGTCTCCTCCTTCACATCCCAGTTGCGCAGCAGCCGGTGCTGCTCCAGGTCGACGGCCAGCATCTGGCCGGGGCCGAGGCGCCCCTTTTCGATGATCCGGGATTCCTCCAGTTCGACCACACCCGTTTCCGAGCCCATCACCACGTAGCCGTCGCTGGTGATGCAGTAGCGGGCCGGCCGCAGGCCATTGCGGTCGAGGGTGGCCCCCACCATGCGGCCGTCGCTGAAGACCAGCAGGGCCGGACCGTCCCAGGGCTCCTGCAGGCAGGCGCTGTATTCGTAGAAGGCCTTGATCGCGGGCCGTTCGTCGAGCTCGGGCTGGTCGCGGAAGGCCTCCGGCACCAGGGTCAGCAGGCTGTCGGTGATCGGCCGGCCACTGCGCACCATCAGCTCGAGGGTGGCGTCGAGGTTGGCCGAATCGCTGAAGGCGGCGTTGACCAGGGGCCGCAGGTCCCGGGCGGCATCGCCCCAGACGGCCTCGAGGTGGGATTCGGCGGCTCTGGCCCAGTTGATGTTGCCCAGCAGGGTGTTGATCTCGCCGTTGTGGCCCAGCAGGCGCATCGGCTGGGCCAGGGGCCAGCGGGGCAGGGTGTTGGTGCTGAAGCGGCGGTGGTACACCGCAAAGGCGACGCTGAAGCGCTCGTCCCGGAGGTCGGTGTAGAAGGCGTCGAGCACCTCCGAGCGCACCATGCCCTTGTAGACGACGGTGCGGGCGCTGATCGAGGCGAAATAGAGGTCGGTGGTGTCGGCCCCCCACACCTCCCGCACCCGGTCGACGGCGCGGCGCCGCAGCCGAAACAGCAGGGATTCGAGGGCGTCGACGTCGGCCATCACGCCGGGCACCGCATCGGGGGCGGCCAGCAGCCACTGCTCGATGGCCGGGGCGTTCTCCCGCGCCAGGGGACCGAGCACCTCGGGAACCACCGGGACCTGCCGCCAGCCGAGGCTGAGGAGACCGAGGCGCTCGGCCTCCTCGTCGCAGATCCGGCGGGCCTGGTCGCGGCGGTCGGGATCCGCCGGCAGGAACAGCATCCCCAGGCCCCGAACGATCGCCGTGGAGGCGGCCGCCGCCGGCCAGACGGCCTCGAGGTAGCTCCAGGGGATGGCGGTCAGCAGGCCGGCGCCGTCGCCGGAATCACCATCGCCGCCGCAGCCGCCCCGGTGCTCCATGCAGCGGAGGCCCCGCAGGGCCTGCTGGAGCACCCAGTGGTTGGCCACCCCATCGAGGTGGGCCAGGAAGCCCACGCCGCACGCGTCCGTTTCTCCAGGGCCTGGGGACGAGCTGTCGCGATGGGGCCAGAGCGGAACGGAGGAGGACATAGGCCGGGTTGGTGCTGCTGAAACGGAGCTGGAGATGGCTTGAAAACAACAAGCCTAAAGAAGCCGGCAGGAAGGGTCTGCCGAGGAGCTGCCGTGTCACCCGTGCAGCAGCCGTGTCCGCGACGACAGGGCGAGCCATCGATCCTAGGCAGCCACCCTTCCCCGGAGCGATGGGACTAACTTTTTGCCTCAAGGGGCAGGATTTTTGCCTCAAGAGGCAGGACGTCGTCGATGGCCAGGACTCTCCCGATCACCCTGGCCCTGCTGGCCCTGATCGGAGCGCCACCAGTCACCAGGGCGGCCCCGCCGCCGATGCCCCCGCCCCTGCCGGAACTGGCGCCCCCCCGTCCAAGCCGGCCCGTGCCGGTGCGCTCGGGCTCCGCCGCGGAGGTCGGCGGCACCGGGCTGACGCTGAACGGCCGCAGCCAGCAGGCCGCCTGGCGCTGGAGCGGCGATGACCCGCGCCGGCCGGTGGCCCTGTGGCTGCCACTGGAGGTGCTCGAAGGCCAGCTGGGCTTCAGCAGCCGTTCCAGACCCGATGGCGTCCTGGCCCTGGAATGGTTCGGCCGGGAGCTGTTGGTGCCGCCGGCCCAGCAGCGGTCGCTGGCGGACGAGGTGGCCGTCGACGTGGCCGCCCTCCTGGAGGAGGTGGGCGTGACGGTGGAGCGGCGCGGCGAGCGGCTGGATCTGCGCCTGCCGGCGCCCCGACTGCTCCAGGTGCGCAGCTCGGAGCAGGCCGGGGTCCGGAGGGTGGTGCTCGACCTCGATGGCCCCACCCTGGTGCGCAGCAGCGAGGGCGGCCTGCGGCTGTCCCTGCTGAGCCGGCCCGACCAGCTGGCCCTGCTCACCGCCCGGGGCCTGCGCAGCGGCAGCGACGGGACGGACCTGACCCTGGCGGTGCCCGGTGCTGCCGCGCCCCTGCGCACGTTCACCCTGGGGGATCCGGCCCGGGTGGTCATCGATCTGCCCCAGGGCGCCGGCAACGTCGGCACGGCGCCGGAGGCACCGGCGCCGATCGATCCGCGGCTGCTGGCGATGCTGGGGTCCCAGCTGCGCTGGGACCAGCAGGTGCGCAGCGTGGGCGGCAGCCGGTTCCTGGTCAACGCCGTCCGGATCGATCCGCGCAGCGGTCCCCTGGAGCTGCGCACCCTCAGCCGCCCCGACGGCATGGCGGGGCTCAGCTCCCTGACGGCCCTGGCCCAGCGCCAGGACGCCCTGGTGGCGATCAACGGCGGCTTCTTCAACCGGGTGCGCCGGCTTCCCCTCGGCGCCCTGCGGGACCAGGGCCGCTGGCTGTCCGGGCCGATCCTCAACCGCGGCGTGGTGGGCTGGGAGCCCCGCAGCCTGCCCCGCTTCGGCCGCCTGCGGCTGGAGGAATGGATCAGCGATGACCGCGGCCAGCGCCTGCCGCTGCTGACCGTGAACAGCGGCCTGGCCCAGCGGGGCCTGAGCCGCTACACGGGCGAGTGGGGCCGGCTCTACCAGGCCCTGACCGGCTCGGAGACGGGCCTGCTGCTGAGCGGCGGCCAGGTGCAGCGCCGGATCGGCAGCGCCGAGCTGGCGGCGGGGGTGCCGCTGCGGCCGGAGGACACCCTGGTGGTGGCCCGCGGCGGGGCCGACCTGCCCTGGGGCGAGGGGGATCGGCTGCGGATCGAGAGCCGGCCGAGCGATCCGGTGGGCAACGCCTCCTCGGTGATGGGGGGCGGACCGCTGCTGCTGCAGAACGGCCGCATCGTGCTGAATGGCGGCGCCGAGGGGTTCGGGGCCGCCTTCCTGCGCCAGGGTGCGCCCCGCACCGTGGTGGGCAGCGACGGCACCCTGCTGTGGCTGGTGACCCTGGAGGGCGCCGGGGGGGGCGCCGGGCCCACCCTCTCGGAAACCGCCTGGCTGCTGCAGCAGTTGGGGCTGGTGGATGCCCTCAACCTCGACGGGGGCAGTTCCACGGGCCTGGTGATGGGCGGCAGCCACCGGGTCAAGGGGCGCGGCGTGGCCGGCTCCGTGCACAACGGCCTGGGCCTGGTGCCCATCGGGGGCGGGGGAGCGGCCACGAGCCTGGCGCCGGCCGGCCGGCCGCTTGCCGACTGATGGCCTGGGCAGATGTCCCCCACTGGCAGACTGATCCCATTCGCCGCCTCGCCGTGCCCAGGGGCCACAGCCTCCGACTCACCGCCGCCGCCGCCGCCGAGCTCTGCCGGCAGGCGGCCGTGGCGGGCACCCCCGGGCTGATGCACCTGGAGCTGCTGGAGGGCGCCTGCGAGGCGTGGGCCATCCGCCTGCGCCCCGGCCACCTGTCCGGCACCCCCGTGGCTCGCGCCGACGGCATCACCCTCTATTCCCCCGGCGACCAGCTGTCCCTGCTCAAGGGCCTCCAGCTCGACTACCGGGGCGACCTCAGCGGCGGAGGGTTCCTGGTCCGCTCCGGGCCGGGGGTGCGCAGCTGCGCCTGCGGCGCCGCCTTCAGCCGTGAGAACTGAGCGGGACGACGACGAAGTAAGGTGTCGGATTGTCGATACGGTCGGACGTCCGACCTGTCCACCCAGAAGTCCCCACAGAGCAGCACCCGGCCCTCGATGCCCACTATTCAGCAGCTGATCCGCACCGAGCGGCAGCGTCTCACCCGCAAGACGAAGTCGCCCGCCCTGCGCGCCTGCCCTGAGCGGCGTGGCGTCTGCACCCGGGTGTACACCTCCACCCCGAAGAAGCCCAACTCGGCGCTGAGGAAGGTGGCCCGCGTGCGCCTCACCTCCGGCTTCGAGGTCACGGCCTACATCCCCGGCATCGGCCACAACCTTCAGGAGCACTCGGTGGTTCTGATCCGCGGCGGCCGCGTCAAGGATCTGCCCGGTGTCCGGTATCACATCATCCGCGGCACCCTCGACACCTCCGGGGTCAAGGACCGGCGTCAGTCCCGCTCCAAGTACGGCGCCAAGACACCGAAGGCCTGAGCCTTCGCGCCACCGGCTCTCCGCGGCCGACTCCCTCCTCCTGCTTTTTCTCCCTCCGTTCCATGTCCCGCCGCAACGCCGCCGAGAAGCGCCCGGTTCTCCCGGATCCTCAGTTCAACAGCCGTCTGGCCTCGATGATCGTGGCCCGGCTGATGAAGCACGGCAAGAAGTCCACGGCCCAGCGCATCCTTTCCGATGCCTTCACCCTGATCAACGAGCGCACCGGCGCCGATCCCCTCGACCTGTTCGAGACGGCGGTCCGCAATGCCACCCCCCTGGTGGAGGTGCGGGCCCGTCGGGTCGGCGGCGCCACCTATCAGGTGCCGATGGAAGTGCGTCAGGAGCGGGGCACCGCCATGGCGCTGCGCTGGCTGGTCAACTTCTCCCGCGCCCGCAACGGCCGGAGCATGGCCCAGAAACTGGCCGGGGAGCTGATGGACGCGGCCAACGAGGCCGGCAGTGCCGTCCGCAAGCGGGAGGAAACCCACAAGATGGCCGAGGCCAACAAGGCTTTCGCCCACTACCGCTACTGAGCGACCCCGGGAACCGGATCCCTGGGCTGATCCGGTTCCCCCAGACCTGAGCCATCACCGGTCTGTAGAGTTACGCCCGCTTTTCGTCGACCCACCCCCGGAGAACTTTCCCGTGGCCCGCGCCTATCCCCTGGAACGCGTCAGAAATATCGGTATCGCCGCTCACATTGACGCGGGCAAGACCACCACGACCGAACGGATTCTGTTTTATTCCGGCGTGGTCCACAAGATGGGCGAGGTGCACGATGGCGCCGCCGTCACCGACTGGATGGAGCAGGAACGCGAGCGGGGGATCACCATCACCGCCGCCGCCATCTCCACTAGCTGGAAGGACAACCGGATCAACATCATCGACACCCCCGGCCACGTCGATTTCACGATCGAGGTGGAGCGCTCGATGCGCGTCCTCGATGGTGTGGTCGCCGTGTTCTGTGCCGTTGGCGGCGTCCAGCCCCAGTCGGAAACCGTCTGGCGCCAGGCCGATCGCTACAACGTGCCCCGGATCGTGTTCGTCAACAAGATGGACCGGACCGGCGCCAACTTCCTGAAGGTCTACGACCAGATCAAGGATCGCCTCAAGGCCAACGCCGTGCCGATCCAGTTGCCGATCGGTGCCGAGGGCGACCTCAAGGGCATCATCGACCTGGTGCGCAACAAGGCGATCATCTACACCAATGACCTCGGCACCGACATCCTCGAAGAGGAGATCCCCGCCGACATGCAGGACGAGGCTGCGGAGTGGCGCCAGAAGCTGATGGAGTCGGTGGCCGAAACCGACGAAGAGCTGATCGAATCCTTCCTTGAGAACGGAGAGCTCACCCAGGAGCAGCTGATGCGTGGCATCCGCCTCGGGGTGCTGCATCACGGCATGGTCCCGATCCTCTGCGGCTCCGCCTTCAAGAACAAGGGCGTCCAGCTGGTGCTCGATGCGGTGGTCGACTACCTGCCCGCCCCCGTCGATGTGCCGCCGATCCATGGCCTGCTGGCCGACGGCAGCGAAGCCACCCGTGCCTGCGACGACAGCGCCCCCTTCAGTGCCCTGGCCTTCAAGGTCATGGCCGACCCCTACGGCAAGCTCACCTTCGTCCGCATGTACAGCGGTGTGCTGCAGAAGGGCAGCTACGTGCTCAACTCCACCAAGGACAAGAAGGAGCGCATCTCCCGCCTGATCCTGCTCAAGGCCGACGAGCGCGAAGAAGTGGACGAGCTCCGGGCCGGTGACCTGGGCGCCGTTCTTGGCCTCAAGGACACCACCACGGGCGACACCCTCTGCGTCGACTCCGATCCGATCATTCTGGAATCCCTGTTCATCCCCGAACCGGTGATCTCCGTGGCCGTGGAACCCAAGACCAAGGGCGACATGGAGAAACTCGGCAAGGCGCTGCAGTCCCTCTCTGAGGAAGACCCCACCTTCCGGGTCTCCACCGATCCGGAAACCAACCAGACCGTGATCGCCGGCATGGGCGAACTGCACCTGGAGATCCTGGTCGACCGCATGCTGCGGGAGTTCAAGGTGGAGGCCAACATCGGTGCCCCCCAGGTGTCCTACCGGGAAACCATCCGCGGCAGCGCCAAGGGTGAGGGCAAGTTCGCCCGCCAGACGGGAGGCAAGGGCCAGTACGGCCACGTGGTGATCGAAATGCAGCCCGGCGAGCCGGGTTCAGGGTTCGAGTTCGTCAACAAGATTGTTGGCGGCATCGTTCCCAAGGAGTACATCGGTCCGGCGGAAGCCGGCATGAAGGAAACCTGCCAGTCCGGTGTGATTGCCGGTTTCCCCATGATCGATGTCCGGGTCACCATGGTGGACGGCTCCTATCACGACGTCGACTCTTCGGAGATGGCGTTCAAGATCGCCGGTTCCTTGGCCTTCAAGGACGGCGTCAAGAAGTGCAATCCCGTGCTTCTTGAGCCGATGATGAAGGTTGAGGTCGAGGTCCCCGAGGATTACCTCGGTTCGGTCATCGGCGACCTTTCCTCTCGCCGCGGCCAGGTCGAAGGACAGTCCGTCGACAACGGACAGTCCAAAGTCCAGTCCAAGGTGCCTCTGGCCGAGATGTTCGGCTACGCCACCCAGCTCCGATCCATGACCCAGGGTCGGGGTATTTTCTCGATGGAGTTCAGCCATTACGAGGAAGTTCCTCGCAATGTGGCTGAAGCCATCATTTCCAAGAATCAGGGCAATTCCTGATCTTTCTTTCCATCCAACCCACCCCCCCGATTCTTTCCTTCCATGGCACGCGAGAAGTTCGAGAGGAACAAGCCTCACGTCAACATCGGCACCATCGGTCACGTTGACCACGGCAAGACCACCCTCACCGCCGCCATCACCAACGTGCTGGCGTCCCAGGGCATGGCCAAGGCCCAGGCCTACGACGAGATCGATGGCGCCCCTGAAGAGAAGGAGCGGGGGATCACCATCAACACGGCCCACGTCGAGTACGAGACCGAGAACCGTCACTACGCCCACGTGGACTGCCCCGGCCACGCGGACTACGTCAAGAACATGATCACCGGTGCCGCCCAGATGGACGGCGCCATCCTGGTGGTGGCCGCCACCGACGGCCCCATGGCCCAGACCAAGGAGCACATCCTCCTAGCCAAGCAGGTGGGCGTGCCCGCCCTGGTGGTGTTCCTCAACAAGAAGGACATGGTCGACGACGAGGAAATCCTCGAGCTCGTCGAACTGGAGATGCGTGAGCTGCTGAGCAGCTACGACTTCCCCGGCGACGACATCCCCGTGATCGCCGGCTCCGCCCTCAAGGCCCTCGAGTACATCCAGGCTGGCAAGAAGGCCGTGCGCGGTGAGGATGAGTGGGTCGACAAGATCCTCGACCTCATGGATGCGGTCGACGAGTCCATCCCCGAGCCCGAGCGTGAGATCGACAAGCCCTTCCTGATGGCCGTCGAAGACGTCTTCTCGATCACCGGTCGGGGCACCGTCGCCACCGGTCGTATCGAGCGCGGCAAGGTGAAGGTGGGCGAGACCGTCCAGATCGTCGGCATCCGCGACACCCGGGAAACCACCGTCACCGGCGTGGAGATGTTCCGCAAGCTGCTCGACGAGGGCATGGCGGGCGACAACGTCGGCCTGCTGCTGCGCGGCATCCAGAAGGAGGACATCGAGCGCGGCATGGTGCTGGTGAAGCCCAACTCCATCAAGCCCCACACCAAGTTCGAGGGTGAGGTCTACGTGCTCAAGAAGGAGGAAGGCGGCCGCCACACCCCCTTCTTCGCCGGCTACCGCCCGCAGTTCTACATCCGCACCACCGACGTGACCGGCCAGATCACGGCCTTCACCGCTGACGACGGCACCAACGTGGAAATGGTGATGCCCGGCGACCGCATCAAGATGTCCGCCGAGCTGATCTGCCCGGTCGCCATCGAGCAGGGCATGCGCTTCGCCATCCGCGAAGGCGGCCGCACCATCGGTGCCGGCGTCGTGTCCAAGATCGTTCTGTGAGGCTGATCTAGCCTTTTCGGGGGAGTCTCACCACGGTGGGGCTCCCCCTTCCGGAACCGTTGGTTCCGTCCGCACCTCGACAACCCGTTTCCACGGCCTACGGCCGCCCTTCGCCCGCGTTTCCCCTCCGATGACCGCCTCCATCCCCCAGCAGAAGATCCGCATCCGCCTGAAGGCCTTCGATCGCCGCATGCTGGATCTGTCCTGCGAAAAGATCATCGAAACCGCCGATCACACCGCTGCCACGGCCATCGGTCCCATCCCCCTGCCCACCAAGCGCAAGATCTACTGCGTGCTGCGCTCGCCTCACGTCGACAAGGATTCCCGTGAGCACTTCGAGACCCGCACCCATCGCCGCATCATCGATATCTACAGCCCCAGTTCCAAGACCATCGACGCCCTGATGAAGCTCGACCTGCCGAGCGGTGTGGACATCGAAGTCAAGCTCTGATGCCGATGGGCTCAACGGGGCTTCGACGGACTGGTCGCTCTCTCTAGGATCGCGACACACCCCGAGTTGCCCTGGTTGATCCTTTCGCTGCCGACCTCCGATCGCCCCTTCCCCCCTGCCGCCAGCGGCATCCTGCTCCCGTGACTGATCTGGCCGTCAGGGAGCTGCCCCTGTTCCCCCTCCCCGATGTGGTGCTCTTCCCCCAGGAAGTGCTGCCGCTCCACATCTTCGAGCCGCGCTACCGCATGATGCTGCGCACGGCGATGTCGGAGGACAGGCGCTTCGGGGTGGTGCGCTGGGATCCCCAGAGCAAGAAGATGGCGGAAGTGGGCTGCTGTGCCGAGATCCTCCACTGCCAGGTGCAGGACGACGACCGCAGCAACATCGTCACCATGGGCCAGCAGCGCTTCCGGGTGCTCGACATCGTGCGCGACACCCCGTTCCGGGTCGGCATGGTCAGCTGGATCGAGGACACGGTGAGCGAAAGCCACGAGGAGCTCGAGACCCTCACCAGCGACGTGACCCGGGCCCTGCGGGACGTGGTCGATCTCACCGGCAAGCTGATCGGCAAGCCTTCCTCCCTGCCCGCCGATCTGCCCGATCTGCCGCGGGAGCTCTCCTTCTGGATCGGTGCCCACCTCGGCGGGCCGGTGGCCGACCACCAGCAAGCCCTGCTCGAGATCACCGACACCGGTGAGCGGCTGCGCCAGGAATTCGAACTGCTCGACCAGACCCGGCGCCAGCTGGCGGCCCGCACGGTCCTCAAGGACACCTTCTCCACCCTCGGCGACGGCAGCAGCGAGACCTGAGCCATGCCGAGCCTTCTTCCGGGCGGCGCCCTGCTGCCCCTCCTCCTGACGGGGGGTGCCCTGGCGACCCTCCTGGCTGCCCTGCTGTGGCAGCGCCGCTCCCGGGCCTACCTGTCTCCGGCCAGCGTCGCCGCCGCCTACGACCGCTGGACGGACGACCGTCTGCTGGAGCGGCTCTGGGGCGAGCACGTGCACCTGGGCCACTACGGCGATCCGCCGGGTGGCCGGGATTTCCGAGCCGCCAAGGCCGCCTTCGTCCACGAGCTGGTGCGCTGGAGCGGCCTCGACCGTCTGCCCCCCGGCAGCCGGGTGCTGGATGTGGGCTGCGGCATCGGCGGCAGCGCCCGCATCCTGGCCCGCGACTATGGCTTCGAGGTGCTGGGCATCAGCATCAGCCCGGCCCAGATCGCCCGGGCCCGGGAGCTCACACCGGCCGACCTGCCGAACTGCCGCTTCGCCGTGATGGATGCCCTGGCCCTGGAGCTGCCGGACGGAGGCCCCGACACGGGCTTCGATGCGGTCTGGAGTGTCGAAGCCGGCCCCCACATGCCCGACAAGCAGCGCTACGCCGATGAGATGCTGCGCGTGCTCCGGCCAGGTGGCGCTCTGGCGGTGGCCGACTGGAACCGCCGCGACCCGAGCGTCGCCCCCATGAACCGGCTGGAGCGCTGGGTGATGCGCCAGCTGCTCGACCAGTGGGCGCACCCGGAGTTCGCCAGCATCCCCTCCCTGAAGAGGAATCTGGAAACCAGCCCCTGGAACCGGGGCCTGCCGATCAGCACCGGCGACTGGACCGTGGCCACCCTGCCCTCCTGGGTGGATTCGATCCTCGAAGGCGTGCGTCGCCCCGGGGCGGTGCTGGGGCTGGGCCCCCGGGCCGTGATCCAGGGGCTGCGGGAGACCCCGACGCTGCTGCTGATGGACTGGGCCTTCCGCAACGGGCTGATGCAGTTCGGCGTCTTCCGCGGACCGGTGCCCGGGCCGGGCTGACTCAGTCGGCCTTCTCCTCGGCGGCAAGGTTGGTGAGGGGATAGGCCCCGAACAGGGCCAGGTGCTCGCAGAGGGGGGTGAGGTCGGCGATCGCCCCGTCCAGGGGAGCGGCGCCCTCGGGGAGCTCGAGATCGACGAAGAAGATGTATTCGCCCATCTCCCGCTTGGAGGGACGGGATTCGATCCGGCTCATGTTCAGCCCCTGGCGGGCGAAGCAGCCGAGCGACTCCAGCAGGGCACCGGGCTGGTTGGAATGGAGCGAGAACGCCAGGCTGGCGTAGGGGCCCTGGTGGGAGCGCTCGCCGCGACGCAGCAGCAGGAAGCGGGTGCAGTTGCCCGGCACATCGTTGATGGGGTGGGCCAGCACCTCCAGGCCATGCTCGGCGGCGGCCTCCAGGGAGGCGATGGCGCCCCGGAAGCGGCTGCCCCGCACCAGCCGGGCCGCCTCGGCGGTGGAGCTGGTGGGCAGTTGCAGGGCCTGGGGCAGGTGTTCCCCCAGCCACAGGCTGCACTGGGCCAGGGCCTGGGGATGGGAGAGCACCTCACTGATGGCGTCGAGGGGGCCACTGCCCACCAGGGCGTGGCGGATGGGCAGCACCAACGCCCGGGCCACCGCCAGGTCGGGGTGTTCCCAGAGGGCATCGAGGCAGCTGGTGACGCCCCCCTCGACGGAGTTCTCCACCGGCACCACCGCCAGATCGCAGTCGCCGTCGGCCAGGGCCCGGATCACGGCGCGGATGCCCTGCTGGGGGACGAAGTCCACCGCCTCGAGGCCCTCGAGGGCCGCCAGTCGCTGCGCCGCCTGCTCACCGTAGGTGCCGACGGGACCGAGAAAGGCAAGACGCATGGCGGTGGGACGCTCTGGGGTGATCGGTAGGATCATGGCCTGCCGGCCCGCAGGCCATGTCCCTGGCCTTCAGCGCCAGTCAGCAACTCGACCTTCCGGTGGCCAGCGAGGCGGATCGCCTGCCCGCCTACCTCGACGATGAGCAGCGGGTCGTGCAGGCCCTGCTCGACCCCACCCAGCTCGAACCCCTCGGCCCCGGCCGCTACCGCTACACGGTGAGCCAGGTGAGGGTGTTCCAGCTGAAGATCCAGCCGGTGGTGGAGCTGCAGGTGGTGCGTCGCCATGGCCGGCTGGAGCTGGAGGCCCTCGACTGCCAACTCGAAGGGCTCGGACTGGTGGAGGACTTCCGCCTCGGGCTCTGCTCCTGGCTGGCCGCGGCCGACGGCGGCCTGACCGGTGAGGCCAGCCTCTCGGTGACGGTGAGCCGCCCCACCCTGCTGAAGCTGATCCCCCCCAAGGTGCTGGAGGCCACGGGCCGCTCGGTGCTCGGCGGCATCCTGCTGGGCATCAGGACCCGGGTGAGTCAGCAGCTGCTGGGGGATTTCCAGCACTGGTGCCGATCGACCTGAGAAAGCTGCGGCGGTGCAGGGCCGTGGGTCCCAGCCGCTGGATCGCCTCCCGGTGCTGGCGGGTTCCGTAGCCGGCGTGGCGCTCCAGGCCGTAACCGGGGTGGCGCAGCGCCAGGCGCCGCAGCAGGGCATCCCGCTCCTGCTTGGCGAGCACGCTGGCGGCGGCGATCGCGGCGCAGCGACCATCCCCGCCCACCAGGGTGGACTGGGGGCCGGACCAGCCCCGCAGGGGCAGGACCCCATCCACCAGCAGCAGCCGGGGCGGGCGGGCCAGCCGTTGCAGGGCCCGCAGCATCGCCCATTCGGTGGCCTGGCGCACCCCCCAGCGATCGATCTCGCCGGCGCTCGCCTGCCCCAGGGCCCAGGCCAGGGCATGGTGGCGCAGCACGGGAACCAGGGCCTCGCGGCGCCGGGCGCTGAGCTTCTTGCTGTCGTTCAGGCCCGCCGTCGCCAGGGGTGCCAGGGCCGTGGCCGGCAGCACCACCGCCGCCGCGAACACCGGGCCGAACAGGCTGCCCCGGCCGACCTCGTCCACCCCGGCACAGTCGCCGGGGTCCAGTCCCCCCCAGACGTCTGTATCGGGGCGCCCGAGGGCAGCAGGGGCCGGGCGCCCTCGGGCGTCGCGGCCGGGGCGATCAGCCAGCGGCGGAGGAGCGGCGGCGGCGGCGGCGGGGTTCACCCGCGTCGGCGCCAGCGGCCTCGGCCGCGGGAACCGCGGCGGCAGCCACCACGGGAACCGGAGCCGCCGTCGCCGCCGGGGCCGGCACCGCCGTCGAAATGGATCGACTGGGGGAGCGGCGACTGGGTACGGCCACGGACACCGGCTCGGAGGGGACGGAGCTGGGCAGGGGCTCGAACGGGGCCGGCGTGATCTCGAAGATGGGGATCGCCTCCGAGACCGGGGATTCGAAGGCCCCGGAGACAGCGGGGGATTCGGTAACGTCGGGCGCGTCGGCCATGCCGTTGGCGTCGGCGGTGCCATTCGCGTCGGCCAAGCCATTGCGACCCTCACCGTTGCGGCCGCGCCGCCGGCGACGGGAGCCGCTGGCGGCCAGCTGCTGTCGGGCTTCCTCCAGGACGGCCTCGGGGTCGGCGTCGGGGCGCACCACACGCACCATCAGGCTGTCGCCGGTGGGGAGCGGATCCAGCAGCAAGGCCGGACTCAGACCCATCCAGCCGAAGACCAGTTCCTGTTCGGGATCCATCGGCACGGCCAGCACCTCGGGCTCCTGACGGCGCTGCGGGGCGTCGCTGGCGGGGCTCTCCTGGGCCGCCGGCAGGACGACGGCGCTGCCGTTGCCGCCACCCTCGCCGTAGCCACCCAGGCTGGGGGTCTCGGCCCCGTCGGAGCCGCGGCCACCGCGGCCGCCACGGCGGCGCCGGCCGCCACCGCCGGACTCGCCGGCACCGGTGGAGGGGCTGGCCACTTCGGCCCGGGCCGAGGCCGCCGAGCGCACCAGGCCGGAGACCGTGGCCAGGGGCTGGAGGGTGTCCTTGCCGGGCAGCACGGCCACGTGGCCGAGGCCGCCACAGCTGGGGCAGGCCCGGCCGAAGAGTTCGTAGATGTTCTGGCCCTGGCGTTTGCGGGTCAGCTCCACCAGACCGAGCTCGGTGAGCTGGGCGATCTGGGGGCGGGCCGTGTCGTCCCGGGAGGCCTGGGTGAAGTGCTCCAGCAGCTGCAGCTGGTCGCGCCGGGACTCCATGTCGATGAAGTCGATGATCACGACGCCGCCGATGTTGCGCAGCTTGAGCTGGCGGGCGATCTCCACCGCCGCCTCGCAGTTGGTCCAGAGCACCGTCTCGCGGGCGTTGGCCGAGCGGGTGAACGAACCGGAGTTGACGTCGATCACCGTGAGCGCCTCGGTGGGCTCGATGATCACGTAGCCGCCGGAGGGGAGATCCACCCGGGGCTTGAGGGCATCGCGGATGGCGGCGTTGACCCGGTAGTGCTCGAGGATCTCGGTGGGTTCACCGTGGTGCTCCACCAGGAGGTTGGCCTGGTCGGCGCCGAGGAAGGCGTTGACGCGGGCCACCGCATCGGCGCTGTCGACCACCACCCGCAGCACATCGGGGCTGTAGAGGTCGCGCAGCACCCGATGGATGAAGTCCTCATCGCGGTTGAGGAGCACCGGCGGCGAGGCCGTCTCGGCCGCCTGCTGGATCGATTCCCACTGGCGCAGCAGGGCCTCGAGGTCGTCGATCAGCATCTCCTCGCTGACGTCCTCGGCCTCGGTGCGGATCAGCAGGCCGGCGCCGGGGGGCTTGATCAGCACGCCAAGGGCCCGCAGCCGGTTGCGCTCGTTCTCGCCGTTGATGCGCCGGGAGATGCTGACCCCCTGGCCGTGGGGCTGGAGCACCAGGAAACGTCCCGGCAGGGAGAGGTTGCCGGTGAGGCGCGGACCCTTGGTGCCCGTGGGCTCCTTCATCACCTGGACGAGCACCTTCTGGCGGGGCTCGAGCAGCTCGGTGATGCCGGCGCCCCCCTTCTTCAGGCGCAGGGGACCCAGATCGGTGATGTGGATGAAGCCGTTCTTCTCGCTTTCACCGATGTTGACGAAGGCGGCATCGATCCCGGGCAACACGTTCTCGACGGTTCCGAGGTAGACGTCACCGATCTGATAACGACCCTGGGCGACGATCAGTTCATCGACGCGTTCGTCGTTGAGCACTGCGGCGATCCGCAACTGCTCAGCGATGACGATCTGCTGGGGCATGGAAGAGATGGTGGGCTCAGTGGAGCCCTGCCGGGGGGCAGGTGGGGGAAGGAATCGGGCGGCGACCGTGGCGGTCGCTCAGCCACTGGAGAGGATCAGGCCGGACCCCGGAAACAAGGGAATCGGCTGGTTGCCTGGTCTGGCCCCCAGAAGCCAAGGGGCCCGGAGGGGAGCAGTGATGTCGTCGGGCCGGCAGCGTGACGGAAGGAATGACGTTCCTTCCCGATGCAAAGCAACGAAGACCGAACCAAGCAATGTTGACTTTGATAGCGCTTTCGCCGAGGAGCTTCTAGAAAGCGTCCCTGATGCAGAAGCGTCTGGGCGGGGGAGGAAGAAGGGAGGGAACCCCGCTATTCCTGTCTCCGTCTAGGGCGAACTTAGCATGCGTCCAGCCGGAGGCAACGGCGCTGGACCGGACCGAGCACCAGCGGCTGGCCGAGGCCGGTGCTCAGCCAGTGGCGCAGATGGTCCGGCCGCAGGCTGCGGCCCTGGGGATCCACGGCGGCCTCCAGATCCAGCACCTGGTCCGCCCCGGACGGGCCTTCGGGGGGCACCAGGCGGAGGTCTAGCAGATAAGGGCGACACTCCCGCTCCCTTGGGCGCCCCTTCTTGTCCTGGTCCTGCCAGGGCAGGCTGGTGGCCGCCAGCAGCGCGGCGACCGCCGCCGCCCAGCGCTCAGGCGTCAGTGAAGCCTGAGCCGGTGCCGCCGGATCGGGGGCCGCCTGATCAGGGGGAGCCTGCTGGGGGGCTGGCCGCAGGGTGAACCGCCACTCGGCGGAACGGATCTGCTGGGCCAGGCCGGGGGTCGCCAGGGGCACCGCCTGCACCGACAGCAGCAGCAGTTCAGGGCTGAGCTCCGCCTGCAGACGCTCCCGGGCCGTCTCGGGGTCGACCGGGGCGGCGAAGTCCAGGTCGAGCCACTCGTGCAGGCCCTCCACCCCCAGGGGCAAAGGGAGTGCCACCTGCAGCCGCGGCAGGGGATGGAAGCCGCCCGTGAAGCTCACCGGCAGGCCGCTGCGGCGCAGGGCCCGCTCCATCAGCCGCAGGATGTCGAGATGGCTGATCAGGGCCAGGGAGCCGGTCTTGGCGAAGGCGAAGCGCAGCCGGCAGACCCGCTCGCTGGCCGGCGCCCGCGGCGGCAGCGGCGACGGCACGGGGGGCGGCGGGATCACCACGTTGTGCCCCAGTTCCGGACCGCAGACCCCGCAGCTGCTGCAGCCCTCGAAGGAGCAGTCCGGCACCACGGCGGCCGCCAGGGCCCGGCCCAGGTCCTCCGCCAGCCAGGCCTTGTCGACCCCGGAATCGATGTGGTCCCAGGGCAGGGGCTGGCGGCAGAAGGCCTCCAGGTCGCCGGTGGCGAAGGCCTCCGCCGCGCTCCAGCCGCCCATCTCCAGGGCCCGGTAGGAGCCCCCCAGGCCAGCCGCCTCGATGGCGCCGGTCCAGGCGGCATGGGTGCGCTCGGCCGATTCGAACCAGGCATCCAGCCCCGCCCCGGCCCGCCAGGCCGCCTCGATCACCGGCGCCAGCCGCCGGTCGCCGCGGCCGACGAAGTCCTCCACCGCCGACAGCCGCACGTCGGTGTAATTGGTCTTGATGCCCCGCAGGGGCCGCAGGGCGTCGCGCAGCAGCTGCTGCCGGCGCCGGAATTCCGCCGTCGACACGCTGTGCCACTGGAACGGCGTGTGGGGCTTGGGGGTGAAATTGCTGATCGTGAGGTTGAGCTGCAGCCGGCCCAGATCACGGCATTGCTGCTGCAGCGCCCGGCAGGTGTCGACGATCCCGAGCACGTCGGCGTCGGTCTCGCCCGGCAGGCCGATCATGAAATAGAGCTTCACGCGGTTGTAGCCGTTCTCCATGGCGGTGCGGATGCCGCGCAGCAGTTCCGCATCCGTGAGTCCCTTGTTGACGATGTCCCGCAGGCGCTGGGTGCCGGCCTCGGGGGCGAAGGTGAGCCCGGCCCGGCGGGTGCCGCCGAGGATGTGGGCAATGGAATTGTCGAAGCGGTCGACCCGCTGGCTGGGCAGGGTGAGGCTGACGTTGTGTTCCGCCAGCCGGTTGCGCAGCTCCACCCCCACCGCCGGCAGGGAGAGGTAATCGCTGCAGCTGAGCGACAGCAGCGAGAAGTCGCTGTAGCCGGTGCGGAGCATGCCCTCCTCCACCGCCTCGATGACCGCCTCGGGTTCCACGTCCCGGGCCGGGCGGGTCAGCATCCCCGGCTGGCAGAAGCGGCAGCCGCGGGTGCAGCCGCGGCGGATCTCCACCGTGAGCCGGTCGTGGACCGTCTCGATGTGGGGCACCAGGCCCATGGCGTAGTGGGGCATGGGGGTGGCGGTGCGCCGCTGGATCCGGGGCGCCAGGCCCGGCTCCAGCGGCAGCAGGCTCACGCCGTCGGGCCCGGGGGCGTACATGGAGGGCACATAGACCCCGGGCACCTCGGCCAGGTCCCGCAGCAGGGCCCGGCGGCCCAGGCCGGCGGCCCGCCCCTCGGCCACCACCAGGCCGATCTCGGGCAGCAGTTCCTCCCCGTCCCCCAGGGCGAGGAAATCGAAGAAGGGCGCGAAGGGTTCGGGATTGCCCGTGGCGGTGGGGCCGCCGGCAAAGATCAGGGGAGGGGACGCCGGGTCGTCCAGGGGCAGGTCGCCCCGGTCGGCGGCGCGGATCGGGATGCCCGCCAGATCCAGCATCTCCAGGATGTTGGTGCCGCCGAGCTCGTAGCTGAGGCTGAAGCCGAGGATGTCGAAAGCGGTCAGGGGCCGGTGGCTTTCCACCGCGAACAGGGGCGCCCCCCGCTCCCGCAGCCGGGCCGCCAGATCGGGCGCCGGCAGGTAGGCCCGATCGCACAGCTGGCCCGGAACGGCATTGAGGATCGCGTAGAGCAGCACGTGGCCGAGGTTGCTGGCGCCGACCTCGTAAACCTCCGGGTAGGTGAGCGCCCAGCGGACCCGGGCCGCCGACCAGTCGCGGGGCTCCACCCCCCGCTCATTGCCGAGGTAGCGGGCGGGCCGGGCGATGCCGCCGTCGACCAGCTCAGCGAAGGCGACGGGGGCGTCGGCCGTCGCGGCGGCGGTGGCGAAGGTCACGGCGGAGACCGGCGGGCTGCGACCCGAGCGTAGGCAGGCCGGCCCGCGCCATAGGAAGATGCCGCCTGGCCCCGCCGCACGCCTCCCGCTTCCCACCCATGGTTCAGGTCAACGACAGCTACCTCCGGCTCAAGGCGGGCTACCTGTTCCCCGAGATCGCCCGACGCGTCAAAGCGTTCACGGAGGCCCATCCCGAAGCGGCCGTGATCCGGCTGGGCATCGGCGACGTCACCGAACCCCTGCCGGCGGCCTGCCGGGAGGCGATGCAGCGGGCGATCGAGGCCATGGGCACCCGGGAGGGCTTCCACGGCTACGGCCCCGAGCAGGGCTACGCCTGGCTGCGGGAGGCGATCGCCCGCCACGACTTCCAGGCCCGCGGCTGCGAGGTGAGCGCCGAGGAGATCTTCATCTCCGACGGCTCCAAGTGCGACAGCAGCAACATCCTCGACATCCTCGGGGCCGGCAACCGCATCGCCGTCACCGATCCGGTCTATCCGGTGTATGTGGACAGCAACGTGATGGCGGGCCGCACCGGCGACGCCGACGGGGGCGGCCGCTACGGGGGCCTCACCTACCTGCCGATCACGGCGGCCAACGGCTTCGTGGCCCCGCTGCCGGAGCAGCCGGTCGACCTCATCTACCTCTGCTTCCCCAACAACCCCACCGGCGCGGTCGCCACCCGGGAGCAGCTGAAGCAGTGGGTCGACTACGCCCTGGCCCACAACGCCCTGATCCTGTTCGACGCCGCCTACGAGGCGTTCATCTCCGATCCGGAGCTGCCCCACTCCATCTACGAGATCGAAGGGGCACGGCGCTGCGCGATCGAGTTCCGCTCCTTCTCCAAGAACGCCGGCTTCACCGGCACCCGCTGCGCCCTCACCGTGGTGCCCCGGGGCCTCACCGGCACCACGGCCGCCGGTGAGGCGGTGGAACTGTGGGGCCTCTGGAACCGGCGCCAGAGCACCAAGTTCAACGGGGTGAGCTACATCGTGCAGCGGGGCGCCGAGGCCGTGTACTCGCCGGAAGGACAGGAGCAGGTGCGGGCCCTGATCAGCTTCTACATGGAGAACGCGGCCACCATCCGCCGTGAACTGGAGGCCGCCGGCCTGCAGGTGTACGGCGGCCAGCAGGCCCCCTACGTGTGGATCAAGACCCCCGACGGGCTGGATTCCTGGGGCTTCTTCGACCACCTGCTGAACCAGGCCCATGTGGTGGGCACCCCCGGCAGCGGCTTCGGCGCGGCGGGCGAGGGCTATTTCCGCCTCTCCGCCTTCAACTCCCGCGCCAACGTGGACGAGGCGATGCGCCGGATCCGGGCTCTTTAGAGTTGGCCACTGTCAGGACCGGAGCGGCCATGCCCATGACCATCCCGCCCTTTGCCACCGCCTCCACCACCCCGGCGGCCACCGAAACCCCCTCCCGTTCGCCGGGGGGGGCTGCCGTGATCGAGAAGGCGCCGGAGCGGGTGCGCAAGACCTCACCCCGCTACAAGGTGCTGCTTCACAACGACCCCGTGAACAGCATGGAGTACGTGGTGAACACCCTGCGCCAGGTGGTGCCCTCCCTGAGTGAGCAGGATGCCATCGCCGTGATGCTGGAGGCCCACAACACCGGGGTGGGACTGGTGATCGTCTGCGACCTGGAGCCGGCGGAGTTCTACTGCGAAACCCTCAAGGCCAAGGGCCTCACCAGCACGATCGAGCCGGAGAACTGAGTGGGCCCCCGCTGGAGCGGCACCCTGCTCTACGTGCCGCTGCTCTACGGCCTCGGCTGGCTGCTGGTGCGTCCCCTGGGCGGCCTCGCTCCGGGTCTGCGCCCCGATCAGGTGGATCTGGCGGGGGCGGTGGTGGCCCTGGTGCTGCTGCTGCTGACCCTGCCGCTGCGGTTGCGCCGGGCCTGGGGGGAAACCCATCCGTGGCGCGCCCTGGGAGTGTTGGCCCCGCTGCCCGTGGTGCTGGGGGCCTTCGGGCGGGGTCTGCTTCGGACCCTGGCGCTGCTGGCTCTGGTGGTGGGCGCCCTGCTGGCCTCGGGCAGCGCCCGCTGGATCGGGCCGGCCGGCCTGGACGGGGGCGAGTTGCTCAACGCCCTGGCCCTGGTGGCGGGCGTGGGCTTCGCGGAGGAACTGGTGTTCCGCGGCTGGCTGTGGGGTGAACTGCAGCACCAGATGGCCCCCAGGGGGGCGCTGCTGCTGCAGGCGGCCGTCTTCGCCCTCGTCCACCCCTGGAGTCAGCCCGGCGGAATGGGGGCGGTGGGCCTGCTGGGCGGGCTGCTGCTGCTGGGACTGAATCTGGCCCTGGTGCGCAGGGACGATGGCGGGGTGCTCTGGGGGGCGGTCGGCCTGCACGGCGGACTGGTGGGGGGCTGGTTCGCCCTGCAGGCGGGCCTGCTGGAGCTGGTGCCGGGCGCCCCCCCATGGATCGCCGGGCCGGGCGGCAGCCAACCCAACCCCATCGGGGGCCTGGTGGGGTGGATCGGGCTTGGTGGGCTGCTGGTGCTGCGGGGGTACCTCAAGCCGCGGTCTCGGGCGGATGGGATGCCGACGTCCGAGGGGTGAAGCCCCCTCAGCGCTGATTGCCGCCCACCAAAGCCGCGGTGGGCCTAGAGGACAAAGTCGGCGGCGATGAAGGTCTGCAACCCATTCACCTGGATGGTGAATTCCGCTCCAGTGGCTCCTGTGGTGTTGCCCTCAACGAAGGTGTTGGTGCCGTCCTGGACGAAACGTAACTGACCCACAGCGGTGAACGCTGCATTGCCGATGAAGGTGAAGTTCTGGTTGCCACCCGCACCGGTGTTCGCGTCAATTTCATTGACATTGATCAGATCACCCCCGGCAACTCCAGCTCCTTCAAAGGACGTGATGATGTCACGGGTTGCAGCCGTTGTGCCCGATTCATCGCTCGAGAAGTATCGGAAGGAGTCATTCCCCGAGCCACCTGTCAAGAGATCGGCCCCGAGGCCACCGATCAAAGTGTCGTCTCCACCGCCACCATCAATCGTATCGTTGTTGGCACCACCATCAAGAATATTGGCCACAGTGCTACCCGTGAGGGAATCAGCACCTGCACCTGACCGCACATACTCAATTTCTGCGATTGAGGCAAACCCACTTGCACTTCCGAGGGCAAGATTGACGGTGACAGCAGCCGTTGTTGTTTCGTAAGCCAGCAGGTCAGCCGGGCCTCTGCCAAGGTTGGCCGTCACTGACTCCACATTGGTGACTGAACCACCTTCAAAGCCTGTAATGGAGACTCCGTCAAAGACGACTGTGAGAGTCTGATTACCCGAACCTGAGGTGAGCACCAGGGCATCGGTGTCAGCGCCGCCATCCACCGCATCGACACCATCGGCATCGACGGTGTAATTGATGGTGTCATTTCCAGCGCCACCGCGGACGGTGTCGTTACCGGTTCCGCCGGTCATGGTGTCGTTGCCCCCACCCCCCAGCAGAACGTCGGCGAGGTCACCGGTGGAAATCGAATCATTGCCGTCATCACCGCTCACCCAGTCGGTGAAGCCGGCGACAAGGGTGAGCGTGTCATTGCCCTGCCCACCGGCGGTGAGCTTCGTGAAGGACGCACCGTTGACGATGCTGGTCCCGGTCAGGCTGATGGACTTGTTGGTCCCAGGGTCGACGTATTTCAGGGCAAGGCCCGGTCCGCTGAAGACGTTCGTGCCGGCCAGGACTGGGAGCACCCCGACGGTGGGGCCATTGACACGAAGGCCGAAGCCATTGGCAATGGTCGAAAACGTGTTCGAGGTCAGCGTGATGGGCCTGCTGACGTCATAGAGATCAAGATAGGAGCCGTTCTCGAAGGTATTGCCGCTCAGCGTCGCTGCCACATTGGCGAGGATATTGCCCGTGGGGCGCACCACGGTCTGGTTCTCGGAGCGGGTGAAGGTATTGCCGGAGATCTGAACCGAACCGGCGGCAAAGGAACCCGTGAAGTTGAGGATGTTGAAGCTGCTCAGGAAACCGGCCTCATCAAAGAGGCTGTCGCGGATGAGAAGGCTGCCGCTGTTGTTCCAGCTGTGCAGGAAAGCGGAGCCACCCGCGCCGGTCAGGGGATTGAATCCGGACTGCCCCTTCACCCTGACCGCGACATCGTCCAGGGTCAGATCCGCCGTGATCGGGGACAGGGCCGAAAACGAGGTCAACGACATGTAGAGGTTGCCGTTGCCGTTCCAGCCGGTGTGGTTGCCGGTGAAGGTGACACCGCGCACCAGAAACGCCCCAGAGGTGGCCCGCAGCAGGGCGCCGCCATCGGAGAGGCCACCGGAGGTGTACTCCAGGGTGAGGTTCTCGACGCTGCCGGGACCGAAGGCCCCGTCCACATTCCTCTGGAAGATGCGGGTGTCCTTGACGATGGTGCCCGCCTCGGAAGTGCCGGTCACGGCATAGCCGGAGGCCTGGACGACCCCAGGGACGGAGGTCTGCTTGGCCAGGGACCGGACGGAGGCGTAGGTGCCATCCGCCAGAAGGATGGTGTCCCCTGCCGCCGCCGCATTGATCGCCTCACGGAGGGTGGGGATTCCGGAGGGGGTGACGTTTCTGGTGGCCATGCTGGGGAAGCGCTTGGGGGAGCCTTGGGTGGAAGAGGCCTGCAGGGCAGGCGCCTGCGACCGCGGCTAGGCCGCTTGAGTGGTGAGTTTACTGTAAATACCTTAAAATTCTCTAATAGCAGCCTATTTGCGGCAATCGTGACAGGTTTCGGGCTGCTCGCTGCTCAGAGCGTCGCCGTGGCCAGGGCCCGGCGCCCCTCCACCGGCGCCCGCAACGCCTGATCCAGGGGAGCCACGCCGTACTCCCTCTCCAGCAGGTCCATCACGGTGCGGCCGAAGTCGGCCGGGTTGCGCTCGAAGGCCTCCAGGCAGATCCGGCCGAACACCTGACCCATCGGTTCCGGGTTCCAGAGCAGCTTGCGGGCCGTCCAGGGCATCAGGCTCATGGGGTCGTAGCCCGGCTTGAGCATCCCCTGGTCGAAGGCGTACTGCTCCAGGTGGGTGTGGGGCTGGAGGCCGATGAAGAAGATCGCCGGCTCCACCGACCTGGCGCCGAAGATGCTCTCCAGTTCCCGGTGATAGGCGATCGTCTGGCGGATGGTCTCCGGCCGTTCATCGATCACGTTGAACGAATAGTTGACGGAGACATGCTCACGGAAGCCGGCCGCCGCCAGCATCCGGCAGTTCTCCAGCACCGTGCGCAGGTTGTAGCCCATGCGCATCTTGCGCACGAGCTCCTGGGACCCCGAGGTGATGCCGATCTCGAAGTAACTCATCCCCGTGGCCACCATCAGCTCGGCCAGCTCGGCGTCGAGATTGTCGGCGCGGATGTAGGCCGCCCAGCGGATGTCCGTGAGGCCCTCCGCCTGAATGGCCCGCAACAGGTCCTTGGCGTCGTCGATGTAGCGCCGGGCCGGGATGAACTGGGCATCGGTGAACCAGAAGCCACGCACGCCACGGTCGTAGAGCTGGCGCATCTCGCGCACCACCTCGGCGATCGAGTTGACGCGCACGGCCTTGCCCTCCACCACGGTGTAGACGCAGTAGCAGCAGTTGTGGGGGCAGCCGCGCTTGGTCTGGACCCCGACGTAGAAGTCACCACCGTCGAGGTACCAGTTCAGCTGGGGCCAGATCGATTCGATGTAGGCGTAGTCGCAGGCCGTCTTCTCCAGGCCCGCCGGCTGCTCGTGGATCAGGCCAGGACGGGGCGCCTCGCCCACCACGTAGCAGCGTTCGCCCGTGAGGGACTGGCCACGGATCAGCTTCTCCAGCAGCCCTTCCCCCTCCCCCACCGACACCACGGAGCCCGTGGGCAGGCCACGGCCCAGCTGCTCGTAGAAGACGCTCACCGCCCCGCCGCCGATGACCACCCGGGCCCCGGGGTTGTGGCGGCGGGCGCGCCGCAGCCCCCGGCGCACCAGCCGCAGGTTCCGCCACAGCTCGCCGTAATAGGAGCCCATCAGCCGCAACCCGCCGATCGCCCCCCGCAGGCGCTTGAGGGGGCTGGCGGAATAGAACACCTCAAAGGAGTTCTGGAGCGGATTGCCGCCCCGGCCATCGACCGGGGCGTAGATCTGGATGTCCCGCCAGGAGAACACCAGCAGGGTGGGCCGGAACTGGTCGACCACCTCCAGGAGCACGCGCTGCACATCGAGCAGGGGCACCGCCGCCAGATCCAGGATCCGCTGGGGCAGGGCGGGAAAGCACTTGTGCAGGTGATCGGCCAGGTAGATCGGGCCGATCGGGAAGATCGGATTGCAGGGCAGCCGCACGAGCAGCACCCGTTGATCGCTCACGGCTGACGCGGCTCGAGGGGGTCTCTGGACGCTAACAAGCGCGCCCGGGCCGCCGGTGGGCGGCTGGCTTACCGGGGGCGGGAGGTCCCAGGGGAGGGGGCCGGGGGAGGCGCGCCGGGGAGCAAAGGTTTTCTTCATGAAGGCGGCCCTCACACTCCGCAACACACTGTTACAGTGCTGCGGGGACGGGATTCCGCCCCCATCTCCTTCCACCGGCCCGGCGTTTCGACGCCAGCGCTCGGTGACTTCCTTCTACGCACTCATGACCGCCACTCTCCAGCAGCGCTCCGGCGCTTCGGTGTGGAACCAGTTCTGTGAGTGGGTCACCTCCACCAACAACCGTCTCTACGTCGGTTGGTTCGGTGTGCTGATGATCCCCACCCTGCTGGCCGCCACCATCTGCTTCATCGTCGCCTTCATCGCGGCGCCC
>NZ_JAFKRK010000021.1:0-229063 GCF_019038535.1 Synechococcus sp. CCAP 1479/9 | reverse complement strand
CAACGCTCACAACTTCCCCCTCGACCTGGCCGCTGCCAGCGCCACCCCCGTGGCCCTGACCGCCCCGGCGATCGGCTGATCCAGCCCCTCCAGATTCTCTGGAACCTTCCAACCCCCTGCGCGAGCAGGGGGTTTTTTCATGGCGTCGGGTTCCGGCTGGGTAGGCTCCCTGCTTCGGGAAACCCGGTTGGTCAGGGCGGTGTGATGGGCAGCAGTTTCGGTGATCTCTTCAGGATCAGCACGTTCGGCGAATCCCACGGCGGTGGCGTCGGGGTGATCATCGATGGCTGTCCCCCCAGGCTGCCGCTGGACCTGGAGCAGATCCAGGCCGATCTCGACCGGCGCCGGCCCGGCCAGAGCCGCATCACCACCCCCCGCAAGGAGGAGGACCGGGTCGAGATCCTCAGCGGCCTGCTCGATGGGGTCACGCTCGGGACGCCGATCGCCATGGTGGTCCGCAACAAGGACCAGCGCCCCGGGGACTATCAGGAGATGCAGGTGGCCTTCCGGCCCTCCCATGCCGACGCCACCTACCAGGCCAAGTACGGCATCCAGGCCCGCAGCGGCGGTGGCCGCGCCTCAGCCCGGGAAACAATCGGCCGGGTGGCCGCCGGTGCGGTGGCCAAGCAGCTGCTGGCCCGCACCCACGGCACCGAGGTGATCGCCTGGGTGCGCCGGATTCACACCATCGAGGCCACGATCGATCCCGCCAGCGTGAGCCTGGAGGCGGTGGAGGCCAACATCGTGCGCTGCCCCGACGCCGGAACCGCTGAGCGGATGATCGAGCGCATCGAGGCGATCGGGCGGGAAGGGGATTCCTGCGGCGGGGTGATCGAATGCCTGGTGCGGCGGCCGCCGGTGGGTCTGGGCATGCCGGTGTTCGACAAGCTGGAGGCGGATCTGGCCAAGGCGGTGATGTCGCTGCCGGCCACCAAGGGGTTCGAGATCGGCTCCGGCTTCGGCGGCACCCTGCTGCGCGGCAGCGAACACAACGACGCCTTCCTGCCCAGCGACGACGGCCGCCTGCGGACCGCCACCAACAACTCGGGGGGCATCCAGGGGGGCATCAGCAACGGGGAGGAGATCCAGCTGCGGGTGGCCTTCAAACCCACGGCCACGATCCGCAAGGAGCAGCAGACCATCGATGCCACCGGCGCCGCCACCACCCTGGCGGCGAAGGGACGCCATGACCCCTGCGTGCTGCCCCGGGCCGTGCCGATGGTGGAGGCGATGGTGGCCCTGGTGCTGGCCGATCACCTGCTGCGCCAGCAGGGTCAGTGCAGCCTCTGGTGATCCGCCGGCTCAGGGCCGCTGCTGCAGTGCCTCCAGCACAAGGCGCAGCGGCTCCGGCCCCTGGGCGACCAGGGACGAACCCAGGGCGACGGCATTGACCCCGGCCTCCAGCCAGGGACGCACATCGCCCGGCTGCAGACCGCCGGCGGCAATGCAGAAGGGGAGCGGTGGGCCGAGGGGATCCCGCAGGCGCCGCCAGTGGCCGATGCCGACGCTGGCGGCGGGGAACAGCTTGACGATCGGGCAGCCCAGGGACCGGGCCCGGTTCACCTCCGTGGCTGTCATCACCCCGGGCACCAGGGCGAAGCGGGCCTTCGCCGCCGTCTCCAGCAGCTCCGCGTCCAGGACGGGGGAGACGCCGTAGGAGAAACCCGCCTCCAGGGACGCCGCCAGGGCCGCTGGGGTGCAGATGGAGGCCGCCCCCAGAAGCAGATCGGGGAACGCCGCGATCAGGCGCCGACATTCCGGGATCCAGCCCGCCGAGGGCCCCCAGGCGATCTCCACATGGCGCACCCCCAGGTCGGCCAGCTGGCCCAGCTGGGGGGCCAGCAGCGCTGGCTGCTCAGCGCGAAGCACCACCAGCAGGGGCTGGTGGTGCAGGGACTGGATCAGGGACTCGCAGGGGGGCCTAGACGTAGGCAGCCACCGTCACATCGCGGGAGATGAGCAGCTCCTGGAGCTCCTCGGCATCCACCGTCTCCTTCTCGACCAGGAGCTCGGCCAGCTCATCGAGGACGGCCCGGTTGGCGAGCAGCACCTCGGTGGCGCGGCGGTAGGCGTCGGCCACCAGCTGGGAGACCTCCTCGTCGATGGCGGCGGCGGTGTCCTCGGAGAAGTCCCGTTCGGCGGCGATGTCGCGGCCGAGGAACATGCCCCCCTGGGCCCGGCCCAGGGCCACCGGGCCGAGGCGGTCGCTCATGCCGAAGCGGGTGACCATCTGGCGGGCGACACGGGCCACCTGCTGCAGGTCGTTGGAGGCCCCGGTGGTGACTTCGTCCTCGCCGTAGACGATCTCCTCGGCAACCCGGCCACCGAGGGCGACGGCCATCTGGTTCTGCAGGTAGGAGCGGGAGTAGAGGCCCGACTCCATGCGCTCCTCACTGGGGGTGAAGAAGGTGAGGCCGCCGGCCTGGCCGCGGGGAATGATGCTGATCTTCTGGACGGGGTCGTAATCGGGCATCAGGGCGCCCACCAGGGCGTGGCCAGACTCGTGGTAGGCCACCAGGCGCTTGCGGCGCTCGCTCATCACCCGGTCCTTCTTCTCCGGGCCGGCCATGACGCGCTCGATGGCGTCGTTGACCTCATCCATCGACACCTCGGTCAGCTGGCGCCGGGCGGCGAGGATGGCCGCTTCGTTGAGCAGGTTGGCAAGGTCGGCACCGGTGAAGCCGGGGGTGCGGCGGGCCACCTTGTCGAGGTCGACGTCCTTGGCGAGGGTCTTGCCGCGGGCGTGGACACCCAGGATCTGGAGACGACCGGCGTAATCGGGGCGGTCGACCACCACCTGACGGTCGAAGCGGCCCGGCCGCATCAGGGCCGAATCGAGCACGTCGGGGCGGTTGGTGGCGGCCACGATGATGATGCCGGTGTTGCCCTCGAAGCCGTCCATCTCGGTGAGCAGCTGGTTGAGGGTCTGCTCCCGCTCGTCGTTGCCACCGCCGAGGCCGGCGCCGCGCTGGCGGCCCACGGCGTCGATCTCATCGATGAAGACGATGCAGGGGGCGTTCTTCTTGGCCTGCTCGAACAGGTCGCGCACCCGGCTGGCGCCAACGCCCACGAACATCTCGACGAACTCCGAACCGGAGATCGAGAAGAACGGCACACCGGCCTCACCGGCCACGGCCTTGGCCAGCAGGGTCTTGCCGGTGCCCGGAGGGCCCACCAGCAGCACGCCTTTGGGGATCTTGGCGCCGACGGCGGTGAAGCGATCGGGGTTCTTGAGGAAGTCGACCACCTCGGTGAGCTCGAGCTTGGCGCCCTCGATGCCGGCCACGTCACCGAAGGTGACCTGGGTCTGGGGTTCCATCTGGACCCGGGCCTTGCTCTTGCCGAAGTTCATGGCCGGGTTGCCGCCGCCGCCCTGGGCGCGCCGCAGCAGGAAGAACAGGCCACCGAGCAGCAGCAGCGGGAAGATCAGGCTGCCGATCGCCTGCTGCCAGGCCGCCGGCTCCCGGTTGGGCTGCACGGCGATGTCGACGTTGTGGTCGGTGAGCAGCTTGAGCAGGTCCTTGTCGGGGGCGAGGTTCACCACGGCGCGCTGGCCGTCGTTTTCCACCACCTGGGCGGTGCCGCGGTCGGGGGAGATCAGCACCCGGGAGATCTCGTTGGCCTGGACGGCCTCGACGAAGTCGCTGTAGCGCAGGGTGCGGGGGGCCCGGGCCGGGTCAGGACGCTCCAGGAAGGCGGTGCCCACGGCGATCATCACGATCACCAGGAGCACGTAGAGCCCCGCGTTGCGCCAGCGTTTCTTCACGACCCTGTCTCCTGTGTGAGAGTGAAAGTAACAGAATGTTAATCGGCGTCCGGGGTCGGACGGGGCTCAGGCCGCGGCCCTGAGCACCTCCACCACGCTACGGAAGGCGAACCATTCCGGGATCTCCTCACCGCCGCGCAGCATCTGGCGGAACTGGGTGCCGCTCAGCTTGCGGATGTGCAGCCCCCGGGCCTGGGCGTGCTCGGCGGTGACGTAGCCCTCCTCCTCGGTGTAAACGAGGTTGAGGGACGGCACCGTCTCCATGCCGAGCTCGGTGGCCTGGTCACGGGCGAAGTCCTGGGCCTCGTAGGGGCCGTAGAAATCCTCGCCGGTGAGGGACGATTTGCAGCCCGCCATGTCGCGGCCAATGATGAAGTGGGTGCAGCCGTAGTTCTTGCGGATGATCATGTGCTGCAAGGCCTCCCGGGGGCCGGCCATGTGCATGGCGTAGGGCAGGTAGGCCCAGCGGATGCGGGGGTTGTCCACCTCGGCGGCCAGGCGCTCATAGGTGGCGAAGCGCACCTCTCCGGCGATGTCGTCCTCCTGGGTGGGACCGCAGGTGGGGTGCACCAGCACCACCCCGCCCTTGCTCACGTTGGGGGCCTCGAGGGCGCGGGTGAACAGTTCGTAGTGGGCCCGGTGGATGGGGTTGCGGCACTGGAAGGCCACCACGTCCTGGCCCGCGGGCAGGGTGGCGCGCACCTCCACCGGGGTGCTGCAGGGAAAGACGCGCTGCGGCAGGGCCAGACCCTGGAGGCGCCCGCCCAGGTAGTAGCGGCCCCGTTCGGTGGCGATCATGCGCACCGCCGGATGTTCCAGGGAGGTGGTGCCGTAGCACCCCTTGGCCTCGAGCACCTTGTCGGGCTCCCAGCGGCTCTCCACGGTGAGCACGGCCAGGTCCTGGCCCTGGTAGGTGAGCAGCAGCCGCTGGCCCACGGCGACGGAGGCGTCGTCGGTGTCGAAGATGATCGGCAGGCCGAACAGCAGACCGCTGGTGGTGCGGTGGCCCGCCACCACAGCCTCGTAGTCCTCCTGGTGCATGAAGCCGCGCAGGGGCGAGAAGCCGCCCACGATCAGCAGCTCCACGTCGCAGGCGTTGCGGTGACTGCACTCCAGCGCCTTGTCCACCGAGGCACGCACACCCTCCTGGTGGTCGGGCGGCACCATCAGGTCGACGAGGCTGCCGCCATGGGGGGCGATCAGATCGGAACGGGCGGCGGTGTTGGCGAGCGTCATGGCGACGGGCCGGGGCTGCACAGGGAATAGGCCCATCCTCCCAGACCAACCTTCGGCCCTGAAAAAGGGCGGCCATGAAAAAGGGGCCCGTGGGCCCCTGGGATCAACCGGTTGTGGTGAGGGGGGCCTGGGGCGAAACCCGGCCCGGGCCTCAGACCTGCTCGAGACGGCCGTAGAGCTCGCCGGTGATCTTGACGTCGACGACGGCCTTGGTGCCCATGTCGGTGTCAGAGGGCTGGATGGCGGTGAACACCCCGGCGAACTCGCCGGTGCTGGGATCGACCTTGGTGATCGAGAGGTCCATGGTGCCGGAGCCATCCACATAGCGCTTGACGGTTTCCCCGGCGAACTCATCACCGGCGGGCACCAGACCCACGGCGCTGCTGTAGCCGGTGGTCAGGCCCCGGCCCTTGGGATCCAGGAAGTTGCTGGTGCGGTAGCTGGGGGCGCGGTACTCGCCCTTGAGGTCGGTGCTGGTGGAGAAGGCGGTGCCGGCGGAAGAGGCCTTGAGCTCCTTGCTGGAGAACATGAAGGGCACTTCCTCACCACCGGGCATCAGCACGGTGATCGGCTGGAAGTCGATGCCACCCAGCTCCTTGAAGCTGAGCTTGTCACCGCTGACCTTGAGGTCGCCGTAGACCTGATCCAGGCTGGAGGTGTAGCGGGTGAGGATCTTGCCGGCGACGAACTGGGCCTCCTGGCGCTTGTTGGCGGGCTCCCCCTTCACGAAGACCTCGGAGGGGTGCATGCAGATCTCCTTCAGCTGGTAGGTCGCGGAGGGATCCAGGGTGATGGTGCCGCGTGCGGAATCGGGCAGGGTCGGGCAGTCGTTCGCCAGACCGGTGTTGTGGATGTCTTCGTAGGTGAGATTGGCCCGATCAACGGCCTTGGCCCCGCCGCTGCATGCGGACACCAGGGTCAGGCACAGAGCCAGCACGAGGGCCAGCAGGGGACGGAAACGCATGGGGAGAAGCCGCAGAGACGGAACGGGAACTGGGCTGGCCGGGATCCTACCGGTGCAAAACGCCCATTCCAGGTGGCTTGCGTGGGCTCTCAACAACCTGTATGAGAGGGAGATGTCCCTGAGCCGCACCCACCCGATCGACGACTCCACGCCCTTCGCGCCGCCGTCTCCGGGACCCGCCGCGACGGCTCCGGCCCCTCCGACGTCCGCCCCCGCGACCGAGCCAGCCTTCGACCCAGCCGCCGACCCCGAACTCCAGCGGGCCCTCGACACCCTGCTGAGGATCGCCGAGCAGCGCGCCGACCAGCCCGAGGCCCTTCTGGATCTGCTGCGCCGCATCGAGCACCTGCACCGCACCATCCAGGACGGCCCCTTCCGCAGCAGCCTCCCCAGCGACCGCAACGGCCTGTTCACCCTGCTCTCCGAGATGGAAGGCAGCGGCGGCTGGCCCTACATCCCCCGGCTGCAGCTGCGCACGTTCATGGATCTGCTGGCGCCCGATCCAGAGCCCTGAGCGCCGCCGCTGCCGCGAGCGCCGAGAGCAGCCGGTGGGCCAGGGCCAGCTTGCCGGTGGGACCCACCTGGCTTTCCCGCTCGCCTGGACCGAGCAACCAGCCTTCGTTGCCGACCGCCCCGAATCCAGCTCCGTCCCGGTCGATGGGGTTGGCGAACAGCAGATCGCAGCCCTTGCGGGCGAACTTGGCCCGGGCCTCCTGGAGCACCTCACCGCTCTGGGCGGCGAACCCCAGGATCGCCTGGGCCGGAGGCCGGCGCCGCACCAGGGCCGCCAGCAGGTCGGGCACCGGCTCCCAGCCAGCGGTGAGGGAGGCCTCCAGCGCCTCCTTGGGAAGCTTGTGGCCCTCCGGGCTGCGGCGGCGGTGGTCGGCCACGGCGGCGGCCATGGCGATGGCATCGGCACCGTCCTGAAGCCGCAGCAGCGCCGCTTCCATCGCAGCCGCGGTGACGACGGGGTGGCAGTGGAGGCCCTCCAGCCAGGCCGGATCGACCGCCAGCGGGCCATGCACCAGATCGACCGTGGCGCCGCGCAGGCGGGCGGCCTGGGCCAGCAGCACGCCCATGCGTCCGGTGCTGGGGTTGGTGAGGCAGCGGGCCGGGTCGAGGGCCTCCCGGGTGGGACCGGCACTCACCAGCAGGCGGCGTCCCCGCCAGTCGCGGCGGCAGCCGGCCACCAGCACCGACTCCAGCGCCAGCAGCAGCAGCTCCGGGTCGGCCATGCGCCCATCACCCACCCGGTCGCAGGCCAGCAGGCCGCTGCCGGGATCCAGGGGCAGCACCCCCTCCCAGCCCTGCAGCTCCCGCCAGTTGCGGCGCACCGGCGGGGCGGCCCACATGGCGCTGTTCATGGCCGGGGCGGCCACCACGGGGGCCTCGCAGGCGATCAGGGTGCTGGCCAGCAGGGTGTCGGCCATCCCGTGCACCCAGCGGGCCAGGCTGGTGGCGCTGAGGGGGGCCAACAGCACCACCTCGGCCCACTCGGCCAGGGCGATGTGCAGGGGCCTGGATTCCTGATGGCTCCACTGGTCAGCCTCGATGTGGCAGGGGGCGCGGCTGAGGCTGGCCAGGGCCACCGCGCTCACCAGCCGCTCGGCGCCGGGGCTGAGCACGCAGCGCACCAGGGCCCCGCGCTGCACCAGGGCGCTGACGAGCTGGGGCAGCTTGACGGCGGCGATGCTGCCGCTGATCAGCACCAGCACCCGCCGACCGGCGAGGGGGTCGGCGGGGCCGGCGGGGCCGGCGGGGTCGTGGGTGCCGGCGGGGCCATCGGGGCCAGCCGTCAGATCCTCCCGACGCTCCCCGGCGTCCGCCTCACTCCTCATCGAAGGGTTCCTGATCCACCAGATGGACATAGGGCCGGATCAGGTCCGGGCGGTGGATCGCCAGGGCCCGCAGCAGGTGCCAGTCGGCCAGGCCCGCGAACGGCGTGGGGTAGTCGTCCTCCTCGAGACGCCGGGCGAGCTCGGCAATGGAGGCGTCGTCGAAGGCCGCGAGCTGCTCGGGGGTGATGGACAGGCTGGAATCAACCAAGGGGGCGACCGGGAAGGGGGACGGGATGGTGATAATGGCGATCGAAGGGGAATTAGCTCAGCTGGTAGAGCGCTGCGATCGCACCGCAGAGGTCAGGGGTTCGAGTCCCCTATTCTCCATCCACCATTCTCCCCGCCCGGGCCTGCCGACGTCCTGCGGGGTGTCCCAGCGGCCCCCGGCCCAGCACCGACCCGTCCCGATCCCCTGCCGATGAACTGGAGCAGCGACGCGGAAACCAGCCTGAAGGAGATCCCGTTCGTGGTGCGGCCGATCATCCGGCGGCGGATCGAATCCCTGGCCCGCGAGGCCGGCCTGGAGGGTGTGGATCTCGCCTTCTACCAGCAGGCCAAGGAGCGTTTCGGGCGGAAGTGAATCGGCGATGGGGTAAAAGAGGGGGTTGATCAGGGGCCCGCTCAATGTCGCAGTCCAAGCGCGAACAGGTTGTCAGTCATCTGCGCTACATCCGTCAGGAGCTGCGGGAGATGCACCAGGGAGTCATGGAGGACGGCCTGCTGCCGGAGGCCGGTGAGGTGCGGGGTGTGATGGCCCAGATGGAGGCCCTGCTGGAACTGCTGGAAGGCAAGGGCTCACGCAAGAAGGACGGGGACGGCTGAATCGGGACGTCTGAGAACGACCACGCCACCCGTCAAGCCCCCGCAGGGACGCTCCGGTCAGCGGCTGCCCCCCCTTGCCCGACCCGCTGGAGATTGGTTTGCTGGTGTCGTCCCCATCACCCCGCCCGGGCCTCGGCCTCGGGCTTTTTTATTGGCATCCCCTATCGGTGGGGGGAAAATGCTGTCAAGACGCCAGAGATGGTGTAGACAAGAGATCGCAGGGATTGGGCCGGGTGATGGGGATCACCGCCAGCGGCTTTCCACCCTCGGGTGCTGAGCCCCCTGCTCCCCTTTCCACCCAGCGGCAGGTTCGCACCGTTGCCTCCCCGCTTCCAGCAGACCCGATTCCAGCAACGGATCACCCAGTCCGGCAACCTGCTTGAGGCCTGGGCGCAGAACCCTTGGCGCCGCCTTTCGCTGCTGCTGATCGTGCTGCTGGGCGGGTTCGTGATCGGCGGCAGCGTCGGCTCGATCACCGGCGCCCTGTCCCTGTTCGATCCCCTCGGCGCCCTGGTGTGCGTGCTGGCCATCGAGGTGGCGGCCCGGCTGCGGCGCAGGCTGCTGGCCCAGCCGCTGAAGCTGCGGCTCCAGGTGCTGGACATGGCACGCATGGGCCTGCTCTACGGCCTGCTGCTGGATGGCTTCAAGCTGCTCTGAGGGCTCAGACGGCGGCCAGCAGATAAAGCAGGGCCATCCGGATCGGAATGCCGTTGCGGACCTGCTCCTCCACCAGGCTGCGGCCGGGATCGTCGAGCAGCTCGCCGGCGATCTCCACCCCCCGGTTCACCGGGCCGGGGTGCAGCACCGGCACGGCGTCGCCGCAGAGGGCCAGGCGCCGGTGGCTGAGCCCGTACTGGCGGTGGTAGGTGTCCAGGCTGGTGAGCAGGTGCTGCTGCATCCGCTCCTTCTGCAGGCGCAGGGTCATGACGGCGTCGGCCCCGGGCAGGGCCTCCTCCAGGCGCCGCTCGACCCGCACCCGGCCCCGGGCGGCCACCGGATCGGCCCCCTGGCCCGGCGGCGGGGCCAGAACGAAGTCGGCGAAGCAATCGGGCAGCAGGGTGGCCGGCCCGCAGAGCACCACGTCGGCGCCGCAGGCGGTGAGGGCCCAGAGGTTGGAGCGGGCCACCCGGGA
The DNA here is from genome assembly GCF_019038535.1 of Synechococcus sp. CCAP 1479/9. Lineage (NCBI taxonomy): Bacteria > Bacillati > Cyanobacteriota > Cyanophyceae > Synechococcales > Synechococcaceae > Synechococcus > Synechococcus sp. CCAP 1479/9. The sequence continues at coordinate 219,305 of NZ_JAFKRK010000021.1, read as the reverse complement.
ATGGAGCACGTCGCCGACGATGACGATGCGGCGGCCCCGCAGGCTGGCGGGGGAGGGGGCCTCGGGTTCGAAGTGGCGCGCCAGGGTGAACAGGTCGAGCAGGCCCTGGCTGGGGTGGCTGTGCAGGCCATCACCGGCGCTGAGCACCGACACGCGCTCGCCGCAGCGGTCGAGGTCGCGGGCCAGGCTGTGGGGCACACCGGCGCAGCGGTGACGCACCACCAGGATGTTGGCCCCCATCGCCACGTAGGTGCGGGCGGTGTCGAGCAGGCTCTCCCCCTTGCTGAGGGAGCTCGACGACGGCGAGAAGCTCTGCACCTCCGCCGAGAGCCGTTTGGCGGCCAGCTCGAAGCTGCTGCGCGTCCGGGTGCTGGGCTCGAAGAAGAGGCTGGTCATCAGCCGGCCCTGGAGGGCGGGCAAGCGGCGCGCCCCGGCCACCGGCAGGGCCCGGAAGCGCTGGGCCAGTTCGAGAACGGTGGCGAAGTCGTCGACCGAGAAGGACGCCAGGTCCAGCACGTGGCGGTGACTCCAGCCGCTCAAGGCGTTCTGCTCCCGTCGAACGACCCAACCGTAGAGGCCAGCAGGTCGGCGAGCCCATCGTGTCGGGGCCTGCGATCACCGCGGGCCCGCCGGCTGACGCTGCGGCTGGCGCGCAGGTACCAGCGCCAGGGCAGTTCCTGCCCCTGGGAGACGCCGATGCGCTGGGTCTGCAGCAACGGCGCTTCCCCCTGCAGCCCCGGCCCGTCCAGCAGCGCCGCCAGCCCGGGCGGCCGCGGGGCCAGCCACAGACCCGAGGCCGGCGTGGCGATCAGGCCGTCCTGACGGCGGTCGATGGCGAAGCAGCGGGCCAGCAGCCCGGGGCCGGCCGCATCCCGCTCCGGGGCCCCCGGCAGGGCCGCCGCCCGCAGCAGCACCCCGCTGGCCCAGTCAGACCGGCCGGTGACCACGTTGACGCAGTGGTGCACGCCGTAGGTCAGGTACACGTAGAAGCGGCCGGGCTCGCCGAAGAGGGTGTCGTTGCTGGCCGAGCGGCGGCGGTGGCCGTGGCAGGCCGGCTCGCTCTGGCAGTAGGCCTCGGTTTCGACAATCACGCCCCAGAGCAGGGCGCCCGACGCCTGGCGCCGCACCAGCAGACAGCCGATCAGCTCCGGGGCCACCACCTCGGCGGGACGGGCGAAGAAGGACGGGGGGAGGGCGGGGACGGGAGAGTCGCTCCGGCTGATCACCATTCTCATTTTTGCAACCGTGTCCGTTGGTACGGCAGGGGCCGGGACGGACGGCTTAACCAGGTCTTAACCGAGGGATAACGTTGGGCGGCCATGGCGAAGCGCTACTCCACTCTCGATCGGCTGCGTTTCACCCGGACAGGCCTGAAGTCTCGCCTCGACTATCTGAAGTCCAGGTACATCTTTGTGCACGTCCCCAGGTGCGGAGGCACCTATGCCTCCACCCTGATTCACGGCAGGCCCCTCGGCCATCTCTATGCCGACTTCATCCGACGCCAGCTTCTGGGCGCTGCCGACTATGCCGCCCGGACATCCGTCGCCTTTGTTCGCTGCCCTGTCGAGCGGCTGATTTCGGCCTACTGCTTCTCCCTCCGTGGCGGCACCGAGCTGGTGTCCCAGTTCCCGCTGCACAGGCCACCCCGCTGGGCCCTGAAGGATTTTCGGACCTTCTGTGAGGACTGGCTGTTTCAGCAGAGTCCGCATCGGATTGATTTCATCTTCAGGCCCCAGAGCTGGTGGTTGCACGACGAATCCGGTCACCTGATCGTTGATGAGGTCAGTCACCTGAGCCGCCTGGATTCATGGCTTCAGGAGAAGGGTTTCGTCACGGAAGTCAGCCCGGTGAACGTCAACGCCTCGGAGCGGGGTCTGGCGGATGAAGCGCGCAGGGCCCTGTGTCCGTCCCTGATCGCTTCGATCCGCGATCTCTACGCCCAGGATGTCGCGCTGCTCAGCGGCCACCTGTCCTGCACCCCCGCCGACCCGGCCACGGTGCGGGGAAGCGGACGACAGCGCTCCCCTGTGCACCGTTGACGCGTCTGCGGGCCACACTGACAGCAGCGGTGAACAGCCCTTCGCCCGCCGATCCACACCCCTCCATGGAAACCGCCAGCTTCAACCTCGGCACCGTCCTTCTGGCCGTCAGCGGCCTGTTCGTGCTGACCACCCTGTTCTTCGGCACCAAGGGCGGCTACTACGACACCGACGACTACGACGGCAACGGCACCGCCCACTGAGGCACGCAAACCGGCCGCCAGCCATCAAGCCAGGGATCAGGAACTCCCCAGCCGCTCCGCCTCGGGGCAGTCGCCGGTGGTGGGCAGGTCGTCGGCATCGGCGGAGAGGCTCACCGAGGCCAGCCGGGTGCTGACGGCTCCGATCGAGGCCAGCCGGACACTCTCCTCCCAGCTGTGGCGCTCGTCGCCGTCTTCCTCGTCGAAGCGGAGGGTGACCAGATCGCCCTCGATCTCCACCACCAGGGCCCTCTCGATCCAGCGCTGCTGGTCCAGCAGGTAGACCCAGACCGGTCGCTGCTCCAGGCGAAATCGGTCGAGCTTGCGATGCAGCATCGTGACGCCGCGGATAGGGTCGATCCTAGGCAGCACGGCGCCTGCCGCCATGTTCACCATGACCCGATCGATGCCCAGCACCGCCCCAGCCCCCAGCACGGTTCCTGGCCCCGTCGCCAGCACCGAGGCGATCCGGCTGCAGCTGCGCAGCTGGCCCGAGGTGGAGGACTACCTGACCCGCTGCCGGGGGGTGATCGTGCCGCTGGGGTCCACCGAGCAGCACGGGCCCACCGGCGCCATCGGCACCGACGCCCTCACCGCCGAGGCCGTGGCCCTGGAGGTGGGTCGCCGCACCGGGGTGCTGGTGACACCCGCCCAGGCCTTCGGCATGGCCGAGCACCATCTGGGCTTCGCCGGCACCATCAGCCTGCAGCCCTCCACCCTGCTGGCCGTGCTCCATGACGTGGTGCTCTCGCTGGCGCGTCACGGCTTCGAGCGCATCTACGTGATCAACGGCCACGGCGGCAACATCGCCACGGCCCGGGCCGCCTTCGCCCAGGCCTATGGCACGGCCGCGGCCCGGGGGCTGCCGGGGGCCGAGCGGCTGCGCTGCCGTCTGGCCAACTGGTTCACCGCCGGCCCGGTGATGCGCGAGGCCCGCGATCGCTATGGCGACCGGGAGGGGCACCACGCCACCCCCAGCGAGATCGCCCTCACCCTGCATCTGGAGCCCAGCCTCAACGCCAAGCAGCGGCCCCTGCCGGAGGCGGCCCCCGCCGGGCCGATCCACGGCCCCGAGGACTTCCGCCGCCGCCATCCCGACGGTCGCATGGGCTCCGACCCCTTCCTGGCCACGGCCGACCATGGCGCCCGCTTCCTGGAGCTGGCGGCGGCGGCCCTGGCCGACGACCTGGCCGATTTCCTGGGGCCGGAAGGGGAAGCCAGCTGAGGCGGCGACGGCCGCGGCTAGGTTCGGACGACGACGACGAGCGCGACGATGGAGCGGATCACGGCCGAGGATGTGCGCAAGGTGGCCCAGCTGGCCCGCCTGGCCCTGCCCGAGGAGCGGATCGCCACCTACACCGTTCAGCTGGAGCGGATCCTCGACTACGTCGCCCACCTCGAGCAGGTGGACACCGAAGGCGTACCCCCCACCACCCGGGCGGTGGAGGTGGTCAACGTGACCCGGCCCGACGCGGTGGACCCCACCCCGGTGCGGGAGGAGCTGCTCTCCCTGGCGCCCCAGCGGGAGGGGGATTTCTTCCGCGTGCCCAAGATCCTGGGCGACTAGCGCACCGGCGAGACGGCGGTGCGGTGCAACAGCTCAAGCACCCGCCGGCGGGCATGGCGGGTGGGCATCAGCCTGACGATCGGCCGAAGCCGGCTGCGACGCTTCTTGTGGGAGCGCACCCCCAGGAAGATGTCGTAGAGGAAGTTGAGGCTGTCGGTACGGGTTTCGAACAATCCAAGCCGCTGCGGTGAACCTTTGGCATCGAGAATCGGCTTGGTGGCGTGATACGCCGGCTGGTATTCGAACCAGGGGATCGACGGCCAGAGATGGTGAATCAGGTGATAGTTCTGGCCCATGATCAGCCAGTTCATCAGCCTGCTGGGATAGACGCGGGCGTTGTGCCAGCGGTTGCGGGACTGGAAGGGCCGGTGGGGCAGGTAGTCGAAGAACAGACCGAGGGTGACCCCCACCATCAGGGCCGGGGCGAACCAGCAGTTGAAGACGAATGGCAGGAAGTTGTGCTGGGCGGCCGCCACCACGATCAGCACGAAGATGGTGCGGGCCAGGACCCACTCGAACAGCTCGTTATGGCGCCAGAGGCGATGGCGGAAGAAGAAAACTTCGTGATAGAAGAACCGCGGCGCGATCAGCCACAGGGGCCCGAAGGTGCTGACGATGTGGTCGGGATCGAGCTTGGGATCGTTGACGTGGGCGTGGTGCTGCAGATGCACCCGGGTGAACACCGGGAAGCTGAAGCCCAGCAGCAGGGCGGCGCCATGGCCCATCACCGCATTCCAGATGCGGTTGGGATGGGCGGCGTTGTGGCAGGCGTCATGGATGACGGTGCCCTCCAGGTGCAGGGCCAGGAAGCCCAGGGCCAGCAGGGGCGGCAGGGGCCAGCCGCCCACGAACCAGCCCCAGATCGTCAGGCCCGCCAGGCCGTAGCCCGCCAGGAACAAGCCCACCGTGGGGTTCCAGGCGGCGGGGGGATCCAGGTACTCCCGGGGGACGCTGAGCCGAGGCACGGGCGTGGTGGAAGCCACGGGGGCGGACGTGGGTGCCAGCGTGTCTGTCATGGCCTGGGCCAGGTCCGGATCCCCAAGGGAGGACCCAGATTACGGAACCCGCACCGGCGGCGCGACGGGGGCCGGGCCGGAGCCGTCACGGCTGGTTGGGTCCGATCGGCAGGGCGAAGCCGATCGGCAGGGTGGGCAGGTTGGCGGTGACATCCACCAGGGGGAACTCCGTGTCGCCCCAGCCATCGGGGGGCAGCAACGACGGGGCGCTCGGCCCGGGGGCCGCGGCGGCTCCGGCGGCAAAGGCGCCGTCGGTCCAGGCCAGCAGCAGCCCCCGCAGGGCACCGCCCCCCTGCTCATAGGAGGAGCGCAGGTTGAAGTGATCGCCGTCCCTGGCCAGCACCAGCCGGTGGCCGCCGCCGGCGTTGCGCGCCTCCAGCGCCATGGGCGTGAGCGCCTCAGGGCCCGAGGGCACCACCCAGTCGCGGCTGCCGCTCACCAGCAGCACCCGGGCGCCCATGGCCCGGGCCGAGCCCTGGTCGAAGAGCAGCGACATCGGCGGGCTGACCGCCACCACAGCCTTCACCCGGGGGTCGGCCAGGCCGGCCTGGTCAGCGGAGGTGAGGAAACTGCACTGCAGCACCCAGCTGATGTTGCGGGCCGGATTGGTGACGTCCTTGCAGAAGCGGTTGAGCAGGCCCGCACTGGGTCGGGCCCCGGCCAGCTGCAACACCGTGGTGGCGCCATAGGACTGGCCCATCGCCACGACGCTGTCGGTGCGCAGGCCGGCGGGCAACGCCAGGCTGCCCGCCGCGGCCGCATCGATCACCGCGCTCATGTCCATGGGCCGCAGCTTCAGGTCCTCCGGCTTGGGGGGCGGCGTCTCGCCGGAGAGCATGGCCTGCTGCTGCGATTTGTCGCTGCCCGGGTGGCGGGGGAGCAGCACCGTGTAGCCATGGCTGGCCAGGTGCCGGCCCCAGCCCTCGAAGCTCTCCGGGTCGTCCCAGAGCCCATGGGAGATCAGCACCAGGCGGCCGTTGGCTCCGGTTTCCGGCTGGATCGTGACCACCTGCAGGGGCTTGGGGCGGTGCTTGACGGGGATCGCCAACTCCTGGCGCTTCACCGCCCGTGGCCCCGTCTGGCTGAGGGCCGGGTTGATGACGGCAGGGGACTGGGACGTCACCAGGGACTGGCCCAGGCGTTGCTGGTTGGTGATCCGATCGATGCCGAAGATCACCCGCTGCAAGTCGACGGACGCGCTCTTGCCGGGCATGGCTTCGAGCACCTCCAGCAGGTTGAGGCTGCCCTTCGCCTGGCTGGTGGCCAGGGTGGCCGCCAGCTGCGTGGTGTCCATCGGCTGGCGAACCCCCTCCACCAGCACCACCGACGAGAGCAGCAGCAGCACCTGGTTGACCAGGGGTGAGCCCACCGACTGCTCGGCAATGGCCTTCACCGGCAGGGGGAGGGGGGCCTGGAAGGCCTGCACCAGCTTGCGGCCGATCGCCCCATCCATGGCCCGGTCAAGCTCGGCGAGGTCACTGTCGCCGGAGAGGAGGCTGCGCTGGTCGCGCAGCTCGCTGAGCCGGATCGTGAACGGCGTCTCGAGCAACGGCAGGCTGAGCTGGATCTGCTCCAGCGCCTGGGCAGGGGCCCCCGCCATCAGTGACCCCGCGCCCAGGAGCAGCGCCGTGAGCTGGCGGAGAGGGCTCTTCATGCTTCGGTTCCTGATGGTGGGCAGCGTAGGTGTGCCGGCCAGGGGCCACCTCGGGCCTGTTCTGGGTCCCGGGGCACACCCTGGTCCCGGGGCACAGCCTGGTCCCGGGGCACAGCCTGGTCCCGGGGCACAGCCTGGTCCCGGGGCGCACGGGGGAGATGCCCACCGGGGGACTTGAACCCCCACGACCTGAGCCACTGGAACCTAAATCCAGCGCGTCTACCAATTCCGCCAGGTGGGCGCCTGCTGGACTCTAGTCAGGTCGGCCGGCGCCATCCGGCCGGATCGGCCCCCCGGTCGTGAGCGACCAGAATGGGCCCAGACGTTGCCCAGGCCATGCTTGCCACCCTCGGAGGCCTCCTGGCCCTGCTGCTGGGGCTGCTGCTGCTGCTGCTGCCCCTGCTGGCCTCCGAACTGAGCCGGGCGAGGGATTCGGTCTGGGGGGCGGTGGTGCTGCTGCTGGGCCTGGTGCTTGTGACCAGCGCCGAGCGGCTCACGGGCGCGCCGATGCTGGCGGTGCTCTGCGGCGGCCTGCTGATCGGCCGGCTCGGGGTGGAGGTGGGCCAGGCCCGCTGGCGCCTGCTCACGGACGAGGAGCGCCAGCGGCTGTGGTCGTTGGAGCGCTGGCAGACCAGCCTCAGCCAGCTCGGTGCCTCCCTGGCGCGGCTGCTGCAGCTGGCCGGCGGCATGGCCAGCGGCCTGGGGTCCTGGCTGGCGGAACGGCGCGCCACCCGCCCCGCCAGCACCAAGAAGTGGGTGCGGCCCGAAGCGGACAACCCGGAGGTGCCCCCAGCTGGAGATCCCGCCACGGCGGCGGCGGCGGCCGCGGCGGCGGTGGTGGCCGAAGCCGCCGAGCTGGAGCCTGCACCGGACACGGAGCCTCAGCCCGACGGCGGCCCGCTCGTGGTGGACGGCTTCGAGGCGATCGACGCCCTGCTGGAGCAGGCCTTGCCGGAAGCCCCGTCCGAGCCGGTGACGCCACACCCGGAGGAGGGTCTCGGCGAGGCGGGATAATCCAGCCTTCTCGCGCCCCGGCGACGTGACGGCAAGCCCGGCGTCCTACAAGGACACGCTCAACCTGCTGCAGACGCCCTTCGCGATGCGGGCCAACGCCCGGGTGCGGGAACCGGAACTGCAGGCCTTCTGGAAGGAGCACGATCTCTACGGACGGCTGAGCCGCGGCAACCCGGGCGCCCCCTTCACCCTCCACGACGGCCCGCCCTACGCCAACGGCGCCCTGCACGTGGGCCATGCCCTCAACAAGATCCTCAAGGACATCATCAACAAGCACGCCCTGCTGCAGGGGCGGCGGGCCCGCTTCGTGCCGGGCTGGGACTGCCACGGCCTGCCGATCGAGCTGAAGGTGCTGCAGGGCCTGGGCAGCGAGGAGCGGCGACAGCTCACCCCCATCGACCTGCGGCGCCGGGCCCACGCCTATGCCCTCGAGCAGGTGGAGGCCCAGAGAAGCGGCTTCCGGCGCTGGGGCATCTGGGCCGACTGGGACGAGCCCTACCTGACCCTGCAGAAGTCCTACGAGGCGGCCCAGATCGGCGTCTTCGGAAAGATGGTGCTGGCCGGCCACATCTACCGGGGCCTCAAGCCGGTGCACTGGAGCCCCAGCTCCCGCACCGCCCTGGCGGAGGCCGAGCTGGAGTACCCCGACGGCCACACCTCCCCCAGCGTCTACGTGGCCTTCCCGGTGGTGGAGCTGCCGGAACCGGTGGCCGGGCTGCTGGCGGCTGCCGGCATCGCCGGGCCCACCGATGCGGCCCACCGGGAGCAGCTGTTCGTGGCCATCTGGACCACCACCCCCTGGACCCTGCCGGCCAACCTGGCGGTGTCGGTGAATGGCCAGCTCGACTACGCCATCTGCCGCGACGGCACCACCAACGGCGGCACCCCCCGCTATCTGGTGGTGGCCGCCCAGCTGGTGGAGCAGCTGCGCACCAGCCTGAATCGCCCGCTCGAACCGCTGCTGACCCTCAAGGGGGCCCAGCTGGAGGGGATCCAGTACCGCCATCCGTTGCTGGATCGCACCAGCCCGGTGGTGATCGGCGGCGACTACATCACCACCGAAACCGGCACCGGCCTGGTGCACACGGCCCCGGGCCACGGGGTCGACGACTTCCATACCGGCAACAAGTACGGCCTGCCGGTGCTCTGCCCGGTGGACGAGGCCGGCACCCTCACCGCCGAGGCGGGCCCCTTCGCCGGGCTCAACGTGCTCAAGGACGCCAACCCGGCCATCATCACCGCCCTGCGGGACGCCGGGCTGCTGCTGGCCGAGCAGCGCTACGAGCACCGCTATCCCTACGACTGGCGCACCAAGAAACCGACCATCTTCCGGGCCACCGAACAGTGGTTCGCCTCCGTCGACGGCTTCCGGGCCCAGGCCCTGGAGGCGATCGCGGCGGTGGAGTGGCTGCCCGCCAGCGGCCGCAACCGCATCGAAGCGATGGTGCGGGACCGGGGCGACTGGTGCATCTCCCGCCAGCGCTCCTGGGGGGTGCCGATCCCGGTCTTCTATCACCGCGAGACGGGCGAGGTGCTGCTCAACGCCGACACCCTGGCCCACGCCGAGGCGCTGATCGCCGAGCACGGCGCCGATGTCTGGTGGGAGCGGGACGAGGCGGGTCTGCTGCCGCCCGCCTGGGCCGGCCAGGCCGACCAGTGGCGCAAGGGCACCGACACGATGGATGTCTGGTTCGACTCGGGCTCCTCCTGGGCCGCCGTGCTGGAGGGCCGCGGGCTCGGCCGTCCCGCCGATCTTTATCTGGAGGGCTCCGACCAGCACCGCGGCTGGTTCCAGAGCAGCCTGCTGACCTCGGTGGCGGTGAACGGGACGGCCCCCTACCGCCGGGTGCTCACCCACGGCTTCACCCTCGATGAGAAGGGCCGCAAGATGAGCAAGTCCCTCGGCAACGTCGTCGACCCCATCGTTCTGGTGGAGGGCGGCAAGAACGAGAAGCAGGAGCCGCCCTACGGCGCCGACGTGCTGCGGCTGTGGGTGAGCTCGGTGGATTACTCCGCCGACGTCCCCCTGGGTCCGGGCATCCTCAAGCAGCTGGCGGACGTGTACCGAAAGGTGCGCAACACGGCCCGCTATCTGCTGGGCAACCTGCACGATTTCGTGCCGGCGGAGCATGCCGTGCCGATCAAGGATCTCCCCCTGCTGGATCGCTGGATGCTGCAGCGCACCGCCAGCCTGATCGAGGAGGTGAGCGCCGATTTCGAGCGCTTCGAGTTCTACCGCTTCTTCCAGGCCCTGCAGAACTTCTGCGTGGTGGACCTGTCCAACGTCTATCTGGACATCGCCAAGGATCGCCTCTATGTGAGTGCGGCCAGCGATTTCCGGCGCCGCAGCTGCCAGACCGTGCTGCACCTGGTGGTGGAGCGGCTGGCGGGGCTGATCGCCCCAGTGCTCTGCCACATGGCCGAGGACATCTGGCAGAACCTGCCCTACCCGGTGGCCGAGGCCTCGGTGTTCGAGCGGGGCTGGCCCACGGTGCCGGAGAGCTGGGCGGCGTCGGAGCTGGCGGCGCCGATGCAGCGGATCCTGGAGCTGCGCGCCCAGGTGAACCGGGTGCTGGAGGGCTGCCGGGGCCGGGGGGAACTGGGCGCCTCCCTCGAGGCCCAGGTGCAGCTGGAGCTGGTGGAGGCTGGGCCTGAGGCGGGCCCCCTGCGGGAGGCCCTGGCCCTGGTGGAGGCCAGCCCCCATCGGGAGGTCGACAACCTGGCCGAATGGCTGCTGGTGTCGGCCCTGCGGGTCGGCGGGCCTGCGCCGACGGAACCCCTTCTGGCGGAAACCGAGGAGGAGGGGGTGCGGGTGCGGATCGCGCGGGCGGCGGGCCACAAGTGCGAGCGCTGCTGGCACCACGAGAGCGACATCGGCCAGCACCCGGACCATCCCACCCTGTGCGGACGCTGCGTGGGCGTGCTCGAACGTCAGGGGGCGGGGGCCGCCTGATCCGGCGCGATTCAGCCTGATCCCGCCAGATCCGAAAGGTCCGGGTCAGACCAGCCCGAAGGGACTGAGGGCCTTTTTGGCCGCGATCTTCAGTGGCAGCGGAATGCCCCGTCTGGGGAGCTTCCGCACGACCCGGGCCGCCAGCCGGCGGGACCGGGTGGCCAGCGAATGGGATTCCAGCAGGGGGGAGGGGGAGCGCTGGCGCAGCAGCTCGACCAGCCAGGCCTCCGCCGCCGGATCCTGCGAGCCGGGCGCGAGGGCGGCCTCCGCCAGGCGGATGCGTTCGGCGAACTCCGCCACCATGGCCCGGTAGCCGCAGGCCTCGGCGACGGGCCCGTAGGAGGCATGAACCCGGGCGAAGTGCTTGAGCGACTTGCGCTCCAGCAGCGCGGCGTGGTCGAGCAGATCCTCGATGTCGTTGGCGATCCGCACGACGAAGGCCTGGGCGCTGACGATCGGCATCTCCTCGATCACCGGCGGGGGACCCTGGCGATGGGCGGGGCCTGCGGCACTGGCGGCCGCATAGGTGTGGACGATCGCCTCCACCTTGCGGCCCACCAGTTCGCGCAGCAGGGCCCGGTTCCGCTCGGTGGGGGCCAGATGCCGGCCGGAGCTGGTGTTGGGCATGTAGGCGGCATGCAGCAGGGAGGCCTTGACGAGATCGAAGGGGGCGCCGTGCACCACCAGGACGCTGGCCACCCGGACGACATGCTCCTGGAAAGTCTTTTTCGAGCCCCGGAAGGAACCGCCGTGCAGCTCGGCTGCGACATCAAACGCTCGGTTCAGCTCAGCGATCTCCTTGCGGGACTGGCCCTGCGCCAGGCATTGCCGCACCAGCAGAGGGAACGAGTGGACATAGGGATAGGCGTGGTTGTCCACGGCCTCGGCCGCCGCCACCGCAGGCACCTGGGTGCGGGGGTGCACCAGCTCCATGCTGCCGATCTGGCGGTTGAGGAAGGAGGTCATGCTCTGGAGGGAGCGCAGCTTCCATTTGCTGGACATATAGGCCACGTCCCGGGCGGCCTGCTCATGGCTCCAGCGACGGCGGAAGGGCTCGATGTCGCAGAGCCAGTAGGGGGATTGGGCGTTGGCGTACACATAGCTGACCACGGACTTCGGCTCGAAGACGACCCGGTAGTTCGCCTGTCTGGCCACCATGGCGATGTCGATGTGCTCGTTCGCCTGGAGGTAGGCCTCATCGAGGGGGCCGACCTCCTGCAGCATCTTCATGCTGAGCAGCATGCAATGAAACTCGCCGAAATCGGAGTCACCCCCCTGCAGGGAGGCCGCGACTCGAGAGGCGGGCGCATTGGCAAACAGATGCTCTTCGTTGTACTCGATCTCGCCGTTGCGCTCCGAAAGATGGTTCTTGCCGCCGGCCATGTGGATGCGGTCCTCCGACAACTCACCCATCAGGTAAAGGGGGAAGACGATGCCCGCTCCGGTGCGCTCCGCCGTGGCCACCAGGGTCTCGATCCAGCCCTTGGTGACGAGCACATCATTGTCGATGAAACAGACATACTTCGTCTCGACCGCCAGCAGCGCCTGGTTGCGCTGCTGGTTGGGGGTGCCGGCACCCGCCGTGAACAGCGTCAGCTCGCCACGGCCCTGGGCCGCTTCGAGCTCCCGACGCACCGAGGGTGGGGACTGGCTGTCGTGGTAGTGCAGGGCGAACGGGTAATCCCGGTGCTCCAGGATTGAACGCAACGCCCGGGAGGCAAAGCTGTGCCGCTCGCGGAACACCACGACGACCGTGACCAGGGGGAGCACCGGGGAGCCGGCCGGGCCGGCCTGGCCGACGTCGCCGTCGTGTACGTCAGTGCGGCGTACGGGGGCGTTCATCCCATGCCAATCAGATCCGGATGGCGATGATAACATTATTCTCCATGAGGCATGCCCGCACGCCCCATGGAGGGCCTGCTTCCACGCCGCGTTGATGCATGGCCAAACTCTCCTGGCAGGACTTACTCAACGGACCTGCCTTTGTGGTCAATCTTGATCGCCGGCCGGAACGGTGGGAGCACAGCCGCAGGCAACTGGAATGGGCAGGATTCACGGACACTCATCGCTGGTCGGCCTTTGATGGTGCGACGGGAAACGTCAGGCAGGAGCTGAAACGTTTCGGCATCGATCAACTGGCGAATCGCGAGCAATTTCTCAGCCAGTCTGGCGCCCAGGGCTGCGCCGTTTCGCATCTGACGCTGCTCCAGCACATCATCGACCAGGGGTATCCACGGGCCTGCATCTTCGAGGACGACATCCGCTTCTCCCGGTCGTGGCACCAGCTGGCACCGGCGTTCCTGAGCAGAACGCCCCGCCACCTCGATCTTCTGTTTCTGGGCTCCCAGATTCAGTACGACGCCCTGCCCCGCCTGCATCCAGCCCGGCGGTTGAATCGCTCCCGAACACTCACACGACTGAGCCAGAGCGCCTGGCCCTGGCCCTCCCGTCGGCTGGGCGATGTGGTGCAGGGGCCGCTCTATTGCATGCACGCCTTCAGTATCACCCGGAAGGGCTGCCAGGAGTTACTGAAGTTCCTGACCACCCAGAGCGTCGGTTTCTACATCCCGGATTGCATGATTCACGACGCCATGGCCGGGCGCACCCATGTCTCGGGCTTCCCGCTGCGCTGGTATGCCTGGAACGGCAATCGCATCCCCTCGCTTGTGGAGGAACGGGGCACAAATCCCCACTGGATCAAGCGGAACTGCGGCCTGGTGTATCAGGAGGAAAGCTTCGGCACGGACATTCAACCGCGCCCGGAGGTGTCCCCGGCCTGAGGCGTTGACGGCAGAACACCCTGGGCGGGTGGGGTCGTGTCCTTCATGGGGGGAACCAGACGGGCCCCGAGGCTGAAGGCCCCCGCCAGCAGACCGGCCAGGGCGATGGCCACGCTCCACAGCTGGACCGGCCGCAGGGCACCGACCAGCTCGAGCATGGAGAGTTCCGCCGGGTTCAGCCCCCGCAGCGGTGGCGGCGGCTCCGAGGCCAGCACCTTCTCCTTCCAGTCGGCGAGCACGCCATTGAATTCGTTGGAGCCCAGCGCCGTCTCGGCCAGGGGGAGGGTCTGCACGTACCAGTCGTAACCCGGCTCCAGCAATCCCTCCGCCTTCAGTCCGTCTTCGACGATGACCAGCAGGGGCAGGTGCTTGGTGTAGGCCATCGCCGCTTCGATGTGATTCCACGGTGTCGGCAGCCTTGTTTCCGCCAGAGTCACCTGACGCGGACCGCCGCGCTTATCGAGACCGGAGGGGAAGTAGGAGCGCTCCAGGGCAATCACGACGATGCCGGAACACTTCTCCATCAGCTCGGTGATGGCCTTCAGCGGTGCATCGGCGCTGAAGGTGTTGCGGCCGACGGTTTTGGGGATCAGGGATTCACTGCGCAGGCGATCCTCGATCGATCGCACGAAGGATTCCTGCTCCGCCGTGGCGGTGGCACCCACACTCACGAAGACGAGTTTCTCCTCCATCGCGCGCCACAACGCTCTGATCGGAGCCCAACGATGCCCCCTCCGGCGAGGCCGCGCCAACGCCGGCAACATGGGGACCTTCGACCTGGTGAGCTCGGTGTTCCACCGGCACCTGGGGCCCTGATGGCCCCCTCCCTGAACGCGGGCTTCGCCCACCTGCCGGGCGCCTTCCGCTCCCTCGCCGCCGACGTGCTGCTGCCTCCCTCCCCGGAGGGAGGTCCGGAGGGTGCCAGTGGTCGCCGGCCACTGCTGCGGGGCGCCGCCCTGCTGGCGGCCTCGGCGGCCCTGGCCCTGGGGGCGGCGGTGCTGCTGACCGGCAGCGCCTGCCAGCTGCTCGCCGCGCTGCTAGGTCCGGCCCGGCTGGATCAGGCCTTCCCCTACCTGCGCGAGGCCCTGGACCGCTACGACACCCAGCACCAGGGCACGCTGGCCCTGGCGGTGGCCGGGGTGGCGTTGGTGGCCTGGCTGGCGCTGGTGCGGGGGCTGGCGGCGGGGCTGCGCCGCCGCTGGCTGGCCCTGACGCTGCTGCTGGCCCTGCTGGTGCTGGCCACGGCGGTGGACGTGGCGTTCACCGAGGGCAACGGCGCCGTGATGGAGGCCCTCAACGTGCGCAGTGCCCCCCGCTTCTGGGGCACGGCCGCCGGCCTGATCGGGATCTACCTGGTCACCCTGCCGGTGCAGTTCCTCAACACCTACGGGCAGCAGCGCTTCTCCCTCGCCTGGCGGGATCGCACCACCAACGTGCTGTCGGAGGCCTACCTGGCGAACCACGCCTACCTGCGGCTGGAGGCCAGCGGCGCGATCGACAACCCGGACCAGCGCATCGCCGACGACGTAGAGCGGGCGGTGGTGAGTTCCACCAGCCTGTTTTTCGGGTTCTGCGCTTCGCTGCTGGCGCTGGCGGCCTACGTGCTGGTGCTGTTCGGCATCAGCAGCACCCTGGTGCTCACCCTGGTGATCGCCACCGTGGCGGGCAACGCGGTGATCCTGCGGCTGGTCCGGCGGCTCGCCTCGCTCACCTTCCGCCAGCAGGCGCTGGAGGCCGATTTCCGCTTCGCCCTCATGCACCTGCGCCGCCATGCCGAGAGCATCGCCTTCCTGCGGGGGGAGCCCTGGGAACGCACCGGCCTGGGGCGCCGCTTCGGCCGGGTGCTGGTGAACCTGGAGCGGGTGATCCGCTGGCGAGCCTTCGTGGGCCAGGGCAGTGGGCTCTATGGCTTTCTGATGCAGTTCGTGCCCTACCTGGTGCTCTCCGGGGCCTACTTCAGCGGCCGGGTGTCCCTGGGCCAGCTGACGGTGGGCAGCATCGCCTTCGGCCAGGTGCAGGCGGCGCTGTCGTTCCTGGTGGATCGGGCCGACGACTTCTCGGGCCTGTTCGCCAGCCTGCACCGCATCGGCGAACTGCGCGACGCCACCGGCGCCCGGCCCGCCGGCACCCCGGCCACCCCCGTGGGCCCGGCCCTGCGGCTGCAGCGGCTCAGCGTGGCCAACCCGGGCGGCGACGGGCTGCTGGTGCGGGAGCTGGATCTGGAGCTGGGCGCCGGCGAGCGGCTGCTGATCAGCGGGCCGAGCGGCTGCGGCAAGACATCGCTGCTGCGGGTGCTCTGCGGCCTGGTGCCCCCCGCCGGCGGACGGATGGCGGCCCCGTCAGAGACCGAATGGATGGTGCTGCCCCAGAAGCCCTACCTGGCCCTCGGCAGCCTGCGCGACCAGCTGCTCTACCCCCTGCCGCCCGGGGCGGGAGCCGTGGGGGAGGAGGGGCTGCGGCGGGCCCTGATCCAGGCGCGCCTGGAGCCGCTGCTGGGCCGCTACCCGGATCTGGAGGTCGAAACCGACTGGGAGCAGGTGCTCTCCGGCGGCGAGCAGCAGCGACTGGGCTTCGCCAGGTTGCTGCTGCGGCGGCCGGCCTTCGTGATGCTCGATGAAGCCACCAGCGCCCTGGATCTGGCCACCGAAGAGCACCTCTACGGGCTCCTACGCCAGGCCCGGATGGCCGTGATCAGCGTGGGGCACCGGCCCAGCCTGACGGCCTTCCACGACCGGGTGCTGCGGCTCGACGGGAAGGGCGGCTGGCGCCTGGAGCCCTGCTGAAGGCGAGGCACCGGGGAGGCTCAGAGGCCCAGATCGGACAGGCCCGGGTGATCGTCGGGGCGGCGACCCAGGGGCCAGTGGTATTTCCGCTCGCTCTCCTTGATCGGCAGGTCGTTGATGCTGGCGATGCGGGTGTGCATGAAGCCCTGGGCATCGAACTCCCAGTTTTCGTTGCCGTAGGCACGGAACCACTGGCCGGAATCGTCGTGCCATTCGTAGGCGAAACGCACGGCGATGCGGTTGCCATGGAAGGCCCAGAGTTCCTTGATCAGGCGGTAGTCGAGTTCCTTGGCCCATTTACGGGTCAGAAACTGCTGGATGGCCTCACGGCCGCTGACGAACTCAGCCCGGTTGCGCCAGACGCTGTCCGGGCTGTAGGCCAGCGCCACCCGTTCCGGATCACGGCCGTTCCAGGCATCCTCGGCCAGGCGCACTTTCTTCGCCGCGGATTCGGCATCGAAGGGGGGAAAGGGGGGCCTGGGGGATTCCGAAGCGGTCACTGGAGCAGCCATTGCACAGCGTGGACAGGCTAATTCAGAAGGGAATCGTGTAGGTGTTCCCCCGCTCACTGCGCACCAGGAGGGACGAGGAGGTCTGCCGATAGGCGGCCAGGGTGGTGCGGCCATTGCTGGGCTCGGTGATCAGCAACTTGCCGCATTCCTCCTGATCGCGCTGGCCGCAGGTCCAGGGTTCGCCCACCTTCTCCATCTCGATCTGCTTGCCGTCGGAGCGGAAGGTGACCGTGAACGAGGTGGAGCCACCCGCGACCAGGCAGGCTTCGGAGCGGCCGTTGAAGCTGCAGCTCTGCCAGGCGGCCTGGGCGTGGGCTGCCGGGATGGCCGGGAGAGCCAGGGCGGCTCCGGCGGCAGCCAAAGCGCACAGGGCCGCCAAAGGAGATCGCATGGGCGGGGTGCCGAACTCCAGGACTGTACGAGGATCAACATCCTCAGCCACGACGGTCCTGCACTGTTCGCAAGCAGAGGAATCGAATCTCAAGTCACGGCCACCCTGCGCACAATGATCGGGGCTGGATTGGACACACCGATGGCGAAGTTCATGGCGAGCTCCGTGGCATTCGGTTACAGAGTTTCAGCGGGGTTGGCTGATTCCCGCCTCCCCAACTAGCTTAAGGCAGCTTGCATCAGCGTCTTCACGTCCTCCTTCCTCGTGCAGCCTGGGATCGATGGCAGAAGCCCATCCACCATCCGCTGGGCGACATTCAGACCCAACGGAACCCCTGGCTTGCGAGCATGAATCTCCTCTTCATCCTGTGTGACAACCCATTCAGGGCCTCCTGCGGCATGGGGAGCTCTGTCAAGGAAATCATTGAAGGCCTGGCCAACGCCGACCAATCCATCAGGATCCAGGTGCTGGATTTGCGATCGAACGACGGCCATCAGACGATCACCGATCAAATCGAGGTATTTTCCTGCGGATACAGGGATTGCCTGGGCAGTGACTTCATTGTCCAGACCCTGATGAATGCCCCCATACAGATCATCTATGCCATCAAGAACCTGAACAGGCCCGATATCATCCACCTGCAGGACTGGACATCCATACCGGTGGGCAACGCCTTGGCCAGCTACTGGGGAGGCCACATCAAGACGGTCTACACGACCCAATTGAGCTACACCCTGTTGCGGGAGGATCTGGCGAAGGAATCGATGGCTGCTCCGCCTGTCGACAAGGCGATTGTGGCGGAGATTGAACGATTGGAGCGGAAAAGCATTCAATCGTCGGACAGGGCCATCTTCCTGAACCGGAGCGATCAGGCAAGACTCGATGGGCCGCAGCAATCACAGGTGATCCCCCACGGCATCCATCTGGAGGACGTTGCGTCGATTCCACACGAAGACAAGAAGCTTCCAGGGGATCATCCTGTCAAGCTCCTGTATTTCGGGCGCATCGATACGATGAAGAATGTCGGGCGGCTGCTCGATGTCCGATTGCCCAGCGGCGTCGACCTGATCGTGATGGGAGGAGAAGCCGGCTCGAATCCGGACTTGTATCAACGACTGGAGAACCTGGCACACCAGCGCGATAACGTGCACCGGATTCCTTTCACCGCAGGGGATGAGAAGTTCCATATCATCCGAGCGGCCGACGCCGTGATCTTCCCCAGCATCCATGAGCCCTTCGGCCTGGTTGGACTCGAGGCTTTGGCCTGCGGCACACCCCTGATTGCTTCCTTTGCCGGAGGCATGAAGGACTACCTCGATGAGACCTGCGCGATCCGCACCGACGGACTGAGCGCCGAGGCCATCGAGAACGCCATCCACACCTTCATGGCCATGTCGGAATCCGCCAAAGAGGCCATGATCCAGAACGGATTGGACGTCTGCAGGCGTTTTTCCTGGAAGGATCCCGTCGAACGGCACCACCGGCTCTATCGGGACCTGGCCCATGACGGCATCCCCGCGTAGGCCCATGATCACGGAACACACCATCGACCTGCGAGGCTGCAACGTCTTTGTTCAGCGTGGCGGCCAAGGTGAACCGCTCCTGCTGCTGCATGGCATGGATGGGCGAGCCTCGTGGGACAGCGTGCTGTCCAGGCTCACGGAGCACCACGATGTGATCCTGCCCGACCATCCCGGCTTCGGCGCATCGGGCTCCGGGGAATGGATCGACAACATGGCGGATCTCGCCCTGTTTACCCTCGATTTACTTGATGCCCTGCAGGTCGAGACCTGCCACCTGGCCGGCCACTGCCTGGGCGGCTGGCTGGCGGCGGAGATGGCCGTGATGCAGCCGCAACGGATCAGGAGCCTGAGCCTGTGTTCCGCAGCCGGCATCCGCATCGACGGCTGCCCGATGGGAGATGCCTTTCTGTGGAACCCGGAAGAAACGATCGGCCAGCTGATCGTTGATCCGCAGGCCAGGGAAACCCAGCGGGCGAAGCAATCGAGCGAGCGTGATATCGAGCTGATGCTGAAAGCCAGGCAGATGTCGGCGCGGCTGGCCTGGCATCCTCGCTTTCACAATCCCCATCTACGCAAATGGTTGCATCGGCTGACGATGCCAACCATGATTCAATGGGGTGAGTGCGACAGGCTTTTCCCCGTGGCCTATGCCCACGGTTACCACGCCATGATCCCCCACGCCCAGCTCCATCTCTACAGGGACTGCGGCCATTTCCCGATGCTGGAAGCCACCGATCGCTACCTCGAGCATCTGGACGCATTCACTGCCAAGGCCTCCGCATGAAGTTCTATTCCTTTCATTTGATGCCCTATGGGGCCCTCGACCTGGATTACGTTGAAAAGCATGTCTCGGCGAGCCTGGTGCTCCCCAACAGCTATTACGATCCCAGGGTCGGGCATGAGCTCTATAACCGCTATCTCGATGAGCTCGAACTGGCCGATGCGCTCGGGTTTGATGGCGTGTGCGTCAACGAGCATCACCAGTCGGCCTATGGCCTGATGCCCGCTCCGGCGGTGATGGCGGGCGCGCTCTCGAGAAGCGTCAAGCGAGGCAAGATCTGCATCCTGGGGCGCGCGTTGCCCCTGCTGTCCAATCCCCTCACCGTGGCGGAAGAATACGCCATGATCGATAACATCACCGGGGGGCGCTTCATTGCCGGTTTCGTCAGAGGCATTGGCGTGGAGTATCACGCCACCGGCGTCAATCCCACCTATTCCCTGGAGCGTTTCCATGAAGCGCACGATCTGATCATCCGGGCCTGGACCGAAGAGGGTCCGTTTCCGTTTGAAGGCAAGCATTACAGCTACAACTATGTGAATCTGTGGCCGCGTCCGTTTCAACAGCCCCATCCGGATGTCTGGATCCCCTCCGGCGGCAGCCTGGAAACGATTCGCTGGGCGTCCGATCCCAAGCGGAAGTATGTCTACCTGAATGTCTATAGCAACATCGATGTGGCCTGCGGGCTCATGGATACCTACAGAAACTGCGCCGAGGCGTACGGCTATACCGCGAGTTCCGAACAGCTGGGCATGGCCCTGCCCATCTATGTGGCGGAAACCGATGCCATCGCCCGCAGAGAGGCCAAGCCCCATATCGAGGCGTTCTTCAACAAGTTTCTGCGCATGACCAATGAGATGTTGCTGCCACCGGGCTACACATCGGTGTCCTCCCTCAAAACGCTGATGATCACCAGCCGCGAAACGCTGATGGCCAACCATTCCCTGGAGGCCGTCGACAAGCTCGGCATGTTCCTGGTGGGGTCACCCGAGACGGTCCGTGGGCGGCTGGCGGAGTTCGAGCAACGGCTGGGGATCGGCCATCTCTGCGCCATCATGCAATTCGGCAGCCTGCCCCATGCGCAGACGAAACGCAATCTGGAGCTGTTCGCCGAAGAGGTGATGCCCCATTTCAGGGCCAAAGTGCCGGCAGGCAGCACCACATCGGCGCAGCGGCCGTAGATGGCGACCCGCCAGACGGCGGCAGGGCACCCACGGCGCGCCTGTCACGGCGGGCTGCCTACCATCGCCCCTTTGCCGCCCTTCCCCATGGCCAGCCAATGGCAGAACTTTCTGCGCAACCTGGGGGAGTGGCGGGGCAGCTTCACCACGATCAGCGCCGGCGGCGAGATGCTGGAGAGCCACCCCTCGGTGCTGACGCTGGCGGCGGGTGATGACGACGACCGCCTCGTGCGCTTCAGCCTGCAGCGCTGGCCGGCCGGCACGGCGATCGCCCCGGGCGGCGGACCGGCGCCGGGGGCGGGCGAGCCCAGCCGCGACATGGAGCAGGACTACCGGACCCTCGGGCGCCAGGTGGTGTTCTTCGATTCCGGGGCGTTCAACAAGGGGTCGCTGCAGGTGGCGCCGAACACGGTCTTCGGCGGTGAGTTCGGCTTCATCGGGGCGAACCGGCGCCACCGGATCGTGCAGCTGTACAGCCCCGACGGCCGCTTCGATCAGCTGGTGCTGATCCGCGAGTTCCGCGCCGGCAGCGACGCCTCCGAGGCCGCGCCCACCAGTGCCGAGCAACTGCTGGGCCGCTGGCAGGGCCAGTCAGCCACGATCAGCGCCGACTGGAGCGAGTCCGACACCACCGCCGTGCGGCTGGAACTGGGGCCCGCCGAGCTGGCGGAGCTGCGACTGCTGCCCGATGGCGGCTTCGTGCACCTGCCGGAGCAGGTGAGCCACCGGGCGGCCTTCGAGCTGGTAGGCGGCTGGCTGCCGGCCCCGGGCCGGATGGAGCGCCTGATCCGCCGTTATGACGGCACCGGCGCCTGGGTCTCCGCCAGCCACGAGGTGCTGGAGCGCGTCTGACCGGCCGGCACATTCTCATAGCGCTGGAGAAAGGTCAGCAGGGTTGGATGACAGGGCATCAAGGGCCTGGCTCAACCCCCCAACCCCCTACAAGCCCGCAGCACCACATCGGCGCAGCGCCCGTACACAGCGGCCCGCCAGGCGGGGCTGTCGATCAGGAAGGCGTCGCGCACCTGGCGGCGGATCGCCTCGCGGTGGGGGGTGGGGCGATCGGGCACGGCGTGCAGCCAGGCATCGGCGCGCAGGGCCGCCAGCACCTGATCGATCGGCCGGGTGCCGAACTCCAGGGCCAGGTAGGTGAGCTCCACCGCAGGGAGCATGCGGCGCAGAAACACCGGCACCGATCCCGACACCACCGAGGAGCTGGAGGGGCCCTGGCCGGGGCGGGTGACCTCCGGGCCATACCAGCGCTGCAGTCGCTGCCAGTCGTCGCCTGTGCTGCCGCTGCCGATCAGCTCCCCGTAGCCCCAGGGGCCCAGGCCGGTGTGCAGGTCGATCACCGCCAGGCGGCGGCAGGCCGGGCCCAGGTGCTCGGTGAGGATCGTCTCCAGGGTGGACAGCGACCAGCTGGGGCGGCTGCCGCCGTAGAAGAGGCCGGTGGGATGGGTGTACTGGCCGCACTGCAACGCCGCCTGGTAGGCGGCCATCCCGTGCCCCGTGATGAAGGCCTCCAGCAGGGCGTCGGCCCGTTGCCGCTCGGGCCCGTCCCAGTCGCCGGGCAGCAGGGCGGCGTGGAGGGCGTCGTAGGCCGGGTTCTCGGGCAGGGGGCCGCGGAAGTCGAGGCCATTGCGGTTGAGATCGATGTTGTGTTCGTTGCCGCGGCGCAGCCAGGCGAAGCCATGGGGGTTGAGGGCATGGATCAGCAGCGCCCCGCCGCCGGCCGGCAGGGCGCCGTGGAGTTCATCCAGCAGAACGCCCACCTGGCAACCGGATCCGGCCAGGCCCTCCACGCCGTGGGTGCCGGAGATCAGCAGCAGCAGGGACTCGGGCTCGGCGGGGCCCAGGGCCGCCGCATCGATGGCGAGCGGCTCGCCGGCCGGACCGCGGTGATCGGGCAGGACATGGCTGGTGAGCCGGGCACCGGCGCCACGAGCGGCGGCCAGGAACGCCTCACGGGCCGAGCGGTAATCGGGGCGGAAGAAGTCGCTGGTGGCCATGGGGGAAGGGGTGGGGCCAGTGGCGATCAGAAGGGGTGATGGGCGTGGCCGGTCACGGTGAGGATGTCGGCGTCCGGATCGGAAAGGATGCACAGGCCTATCAGGGTGCCGTTCCACTCCGCCAGCAGCCACCAGCCCCAGTCTTCGATGCAGAAAAATGGCACATGGATGTCTACCAATGAGAGCATCTCATGCAGATAGCTGCGCAGGGCCTTTCCGACCATCCCTTCGTTGACGAGTTCCTCACTCTGACCCTCGACAGCGAAAAAATTCTTTGCCTCGATCAGCAAGCAGTATTGGAGGATCAGGAAATCGCTTCTCAAACTCTCAAGATCAGCGGCGGACGAGCCTTCCTTCGCCAGGCCTGGTGGATCTTGAGGTTATTCGTGACGGAGGAGCCAGTTGTGTCACCTCGCAACTATCCCGAGCTACTATTCTACAGTGCCCATGTGGCAGAGGAAAGAAGTTCAAGCGCTGCTTTCGCAAGAATGGCGCAGAGAAAATGACCCCCTTAGACCAGGCTAGAAATGGTGAGACACAGCAATTTATCAGGTGCCGCACAAGCGGCAGAGGACATGCAGATATTGATATTGACTTTGTAGAGCTCGATCGAGATGAACATCGCACGGGTTATGCTAAGCAGTCCATTTCCCTCCAACCAAACAGGACTCCAGGAGATCGGACGGAGGTAACGGGTGCATCAATGTCCTTCCTGGGCAATAGCCCAACTGATGAGCAGATTCAAACAGTTTGACACATGTCTGTGTCCAATTTGGCCGTCCCACCGCAGCTTGTACTTCGTGGCATTGCCAGGTTTCTCAAGCGGAAGAGCACCACCGGTCTGTTTGTGATTTCGAAAGTCAAGCAACAGCGTGACAGATACCTAATCGACTTCGATTATGTTATTGGCACTGCCCATAGGGCGGCACACATGAATATTGGCGGGAAAAGGATCGCCGCCAGTCTCCTTGCGTCCAGACGACAATGACAAGTTTATTTGATTGTCCGGCCACCAAGTCAATCTTTTCGCCAAGATAGCTTACTATCCGAGGCGTCGCGGGTGTTGCCAGCGAACTCCCTGCTTGCCGGCCTGAACACTACGGAATCATTTTCTTGCATGCTACTCACAATGCTCCTGGCACGACTGTTGTTTATGATGTCCTTATCCTGCAAGCAGAGTAACGCCCCAAACAGGAAGCAGGCTGGAGCATAGTCATTTGGCTAATCACACCTGCTCCCATTTCTGTATCTAGATACCAGAACTTTCACTGAAGACATCTATATATCTGCGAAGTCTCAAAGTTTCAACTTTTTGATTTAGGATTGCCGAGGGCAGCGCCGTGCTTATCTTCTAGATCGGAGTAGGCAAGGCTCCATCACTGAGCCCAAATTGAATCTCACCACCTCCAGTCGCCAGATTGGTCGTCGCATCAAAGCTGTAAATCCCTCAGATTGACAAGACATTCCACGCTCTCCGACCATTCTAGACTCAGCCAAACTAGCCGTTCAAGGACGTGAAAAGCTATCCCTGCCGTCCGGGAGCAATCCGCGCTAGGCTAGCTTTGCTTAAAGTACAGCGACATGGTTGCGACTAGTTCCCCACGCTGGAGAGACCCGCCTCTACAGGAGGCAGTCTTTGAGCTGTTTTTCCCAGCTGTCTCAGATTACTCTCTTTTCGTCGGAAATATCTTTAATAGCCTTAAGGAAGAGTACCCAACTTCACTTGCATTGCCTGCGAATGATTTTCCTCTGATTCCGTCTCTTCCTGGATTTGTGCGCCACAGATTTTCGGATACCTCAGGAGCAGTGCTGTTTCAACTTGGACAAGATTTATTAACGGTAAATTGTTTATCGTACACAAGTTTTAACGACTACTCCCAGCACATTCATGATGTTCTGAGTGCGGTACTTGAGCACGGAGCTCCCTTCGGACTTTCCCAACTAACCAGGCTAGGCATTAGATATATCAATAGGTTTGAGAATACAGACGACCCAGTAGCGATTCTTCAGATTGGACTGCCATTCCCATCTTCTGAAGCTGACAAGCTCAACAACCTCAAGGTTCATGATACTAGACAGCTTGGTAGCAATGATGGCGGCCGTTACCTCGTCAGGTCGTTTGACTTCGCAGCGGACGAGCGGCTTCTTTTGCTAGATTTACAGGTATACCAAGTTTTCAATACTCAACATGATCTCGCGATTGACGAGCTAATGAAGTGGGCCAAGGATGCACATGATACAATCTCAAACAACTTTGAGTCTTTGGTCCTAAATGACGTTAAGGAGCGGCGCAAGTGATGATTATTGCAGAGTCTGAAACACTCAATGATACTACTTCCTTAAATTCTAGCTTCTTCAAGCGTACTGACATTCAAGAAACTTCTATTGTGCTTTCTGAAAGACGTACCCATAAGGCTACATTCTCTCAAGCGCAACCGATTGACACCCAGGCATTGCCGAACCTGAGACCTAAATCTTTCTCCCCCAGAGACTTTTATGCGCAACATTTCTTGTCATTGCATTCTGTCACGCAAGCCTCGGCCTCAACTTTCAGTTATTACGTTTCACGAATATCTGCCAGCAGAGATGACACAACGCAGGCTTCTTTGTCTCATTTGATCTCCGGACTTGAGCGGCTATCGATTCATGACTATCTCTATTCAAAGCTTTCTCTTCGATTGAAATTCTGGTTATCAGAAGTCAACTTCCTAATATCCGAGGTTCGACTTCCCTGGGTTGAACCATTGGTTAACTACGTAGACCAAGAAGTATCCTTGGAATGGTGGAGCGCCAACAAAAAACTAACCATCTATTTCTCAGATACTGCCATAGAATTTATACGCGTTTGGGGACCAGACATTAAGAACGAAATGGAGGATGGAGAAGTTGTGAATCCATTTTCTTTCGTTGCCTTGTGGCAATGGCTTATATCCTGAATATGTTGGCGACGCATGTCGACGACAAAGAGAGAGTGTATCGGTGTGTGTTCTATGGCTGCAGTGACGGGGTGCAGCTTTATCAGCTTTTGCCTGAAGGCATCAAGTTAAGCGCGCAGGCCTTTCGTGACTCTGGAAGGTGTCCTTCTGTTGACAGAGAGGATCTCTGTGGCGCGAATCCTCACCATACGCAAAAGACTTCAGAAGATGGCGTGGTATGCATACGTTGCGAGAGAATCAGGCAAATTGCTGATGTTGTTCAAAACGACAAGAAAGGCAAGCCAGAATTTGTGTATATGATCAATGTCGTTCATCGGCCAGAGCCTTGTAATATTGCACATTCTCAAATTGAGTCCGCGCCAGTCTACCGCAATGACAAAAGCTTCAGACGTTTGAGGGAAAGCTTAGCTTACCTTGTGAACAGTGACTCCGACGCATGGCTCATTTTGCCTGTAGACGCTCGGTAAGCTACTCACGTCAAATGTTCCTCTATAAGTAGAGCTCCGTAGTTCTAAAGATTGAGCTGAGCGCGCCGGTGGAGGCCCGCTCTAGCGAAAGGATGGACCGTAGCGGCGCATTCGATAATCTAACGATGATGAGCCTTCCTCAAAGTCGTCAAGCCAAGGGCTCATGCCCGGTTCCGCCGCAGGTAGAGCAGCTGCATTCCCCGGTGCCCCGGCAACTTGCACATGAAGACCAAAGTGACAGTTCTGTGGTTGAACTATCATTGGGTTGTGCAGTCCCTCCACAGCCTTGGCAAGGAACCTTTCCAGAACCATTACACTTAGAACAAGTTTGGTCTGTCATCGTTGCCTCCATCTTAGATTTCCATTTTAGCTTCGCGGCGCTGTTCGTACGTCATCCTGACTTTGGTTAAGTCTACGTCTGACATGTCCGTTTCCTTTAATGTGGCGCTCCTTAAGCAGGCACCGGCAAGCTTAGCCTGTACGAGCAGTGCTCTCGTCAAATCGGATGACGTAAAGTCTGCTCCCGAAAAGTCAGAGCCTCGAAGATCGGTTTCCCGGAGAGTAGCAGATCTAATTGACGCCCCATTGAAGTAGGCACCTCGTATTTCCGCTCCGGACAGAGTAGCCTCGTCAAGAAGTGCTGCTTTAAGATCGGCTCCGTTTAGGCTAATGACTGGACCTGGACTTGAGTCAATCAATCTGGCTTCATAGAGAAACTGGAGGACTTGAGCCTTTCGACTCCCGTCGAGCAGACGCAGTGCGACTAATGTTTTGGTGCGCACGAGCTTGCGCGCGCATTTAGGAGCATTCGGGGTGAACAAGTGTCCGGCAAGTAGAAGTTCAGATACATAGTCTAAGTACGCCTCAAGTGTCTGCTGCCGCTGCCGATCACTTTCTACCGCCTGATCTGACCGTTTCCTGGATCCTTCCAACAGAAATGCCGCAACTGCGAGGACCGTTGGAACGATGAGTAGGTCTAGCCAATCCCAGAGAGTCTTTGCCCGCACGGCATCTTTATTCGCAGGGACGTACTCCGGGAATCCAGTCCAACCGTGTTCGTAGCCCTGCAAGACGAGTGCAGTTGAGCCTGTTGCAAGTAGCACTGTGGCGATGATGGCGAACAGCTTCTTCATGACTAAGTTCAACTGAGGTCAGCTGGTGTTGTCTGCGGCCAAACAATTCATTGGACGGTTCCGAGAACCACTCCTCACATGTGTTCCCATTCCGAGAATCTCCTGCCGAGCGGCAGGGCGGATTTCCTGACATGCTGATGCTTCACAGCCTTACGAGACCAACTTCCGCTTTCTAGCAGAGGTTGAGAGGTCCTATAACCACCTGTAACCAGCGATACGCAAGTCTTTCCGTCCTGCCCACCTTGAGCCGTTCAAGTCCGGCAACGGGATCACGCCCAAGGTGGATCCCCATTCCACCCGGCGCTGGCATGGCTGGCCGCCCACTCACCCCCGCGCACTACGCAGAGCAAAAGGCACCGTGAGCAGCAGGCTCCCCCCGGCGATCACGAACAGCCCCGGCAGGGAGATGTCGATCAGCACCCCCGAGAGGGCCTGGGACAGGGGATCGAAGGCGACGCCGGCCAGCATGGCCAGGGCCATCACCCGGCCCTGCAGGGGTGCCGGGGTCTCCCGCTGCAACCAGGCCGTGGCCAGCACCCCCACCAGGCCGCCGCCGATTCCCATCGCCGCCAGCAGGGCGGCCGCCGTCCACCACTGGCCGGCCACCGCCAGCCCCAGCAGGCCCGCCCCCAGCCCGGCCGACAGCCAGCCCAGCGCGCCCCCCGGATGGGCGATGGCGCCGAACCGGCCGGCCCACCAGACCCCCACCAGGGCGCCCACGCCATAGGCGGCCTGGAGCCAGCCGTAGCTGGCGGCGCCACCGCCGAAGCGCAGCGTCACCAGCTCCACCACGCCGATCACCACCGGGCCCAGCACGGCCAGGTTGATCATGGCGATCAGCGTCAGGCCCGTGCGGATCGCCCCGTGGCCCCAGGCGAAGGCGATCCCCTCCCGCAGGCCCTGGCCCAGGCCCCCCGTCGGGGCCGTGTCCGCCGCGGCCAGTCGGGGCCGCACCTGCACGAAGCAGCCCACGGCGAGCAGCAGCAGGACGGTGTCGAAGGCCAGGGCCGCCGTCGCCCCGGCCACGGCCAGGGACAGCCCCGCCAGGGCCGGGCCGGCCACGTTGCTGATCTGCTCGCTGCCCTGCAGCCAGGCGTGGGCCCGGCCGAGATGGCGGTCCTCCAGCAGGCGGGGCAGCAGGGCCAGGGCGGCGGGGTAGAGGCAGGCCTCCGCCGCCCCGAACACGGCCGACAGCACCAGCACCGGGCCAAGGTCGAGGGCGTCGCGGCTGGCCAGCAGGGTGAGCACCCCGGTGGCCGTCGCCAGGATCCAGCCGGCCCGCACCGCCATCGTCCGGGGCGGATGGCGATCACTGAGCACGCCGCCCAGCAGCAGCAGCAGCCCCCGGGGCAGGGCCGCCGCCATCAGCACCAGGGCCAGGGAGGTGCCCGAGCCCGTGCGCTGCAGCATCAGCCAGGTGACGGCGACGAACCAGAACTGGACGCCGGCGAACAGGAGGGTCTGGCCCAGCCAGAGCCAGCGGAAGCCCGGCCGCCGCAGCAGGGATCCGCCCACAGCCTTGCCGCTCACAGCTGCCCCACCCGCTCGTTGAACGGCCGCAGCTGCAGCGCCTCGCGCCACTCCGCCAGCGGCCGCTCCCAGCCCTCCTCCCAGCGCTGGGCGAACAGGGGCCTGGCCTCCAGGCCCATCTGCAGCCCGGTGCGGATCGTCTCCACCAGCTCCGGCAGCAGCTCGGGGGCCCCGAGGGTGGCCGACACCAGGGCCTGGGCCGTGAGCACGGCCCCCAGCGGGTAGGGGAACTGGGTGAGATGGAAGGCCTGCAGGCCGATCTCGCCCGTCACCGTGGTGTCGAAGCCGGTGACCACGTGCCAGAGGTCGTGGGTCTGGCTGAGCCGCAGCTCCACATAGGCCGCGTCGGTGGCGGGCTCCATGCCGGCGTGAAGGTTGGGGTCGTAGCCCAGCCGCGCCAGCGACGCCGCGTAGGCGTGGCCGAGGCTGCCCTCGGGCAGGGCGGCCAGCTGCTCCAGGTTGTGGGCCGGTGGGATCCAGCGCGCCTCGATCAACTCGGCGCAGGCCGGATCGCGGCGCAGCTGCTCGGCCATCAGGGCATAGGAGGGCGTCTCCAGCAGGGCGTCGGCCAGGGCCCCCACCAGCTCGAGGTCGGTGTCGCCACCGCTCATGGCCACGAAGGTGCCGAGGACGCGGAACAGCTGGGGCGGCAGCTCCTGGGCCTCGAACGACGCCGCGGTGGGGGCGGGATTGGGGCGGAAAACGGTGGTGGTCATCGGGATGAACGCGAAAGAACGTGAGCAGTCCTCACGTCCAGGAAATTATGAGCATCCCTCGCCTTTGTCAATGGGATGCGAGGATCGCTCAGGTTTTCCCGGTCTGCCGCTTCCCGCCATGGCCGACGCCACCGCCACCGCCAGCGAGCCCTCGCCCCTGCGCCGCCAGCCCCGCCAGGCCCGCAGCCAGGAACGGGTGCGGCGGATCCTGGCGGCGGCCGAGGAGCTGTTCGTGGCCGGCGGCGTCGGCAGCACCACCACCAACGCCATCGCCGCCAAAGCCGGGGTGCCGATCGGCTCCCTTTACCAGTTCTTCCCCGACAAGGGGGCGATCCTGCGCAGCCTGGCCCAGCTCTACGCCGAGCAGCTGCACGAGCTGCTCACGGCCTTCTTCGACCGGGGGGACGGCCGCTGCCTCTCCCTGGAGGCCTCGATCACCGCCGCCGTGGCCCTCACCGATCGCTTCTTCCGCGACCACCCCGGCTATCCGGCCATCTTCCTGGATGTGCAGAGCGCCACCCCCGAGCTGCTGGCCATCGAGGAGGAGGCCGACGTGCGGCTGATCAACGACTGGAGCGGCCTGCTGGTGGAGCGGGCCGCTGGCGAGGGCACCGACCTCCGCGAGGACGACGCCCACCTGATCGCCTACGTGCTGGTCAAGACCGTCGGCCATCTCCTGTGGCTCGCGGCCACCCAGGAGCAGGACCGCCGCGACCGGCTGGTGGCCGAAGCCGGCGAGCTGGCCATCGCCTACCTGCGTCGGCGGCTGGCCGGGGACGGCTCACCAGCCTGATCAGGCCCAGAGCGACTCCAGTGTGTAGGGGCCGCCCTCCTTCACCCAGAAGGAGCCGTCGATGAAGCGATGGTGGCGGTCGAGCCCGGCGATCGCCTCCATGTCCTCGGGGGCCAGCTCGGCCTCGGCGGCGGCGAGGTTCTCGGCCAGGCGCTTCGGCGACACCGACTTGGGAATCACCGCCGTGCCGCGCTGCAGGGCCCAGCCCAGCACCACCTGGGCCGGCGTGAGGCCCCGACGGGTGGCGATCGCTGTGATGGTGGGGTCCTCAAGCAGCACCGGCTGGCCGGGGGGCCCCATCTCGGGGCGCAGGCCCGGGGTGCCCAGGGGCGAATAGCCCGTGAGGTGCACGCCGTGGGCCTCGCAGAAGGTGAACAGCTGGCTCTGCTGCAGATAGGGATGCAGCTCCACCTGGTTCATGGCCGGCCGGATCCGCGCCTGCCCCAGCAAGCCGTAGAGGGTGGCCATGCCGAAGTTGCTGACGCCGATGTGGCGACACAGGCCCCGCTCCACGGCCGCTTCCATCGCCGCCCAGGTGGCCGCGATCGGCAGGGTCTCCAGAGACACCAAATCCTCGGCGCTCTCGGGCATCACCACGCCCGGCCGGAAGGCCACGGGCCAGTGGATCAGATACAGATCGAGGTGCTCGAGCTGCAGATCGGCCAGGGTGCGCTCCAGGGCCGGGGCCACGTCCTCGGGGGCATGGGCGTTGTTCCAGAGCTTGGAGGTGATCCAGAGGTCGTCGCGCCGCACCAGGCCCGAGCGGATCGCGGCGGCGATCGCCTCGCCGATCTCGGCCTCATTGCCATAGATGGCGGCGCAGTCGATGTGGCGGTAGCCCAGCTGCAGCGCCGCCGTCACCGCCGCGCCCACCTCGCCCGCAGGGGCGTTCCAGGTGCCCAGGCCGAGCATCGGCATGGCCGCGCCGTCTTGGAAGGGGAGTGTCTTCAAGGCGGTGAACCCCAAACGAGCGTCACTCCACCCTGGCGCGGGCCGCGAACGACTGGAGCACGAAGCTCCGGGCCTGCGGCTTATCTGATTCGATCAGCAGCTGCAGGCGCTCCCCCTGCCGTCCGGGTCGGTCGATGGCCACCTCCCCGAGCACCTGGCCCATGCCGTCGACCACATCGAACTTGGCCTGGATCTGCCCGCAGGGACGCTCCAGGCAGGCCACTTCCATCACGTCGATGATGCCGCCGCCATAGAGGCGGGGCTTGCGGCAGATCCCCTGGCAGCGGCGGGTGAACACCCCCTGATCCGATTCCACCCAGCCATCGGCGAGCAGGTCCTGGCGGCTCTCGCCCCGCCCGCCGGCGGCGGGCTTCTCCGCCAGGGACGCCCGCACGCCGGCCGCCATCCAGCCGGCACCGAAGCCCACCAGCACCAGCCCCAAGGCCAGCAGCCGCTGGAGGGGCGGAAACCGGGAGGGTCCTGAGGCCGGGGGCAGGGCCGGTGGCTTCGGAGGCCGTCCCCCGGGGGGCACCGGCTCCATCTCGACGATCAGGTCCTCAACGGTCTTCGGGCTCGCCCCGGTCCGCTCGCTCTTGCCGGTCCTTGCCATCGTCGTAGGCCATCAGTGAACGGAACATCAGCCCACCGCCGCTGCCGATCAGGGCGAACATCGTCAGCACGTTCCAGAGCGAGGTGGGCTGGAAGCTCATGATCAGGGTCTGCAGGATCCCCACCGCCAGGGCCGCCGCCGACGCCAGCACAAGAAACCAGCCCCAGCGCTGGTTGCGCAGGGCGAACAGCAGGCACACCCCGATCGTGAGCGGGATCAGCAGCAGGCCGAAACCGCCACCCAGGCCCTGGGAGAAGCCGAAACCGCCACCCCAGCCGCCGCCCCAGGCCGCACCGGCGCCACCCCAGCCACCCGCAGCCCGCCGGCCGAAGCGGAAGCCCATGCCCAAGGCCACGGAGCTCACCATCACCTGGTTGAAGAACAGGAACGCGCCCATGGTGAAGAGCACGCCCCCCAGGAGGAAGGAGAAGAAGTCCCGGATCGGGTCCCTGGCGGCCATGGATCACTTGCCGGCCCCGTCATGATGGCCGGCCCCACTGGGTTTGTCTGCCGCCCACGGTCGCCCTGTTGACAGCGGCCGGCACTCCAACGACCATCGGCGAGTGCTGGACGCCGGATGGAAAGCATGAACGCCGGCGCCACCACCACCTGCAGCCTGGTGCTCCACGCCACCGAGACCGGCAACGGCGCCGAACCACGGCAGACCAACCGGCGCTACAGGGATCCCCGGATCGCCCTGGAAGAACGGCGGCTAGAGCCCCTCCATCCCGGGTCGTTGCGGTTGCAGATGCTGCGGGTCGGCATCTGCGGCACCGACCTCCACATGACCCAGCGGGATCCGCTGGGGTTCGTCCGCAGTTCCGCCCCCGCCTCGATTCCCCAGCAGGGCCGGGTGCTGGGCCATGAGGGAATCGGCCGGGTGATCGCCACCGGATCCGACGTCACCCGCTTCCGGGTGGGCGACATCGTGGCGCCGGAATCCGTGCTCAGCTGCGGGGCCTGCCGGTGCTGCCGCTCCGGCGCCTTCAACCAGTGCCTGGACGCCCGGCTCCTGGGCATGGAGAAGGACGGGCTGTTCGCCGCGATCGCCGATGTGCCCGCCCGATCGGCCGTGGCCATCGGCCGGCTGGCCGAGAGCGAGCGGGGCCTGCAGATGGCCGCCTGTCTGGAGCCGGCCGGAGTGGCCCTGCTGGCCTGCCGGAAGACCCAGGTGGCACCGGGCGAGCGGGTGCTGGTGTTTGGGGCCGGACCGATCGGGTTGCTGGTCGCCATGATGGCGCGCCGGCTCCACGGCGCCGCATTGGTGGCCGTGGTCGAGCCCTCCGCCTACCGCCGGGACTTCGCCGCGGCCTGGGCCGACCAGGTGGCGGCATCGGCGGAGTCGCTGGAGATGCCTGACGGCGGCTGGGACGTGGTGGTGGAAGCCTCCGGTGCACTGGCCAACGTCGATGCCGTGTTCCGCCAGATCGCCCCGGGCGGCCGGGTGGCCCTGCTGGGCAGGGGCGGACAACCGCTGCGGATCGGGGCGGTCGACCACATGATCACCAACGCCATCAGCGTCATGGGGCTGCGCGGCCACCTCGGCGGGGTCTACGAGCGGCTGATCGACCTGTGCCTCTCCGGGGTCCTGCCCCTGGATCGGATCGTCAGCAGCACCATCGAGGGGCTGGAGCGGCTGCGATCCGTGCTCGAGCACCCGGACGACCTCGCTGACGGCGACTGCAAGATCGTCGTCAAGTTCGCCGATTGACAAGCCCGCCGATTGACGGTCCCCCGCACAGCCTTTTCTTCCCCCGCATGGCCAATCCCTTTCCCCTGGACGGCGACAAATTCCTCAAGATCCGCATCTCCGTGCGGATGCTGAAGTGCAACTTCAGCTGCAACTACTGCGTGGCGGCGGCGGGGCAGAGCCAGGTGAGCGGCATCGACTACAGCCGGGGCACCAAACGCAACATGTGGGGGACCGAGCAGGGCCGGGGCATGGCGCGCACGGCCATCGAATGGGCCGCCTCCCTGCCCTATCGCATCGGCGTTCGCTACGACGTGCACGGGGAGCCCTTCCTCAACGCCGACGTGATCGAGGATCTGATCTGGCTCACGGCCCAGCCCAACGTGGCCTTCGTGGAGGTGCAGACCAACGCCTCCCTGTTCAAGAAGCGGCTGCCGGAACTGGCCGGCCTCATCGAGCCCTCCAGGCTCAAACTCTTCTGCACCTTCCATCACACCGAGATCGCCCTCGACGACTTCCTCGGCAACGTCACCATGGCCGCCGACCTGGGCTTCGACGTGGTGGTGAACACCCTGCTCGCGACCGACAACGTGGCGGTCATCCGCGACGCCCTCTCGCGCTGCGCCGAGCGGGCGATCCCCACCTCCGCGGATCTGAAATTCCCCGGCTTCGATGTGCCCCCCACCGAGGCGATGAGCGACGCCGTCGATGTGGACAAGCGGGCCCGCCATTTCCTCAGCAGGGACCCGATCGAGGAGTTGCTGGCGGCCGGTGAACCCGGCCTGGAGGTGTTCCGCACCATGGCCGACAGCGGACCCCTGGGCCGGGAGATCCGCTTCCTGGCCGCCCTGCTGGTGGGCCTCTACGGGGGGAAAGGGCGTCTCTGTTCCGCCGGCCACGACTACCTGATCGTCGACAACTGGGGCGATGTCTTCCCCTGCACCAGCTACGCCGACACCCGCACGGGCCGGCTGGGCTCCGTGCTGGATCCCGGCTTCGTTCCGGCCCTGCGGGAGGAGGTCTATGCCCCCTGCCAGTACGCCGAGACCTGCCACCAGAAGGAGGAGTACGGCAACCTGCGCCTGCTGCGCGAGCACCGCGATCTCCAGGCGATGAGCCTCAACTGCGTCTGCGGCGAGGGCAAGCAGGTGGACCCCGACACCCTCTTCGACAGCCGCCTGGCCCTGCTGGAGACCGCCCGCCACAACCCCCAGACCGGTCGCGTCGGCCGGCCCGCCGCCGCCGCCGTCCCGGTCGGCTGAGCGGTGATACCCAGGGTCTGGATCTTCGCGCTGCTGGCCTCCCTGGGGGGCCTGCTCTTCGGCTTCAACGCCACGACCCTCGGGCTGGTGGCCGCGACGGCCGCCAGCGACTGGTCGTTGACCCTCGGCTCCCAGGTGCTGCTGAGCGGCGCCTTCTTCCTCGGCGCCATCCTCGGGGCCGTGTTCATGGGCCGCTTCGGGGATGGCCTGAGCCGCCGCGATGTGATCACCACCAGTGCGGCCTGCTACGCCTTCTTCGGCTTTGCCTGCGCCATCTCCGAGCGCTTCGAGGAGCTGGTGGTGGCCCGCTTCTTCCTCGGGATCATCGTCGGGGTCACCTCCCTGGCGATCCCGCTCTACATCGCCGAGATCTCCCCGGCCAGGCACCGGGGCGCCCTGGTGTCCCTCAACCAGCTGAGCATCACCCTGGGGATCGTGCTCGCCTTCGTCATCGAGACGAGGCTGGTGGACGGCCAGGACATTTCCCAGCTGTACACGATCAGCGGCATCCTTGCCGTGGTCGTCAGCATCGGGGCGATCATCCTGCCGGATTCCCCCGCCTGGCTGATCAAGCAGGGGGATGGGGATGCCGCCCGCGCGGTGCTGAAGCTGATCCACGGCCCCAACGTGGAGCCGGAGGTGGCCGCGATCGAGGAGAGCCTGACGGGCAACCATCCGAATGTGTGGGTGGCGTTGCTGGAGCCCTCGAACCGAAAACTGCTGGGGATCGGCATCCTGCTATTCGCCATTCAGCAGTTGAGCGGCATCAACTTCGTGCTGCAGCTGGCGGGCGACGGCTCCCTGTTCCAGGGCTTCGTTCTGGGCTGGGATCCGGTGATCGTGGTCGGCCTGGTGAATCTGTTCAGCACCCTGCTGTTCGTGCTGCTCGTCGATCGCATCGGCCGCCGGCCCCTGCTGCTGGCGGGCCTGGCGGGCCTGGCCCTCTGCCTGGCGGGGTTGATTCTCGACGCCACCACCTCCCTGTTCCCGCCGCTGGCGGTGGCCGTCAGCCCCTTCCTGATCCTCGGTTACGTGTTCTTCTTCGCCATCGGCCTGGGGCCCCTGCCCTGGCTGTTCGTGGCCGAGATGTACCCGTTGCCGGTGCGGGGTCTCTCGATGAGCATTCCGATCACCGTCAACTGGCTGATCAATGCCGTCATGGTGATCGCCGCCCTGTCGGTCGACTCCCCGGCCGACACCCTGGCGGTCTACGGGGTGTCGCTGGCCACGGCCCTGGTGGCGCTGCCGCTGTGCTTCTTCCTCTACCCGGAGACCCGACGGCTGCGTTTCTCCCAGATCCGCCGCACCTGGCACCGCTCAGGGACGGCCGATGAGCGCAATGAGATCGCCGCCACCCTGGCCACCACGGTGGTGACCATCGGCGGCATCTTCTTCGGCTACAACCTGACGATCATCGCCGGGGCCCTGCTGCAGATCCGCACGGCGTTCGCCCTCACCCCCTTCAGCAGCGGGCTGGTGGTGAGCTCGGTGCTGGTGGGGGCGATCCTGGGATCGTTCATCAGCGGCCATCTGGCGGGGGCCTTCGGCCGGCGCTACATGCTGATGACGACGACCGTGGTGCTCATCGTCGGCACCGCCGTCTCTGGCCTCGCCGACTCGGTGCAGATCCTGGTGCTCGGTCGCCTCGTCACCGGCCTGGCCACCGGGGTGACCGCCAGCATCGTGCCGCTCTACATCACCGAAATCGCCCCGGCCCCGATCCGGGGCCGGCTGAACAACATTCAGAATCTGGCGGTGGGCATTGGCTCCCTCACCGCCTACGGGACCAGCACCCTGCTGATGGCCGTGCCCGAGGGATGGCGGGCGATGCTCTACCTGGGTTCCGTGCCGGCGCTGTTGCTGGGGATCGGCGCCCTGTTCCTGCCGGAATCGCCGCGCTGGCTGATGACCCAGTCCCGCTTCAGCACGGCGGAGCGGATGCTGCAGAGGCTCTGCGTCGACAACCCCAGGGAGGAGGTGGAGCAGCTCAGGGCCAGCCTCGAGCACACCCCGGCGGGCCCGGGGGCGATGCCCCTGTTCTCGAAAACCATCCGGCCTCCCCTGCTGATCGGCCTGGCCCTGGTGTTCTTCCAGGAATGCACGGGCATCATCATCGTCACCTATTACAGCCCGACGATCTTTCAGGCCTGCGGCGTGAGCGATCCCACCACCGCCAGCCTGCTGACCACGATCGGGGTCGGTGGCTTCGGCCTGGCCATGTCCTCCCTCTCCTTCCTGCTGGTCGATCGGCTGGGGCGCCGCACCCAGTTCCTGATCGGCATCCTCGGCATCCTCACCAGCTCGATCGGCTTCGGGCTGATCTTCGCCCTGCTGCCCCAGGGCACCCCTGCCGTTCAATATCTCGTCCTGATCTGTCTCATCCTCTTCGTTTGCTCCTTTTCCCTGGGCCTGGCCTCCGTCTGCGGCATGGTGGTGTCGGAGATCTATCCCCAGGCGGTGAGGGATCGGGCCATCGGCTTCGTGATCGCCTTCCAGCTCCTCTGCGGCATGGCGGCGTCCTTCCTGTTCCCGATGCTGGCCGATGCCCTGGGACTGGCGGTGGTGTTCTTCGTCAATGCCGGCATCGCCGCCCTGGCGCTGCCCTTCTGGGCCTTCGCGATGCCGG
This sequence comes from Synechococcus sp. CCAP 1479/9, assembly GCF_019038535.1. NCBI lineage: Bacteria > Bacillati > Cyanobacteriota > Cyanophyceae > Synechococcales > Synechococcaceae > Synechococcus > Synechococcus sp. CCAP 1479/9. Next base: position 182,191 of record NZ_JAFKRK010000021.1, on the reverse strand, counting down.
AGACCCGGGGCCGGAGCCTCGAGGCCATCGAGCAGCACTGGCTGGCGGGACAACCTCCCGCCGCCCTGCGCTGACGGTGGTCCCGGCGGGGCCCTGACTCAGGCGGCAGCGACGCCGGCGGCCGCGACGGCGTCGGCGCAGACCTTGCCTAGGTAGGCCGCCGGGAAGCGGGCGAACGCCTCGGCCCCCTGCTCCACATCCCGGACCGGGGCGGGCCGGTACGCCTCCAGCACATCCAGCAGCGACAGCGCTCGCTGGGCCGCGGGCAGCCGCCGCAGGGCCGGCTCGATCCGCTCCAGCCACTCCCCGTAGCTGGCCGTCCGCTCCAGGGGGAAGCCCGCCGCCTCGATCCGCTCCACCAGGGCCTCCAGCGGAAAGGCGCCGTCGGCGGGACCACCGAGGGTGAACCGGTGGAAGCCCTCGGGCGCGCCATCCCCGAGGGCCACGATCGCCTGCGCCAGCTGATCCACCGGCAGGCCGCTGGCCCGGAAGCCCGCCTCCTGGCCGGTTGCATCGGTGACGCTGAAGGCGGGGGGGGCCAGGCCCGTGAGCAGGAGGCTGTGGATCAGCCGCGAGAGAATGTCCTCCGGGTTGCGTTCCCCGGCCAGGTGCCGATCGGGCAGCACCAGCCCCGATCGCAGGATGCGGATCGGCAGGCCCGTGGTGGCGTGGGTGGAACCCAGCAGTTGCTCACAGGCCCACTTGCTGGCGAAGTAGCCGTTGGCATAGGAGCCATCGAGACGGACCCGTTCCTTCAGCGGGGCCACGCCGATGGTGGAGACCATGACGATCGACTTGCGCCGGTGCGTCAGCGCCAGCCGCACGATCTCGGCGGTGCCGATGACATTGGGTCGGCTGAGGTGGCGGTAGTCCAGCCGGTGATTCACCAGGGCGGCGCAGTGGACGATGGCCTCGAGGCTGTGGGCCAGCCGGTCGTAGGTGGCGGCGTCCAGCCCCAGCCGCGGCTCGCCGATGTCGCCGGCCACCACCTCCAGGTGCTGCTCCGCCAGGGTGCGCCAGCGCGCCGCGGTGGCCGGCTCGAGGTGGGCGAAGCGGGCATCGAGGCGCTCCCGGGCCGACTGGGTGCGGCTGGGCCGGACCAGACACACCAGCCGGCCGCCGCTGGTGGCCAGGCGCTCCAGCCAGGCCAGGGCGACGCGGCCGCCCAGAAACCCGTTCGCCCCGGTGAGCAGCACCGACCGGGCCGGCCCTGAAGCCGGTGGCAGTTGCGCCGCCGCCCGCAGCGTGGCCGTGTCGATGAAGGCCTCCACCCGGAAGTCGTCGGCGGCGAGCACGTCGGCGGCCGGCTCCCGGGCCGGGCCGGAGCCGTCGGCCCGGAGAATCCGCGCCCAGGCCGCGATCGTGCCGTCGGGCCCGAGGATCTGGCTGGCCTCGATGGCGACGCCGAACTCCGCCTCGATCCGCACCGAAAGCTGAACGGCCGCCAGGGAGTCGCCGCCCAGGTCGCGGAAGCAGCGATCCTGCAGGGAGGCCTGGTCGTGGACGCCGAGGGTGCTGGCCAGCAGCAGCCGCAGCCGCTCCTCGAGGCCCAGCGCGGCGCCGGGCCGGCGGAGGGAGGCCAGGGCCGCATCACCGAGACGGTCGTGGCTGTCATAAAGGGCGGCCAGGGCCGCCGCATACCGCTGGCGGATGGCGGGCCGGAGCGGCTTGCCCAGGGAGGACAGCAGGCCATTGGCATGGGAGAAGGGTTCGTCCGCCAGCAGGAGATCCCGGGGAATTTCGAAGCTCTTCAGGCCCTTCTCGCCGGCCAGCTGCACGATCTCCTCACGCAACAGGGCGATCAGCTCGACGTCATCGGCCGGGGGCCGGGGCCGCCGCGCCAGGGCCTCAGGGTCCGGCACGACGACCGCCAGCAGGTAGGAACGGCTGCTCTCGCCATGGACATGGATCTGGGCCACCGAGGCACAGCCATCGGCGAACAGCTGCTCCAGCACGCCGACGGCGACGTACTCCCCCTGCGACAGCTTGATGACGTTCCGGCGGCGGTCGATGAGGGCGATCTGGCCGGGCCCGCGCTCCTCGACCACATCCCCGGTGCAGCAGAAGCCGTCGGCATCGAACAGGGCCGCCGTCGCCTCCGGGTTCCTGAAGTACCCCCGGATGCCGAACCGCGTCTTCACGCACAACTCGCCCCTTGGGTAGGGGCGGTCGCTGAGGAAGTAGCCCGACTCCGGCACATCCCGCAGCCGGTAAGCGATGACGTTGGGCCGGTTGAGCCGGCCGTTCATGGCCAGGCCCCCGCTGGCCGTCTCGGTGCTGCTGTAGCCCTCATGCACCGGCACCCCGAAGGTGTCCTCCATCAGGGCCCGGATGCGGGGCGCGATCGGCGCCGAGGCCACGACGATCGACTGCAGCCGGTCGCCCAGGAAGAACCGCAGGTCGTCGGACGTGGTCGTTCGCAGGTGCTGGTCGATCCACTCACAGAGGCGCGGAAACAGCACCAGTCCCGTGGGTCGGGCCAGGCGGATGTCCTCGAAGACGGTGGAGAGATCCGGCTTCAGGGTGAAGCAGGCCAGGCCACCGGAATTGAGGGCGGTGACCATCGAATCCCTGCCCATCATGTGGTGGAAGGGAGCGAGCACCACCGCCACCTTCGGGTCCGGACCGGTGACCTGGTGCCAGGTGTTGATCAGGGCCGCGGCGGAGATGCAGGCCCCCTTCGGCTGACCGGTGCTGCCCGAGGTGTGGATCAGCAGGGCCATCGCCTCCGGGTCGACGGCGGCCGGGGGAGGGACCTCGACGTCGTCGCCCTGGCCGCGGACGATGAGATCCGGCAGGAGCACCAGGGGAACCGTCGACCCCGCCGCCCGCAGCGTTCCCTCGGCCTCCTCCACGAGGGTGCGCTCGGCCGTGATCCGGGTGTCGGCGTCGAAGACGATCAGCTGGCGGATGCAGGCGTGGCGCCGCACCAGATCCACCATCGCGGGCAGCTGGGCGATGGAGACGGCCAGCGCCGCTGGGGTGGTCCGCTCCAGGATCGCGTCAAACTCGGCGGCCGAATGGTGCCCCGACAGGGGCATCGGCACGGCCCCGGTGTAGGCCAGGGCCAGGTCGATGACGGCGTAGTCGATGCTGGCGAAGCCGATGATCGCGACCCGCTTCCCGTGCCGGATGACGCCAGCGGGGTCGCTGTGCCAGGCCGCGGCCAGGCAGCGGACCCGATCCCGCAGGGTTCGGTAGGTGATGGGGCGGAACTCAGCCAGGATCTGGCGGTGGGTGGCTCCCGTGGCGGGGTCGGCCGCTATGACATAGGCGCGTTCGGCCAGGGCGGGGCGCTCGGGATGGGCCGCCAGAACGGAGTCGATGAGGGCCCCGTAGGGCAGGGACGACGGCAGGGCAACGCTGGAATCGCTCACGACGACGCTGGCCTCACTCCGCTGCCTTGTCGTACGCGAAGGCCGGAATGTTCGCGGGCAGCGTGATGACGTGGATGCAGGTCTTGCAGAGGTCGGAACCGGGGATGGGACGGGGCCACGAAGTCCTCGGTGACGCCTTCATTCTCCAGTTGGCCCGAGCGGGAGTTCATCGTCGGCAGCATCACACTGGAGGACGGAACGATGGATGGTGACCCCCCATGGGGAAAGGCGCTGAAGGGGATCGCCCTGATCTGCTCGACATCCTCCAGTGACATGACAACGGCTGTGGTTAAGACACACAGGGAGTGACCCTTACATTGGGCATGCAGGGCCATATTGAAGCTAGCACGACATAAAGATGCGAGAGAATCATTTATGGCTCGTCGATGTCGCCGCCGGCCGCGAAGTCGGCCGTGAAGCCTTCAATGAAGGCCACCGCCTGCTGCAGTCCACGCTCCCGTTCGATCTGATCCTTCATGCGCCTGAGGCCCCGCTTCAATCCCGGATCAGCCAGGGCGTCGCCGATCAGCTGGCGCAGCCGGCCGGCCGTGATCGATCGGACATCCGCCGTGAGGGCCAGCTGATGATGGGCCGCCCGGACGGCATTGCCCGGCTGATCCCTGGCGCAGGGAAGGATCACCATGGGAACGTCGTTCTGTACACATTCCATGATCGAATTGAGCCCGCCATGGTGAACCATGACGGCCGCATGGCGCAGCAGCGTGAGCTGGGAAATCCAGGGCACCACCAGCAGATTGGCGGAAGAAGCGAACGCGCCGATCAGGGCTGGATCGCTGATGTGGAGCACGAAGAACCACTCCGGAGCCAGGGCGCTGGCTTCGGCCACGGCCGCAAAGAACCGCCGGGCCTGCCGGTAGGCCCCCGCGCTCGTACCCAGCGAGCAGAGGACGATCGTCCGGCCGGAGGGATCGAACGGCAGCGCCGGCTCCTGGCGCTGAAAATCAATGAAATCGCCGCAATGGTGCCGCTGCTTCGCCCGCGGGCCCGGCAGCTGGAAGGCGGCCGGACACAGCACCAGCTCGGGCAGGATCAGGTGCGGGCCGATCTCATCCTGGAGATAGGTGACGTTGCGCCGCAGGCGGACGCCGGACTGCCGGGCCACCCACAGAAAGGTGTCGGTGAGGTGGTGCATCCGCAGCGGGGCCCGGTAGGCACCGACGAGCCGGGACGCCAGGCGCTTGGTGACCAGATACCGCAGATGCATCAGCTTCCAGGCCAGGGTGATCCGCAGGGCCGAGAGCAAGCCCCGGCCCGGCCTGAGGGAGGTCACCGCCGGGGGGATGCGGGCGTTGTCGAAGAGGAACAGCGAGGTGGAGATCTGGATGGTCGGGATGCCCAGCCGCAGGGCCCGCAGGGCCACGTACCAGAGGAACGAATCACACAGCAGCAGGTCCGGCCGGGCCGAGAGCAGGCAGCCATCGAGAGTGCCGTCGACGATGGCGGTGGTGTAGCGGCGAAACAGGGCGTCCGCCGCCGGGGACTCCTGCCCGTCGCCGGGCGTGGCAAAGAGATCGCCCGCGAATTCGATGAACGCGAAGCCCTGGTCCTCCACCAGTGGCCTCACCCGGGGAAGCCCGAGATAGGTCACCCGGTGGCCCTGGGACACCAGGGCCCTGGCCAGCCGGAACGTCCCCAGGTGATGGCCCGCCTCGCCATGCATGGAGAACAGGATCTTCATGCCGTTGTCACGGCCTCAATCGACCGGCCGGCAACCCTCGAACCACATGACGTGCCGGGCCGGGTCGTAGTCCTTGTACTGACCCGTCAGCTGGATGCCCTGGCCGGTCCGCAACGAGAGGGCATAGGCGCCCTGGCCCTTGGCGGCCAGGCAGCTGATCTGGGTGAGGAAGCGGAACTTGCCGAACCTGATGGCCAGATCGTTCGTGGAATTGGGAATGTCGTAGGCGATGCGATAGGCACCGCCATCCTTGGCGACGTGGGCCACCCGACCCTTGATCGTGAAGGTCTTGCCCTGGTAGCGGGAGGGAATCGAGGCGGCGTTGGTGTCGGCTTCCTGGGAAATCTGCTGGGACAGCACCAGGGCATCAATGACCACCGGCGCCGCCGATGACACCGCCCCGGCGCTCCGCTCCGCCGCCGCGATGCCTTCAGCGCCACCTTTGACGGCGTTCAACATGGCGCAGAGTTCGGTGCGCGCCCCACCGGCCCCCGCCAGCATCCCCGCCGGCAACTTCGCCTCCAGCTTCACCCGGGCGGCGGCCTGCTCCGCCTGGGCGGTGGCGATGATCGGGAACGGCCGGGCGGCGCCCGATCGGGGCTGCTCGAGCAGCATGCTGCCGTCGTCCGCCTCTTCGCTGAGGATGTCGTAGCCGCGGGTGGCCGCGATGCCGCGCAGCTGGCGAATCGCCACCGGCACGGTCAACGCATCGACCGTGACTTCGGCGCTGAACCGCGTTCCGGACAGGGGGTTCCCCTTCTGCGCGAAGCTGTCTTCACAGCTGCCGGCCCGGGCCGCCGAAGGAAGGGCCAGGGCCAGCGCCAGACCGCCCAGGGGAAGCACGAATCGAAGGGCTGGCAGGAACAAACGCGTCGTGGGCTCACTGGCGGCGACTCTACCGAGGCCCGCCAGGAGCCCTACATCGCCGCCGTTGCCGCCGCTCCCCCATCCCAGGGTGCGCCCTGCAGCACGATCCGATAGCCGTCGTGATCTTCAAAGGTGCGCCCATCCTTGTCCCAGTAGGGATTCAGGGAGGCCACGGCCATGAAACCGGCCGCCTGCATTGCTTCACAGCGCCTCAGCCAGTCCTGCCGATCTGGAATAAAGAACACCAGCAAGTCTTCCGGTGTGGGTGATGGAGCGACGGGATGGGTACGGCAGTAAGTGAATTCAAAGTGATACGTTCCGCCCGGCTCTCCCAGCATCACCCCGTCAAAGCCGTCGTGGTTGTCGAAGTGGTCGAGACGCGTGAGCCCCAGACCCTCACCGTACAGCACCTCCGTGCGGTGCAGATCCGTCACGGGGCGGGCCAGTCGGAAATGCGGGATCATCAGTAACGCTTCAAGTTCAAGAGGGAGTTGATACCCAATGCATTTTGTGCCGCTGCTCAAAGGATGCCCGTCTCTTGCCCTAGGGCGGCCAGAACGGACTCCTGAGCTAGGCGCCCAAGGCGCGCGCGGGGCTTGTTGGTCAGTCCAAGCCAGTCAGGGATCAAAGAGCCTTGGGAGGCGAAGTGCTCGACATGAACCACAACGACCCTCCCATCCGTATAACTCACATCATTCAATTTTCGCCACTCTCCGGGCCGGGCAAACCCGAAGATCTTCATGGCTGCGTCGACATAGTTGAGGCCAGTGCCCAAGCCAAACATGACGATGAGCTTCGTCGCCTCGGGGAGGGAGCCGAGGAAGCGGGTGGCACAACTGGTGGCCACGGCGTGTCCAAACGGCAGGGCCACAAACTGATCAAGCATGCCACCGCCAGATCCCTTCCAACAGGCCGACTTCCTGTCGAAACGCTCGACCGTGCAGCGCACCAGGGAGCCAAAATGGAAGCGGCCTGATGGGTCTGAAATCAGTTCATCCACGGCCCGACCACCCCTCTCCATCGGCACCCCTGGCAGCAGACCGAGATGGGCGAGAATTTTGGCTACGTTTCCACGACTCGCCTTGAAGGCAATCGCGTCGTGCGGTGTGCTGGCCAGGGAACCCGCTTGGCGCGGTCCCTTTGAGAAGCCAAGGACCACGATTTCAGGAGTGGTGCTTCCCCAGGCAAGTGGGTTGTTTGTGATGCGCCAATCACCCTGGGTACGTTGCGTCTTGTCGAAAACGACTGGCTTGCCTTCAAAGCACAGGTTGCAATCAACGCGGCCATGAGAAGGGAGACACGGCATGGCCGGGATGTCCTCGTTGTCTCTTGATCCGCCAACGGCAGTTGGCGACCAATCCATGATGGCCTCCTCGCCGCCACCGGGCAGGTCGCCGAATCAGCCCCCTGCCGTTCCTTCCCAGGCCCCCGCATCCAGATAGGTCGCCGCCGGCAGCGGGCCCGCCAGGAGCCGCTCGTCGCTGGGGTTGAGGGGGCCGGCCAGCAGTTCGGCCGCCGCGATGCGGGCCGACGCCGGCAGGGCCGGCTGGTCGGGGTCGAAGGCGGTGGGGTGGGTGACGCTGCTGGAGAAGCCGCGGAAGATCAGCAGCTCGAAGGGCTCCTCCCCCGCTCCGGCGGGATCCGGCTCCGGCAGCGGCAGGGTGCCCACCAGGCGCAGCACCCGGTCGGGGCGCTCGCGGCTGATGACTTCCAGCGCCGCCAGCAGGGCCGCAACGGAGGGGGAGGCGGCGTCGGGCGTGGTGTCGGTCATGGGGGACAGCACCGAAGAACAGCTCAGAACTCGCCGGCCACCCGGCCCAGGCGCGGCAGGCGCACCACCAGCCACTGCAGCAGACCCACCACATAGGCCACCAGGGCCGCATAGCCGACGAAGGCGGCCACCCCCGTCGTCCACTCGCCGCCGAACACGAAGGCGAACACCCGGGCCACCACGCCGTGCAGACCCTGGGGCGCCTCCAGCCAGGCCCGGCAGAGGCTCAGGCCGGCACCGGCGCCACCCATGCAGGGCAGGGCCGTCACCGCCAGGCTCGCCCCGCCCAGGGACAGCAGCGTCAGGCTCCAGCGCCAGATGCGCAGGGTGAGGGGCAGGGCCCGCCAGGGGGGCATGTCGGCCAGCTCCTCGTTGAGATCCACCCAGAACCACAGGGCCGCCACCACCAGCAGCGGCGCCAGCACCAGCAGCAGGAAGCCGGTGGGACGGTTGCCCGTGAGCAGCAGCAGGGCGATCAGCTGCAGGCTGGCCACCTTCCAGTAGAGGCCCATCAGCCGCACCAGGGCCTGCTCCTTGCGAAGCACCGCCCAGACGAGCAGCACCAGCGGCAGCCCAACGGCGAACAGCATTCCCAGCCGCACGTCGAGCCAGACCAGGGAGCGATAGAGCTGTTCCGGCACGTCCGCTCGGTTCGGTAAGGCGCCATTATCCGTGTGCCCCCCAGGCGATAGGGTCCGTCCATGGGTTCCCTCCCCTCCTTTCCCTGGTTGCAGCGTCGTCCCGACGCCCCCTGGTGCCGTACCGCCCTCGGCCGGGATCCCTCGCTCCAGGAAGCCGTCAACCAGGTGTTCGAGCAGCTCCGGGGCGCCGGTGAGGCCGACCTGGCCCTGGTGTTCGCCTCCGCCAGCTACGCCAGCGACCTGCCCCGCCTGCTGCCCCTGCTGCAGCAGAAACTCAGCGCCGCCCACTGGCTGGGCTGCGTCGGCGGCGGTGTGGTGGGCACCGATCCGGCGGGCGCGCCCCATGAGATCGAACAGCAGCCGGCCCTGACGGTCACCCTGCTGCGGCTTCCGGGCGCCAGCCTCCATCCCTTCGCCATCGACACCACCTCCCTGCCCGACCTTGATGGTCCGGCCGAGCCCTGGCGGGAGCGGGTGGGGGGCGAACTTGAGGGCGGCCAGTCGATGCTGCTGCTGCTTGATCCCACCGGCACCGCCATCAACGACCTGATCAGCGGCCTGGATTACGCCTATCCCAACACCACCAAGGTGGGCGGCATCGCCGGCCCCCACAGCGCCGCCCACGGCTCCCTGCTCTTCGACAGCGGCACCGCTGCCCCGAACACTCCCGCCGACACGGTCCGCAACGGGGCGGTGGGCTGCCTGATCAGCGGCGCCTGGCGGCTCGATCCCCTGGTGGCCCAGGGCTGCCGGCCGATCGGCCCGGTGCTGGAGGTGGAGCAGGCCCAGCGCAACGTGGTGATCGAGGTGAGCTGCGGCAGCACCCGCAACAGCCCCGTGGCCGCCCTGCAGTCGATCCTCGTCGACCTCACCCCGGCCGAGCGGGAGCAGGTGAAGCATTCCCTGTTCCTCGGCGTCGGCCGCAGCGACTTCAGCCTCCCCAGCGCCGACCTCACCCCCGTGGCGGAGGCGCCCGGCTCCTTCCTGGTGCGCAACCTGATCGGTGTCGACCCCCGCAACGGGGCGGTGGCGGTGGGCGAACGCATGCGGGTGGGCCAGAAGGTGCAGTTCCAGCTCCGCGATGCCGATGCCTCCCGGGACGAATCCCGCCAGCTGCTGGCCGGCCAGGCCCGGCGCCGCAGCGAGCCCCTGGCCGCCTTCCTGTTCGCCTGCCTGGGCCGGGGCGAAGGCCTCTACGGCGAGGCCGACGGGGATGTGAGCCTCTGCCGCGAGGTGTTCGGCACCGTGCCGATCGCCGGCCTGTTCTGCAACGGTGAGATCGGCCCGGTGGGCGGCACCACCCACCTGCACGGCTACACCGCCAGCTGGGGCTTCCTGGTGCCCAACGACCCGCCCGGGGGCACCGCCACAGCGCTCTGATGGTGCGTCAGCACGTCAATCCCCTCAGCCGGATCCACCAGCTGGCGCGGCCCCTGCCGCCACTGGTCGAGCTGTTCGCCGATCCCTCCCTGCCCCTCCATCTGGATATCGGCTCCGCCCGAGGCCGCTTCCTGCTGGCCATGGCCCCCCAGGCGCCGCAGCGCAACCACCTCGGCCTGGAGATCCGCCGGCCCCTGGTGGAGGCCGCCGAGGACGACCGCCGCAGGGACGGGCTCACCAACCTGCGCTTCCTCTACGGCAACGCCAACGTCAACCTGCCGGAGTGGCTGGCGCTGCTGAGCCCCGGGCAGCTGGAGCTGGTCACCCTGCAGTTCCCCGACCCCTGGTTCAAGCTGCGCCACCGCAAGCGGCGGGTGCTGCAGCCTGCCCTGCTGCTGGCGATCGCCGCGGCCCTCGCCCCCGGCCGGACCCTGTTCCTGCAGAGCGATGTGGAGGCCCTGATCGCCCCGATGCGGCAGCTGGTGGAGGCCAGCGGCGCCTTCGAGCTGGCCGGGCCGGAGGAGTGCGGCCCCGAGCGGAATCCCCTGCCGGTGGCCACCGAACGGGAAGGCCAGGTGCTGGCGGGGGGCCTGCCGGTGCACCGCAGCCTCTTCCGCCGCAACAACGCCCCCCTGCCGCCACTGGCCGATCTGGAAGCCCACCTGGAACCCACCACCAGCGGCACCGATAATCCCCTCGACGCTGAAGCGGATTGATGGTGCCTGCCCCAGCTCCCGTGCCCCTGCTGCTGCGCTGGCAGGGGCTGCTGGCCGGCCTGCCCGCCGGCCGACTCGGCGCCCACCTGCCCCTGGTGGCGGGCTGGATCCTCTGCGCCCTGATGGCCGGGCTGCCCCTGGTCACCCGCTCCGGCCTCAGCCTGCTGATCGCCGCCTCCGCCCTGCTCTGGGTCGTCTGGGCCCTGCGCACCCCGCCGGGCCGCCTCGGCGCCATCAACATCTGGCTGCTGCTGGTGATCGCGATCGCCGTGGTGGCCACCGGCTTCTCGCCCGTGCCGAAGGCCGCCCTGGTGGGACTGTTCAAGCTGCTCAGCTACCTGAGCGTCTACGCCCTGATGCGCCAGCTGCTGGCCTCCGCCCCCGTGTGGTGGGACCGGCTCGTCGGTGCCCTGCTGGCCGGTGAACTGATCACGAGCGTGATCGGCATCCGCCAGCTCTACGAGGCCCCCGGAGCCCTGGCCCGCTGGTCGGACAACAACTCCGTGGCCGAAGGCACGGTGCGCATCTACAGCACCCTGGACAACCCCAACCTGCTGGGGGGCTACCTGCTGCCGATCCTGCCCCTGGCCGTGGTGGCCCTGCTGCGCTGGAAGGGACGGGGCCGGCGTCTGTTCGCCCTGGCCAGCCTGGTGCTGGGCCTGGTGACCCTGGTGCTCACCTACAGCCGCGGCGCCTGGATGGGCATGGTGGCCTCCCTCGGCCTGCTGGGCCTGCTGCTGGTGCTGCGCCAGACCCGCGACTGGCCGCCGCTGTGGCGACGCCTGTTCCCCCTGCTGCTGCTGGCCGGCGCCACCGTGGTGCTGGTGCTGCTGGTCACCCAGGTGGAGCCGCTGCGGGTGCGGGTGATGAGCCTGGTGGCCGGCCGGGAGGACAGCTCCAACAACTTCCGCATCAATGTCTGGACCTCCGCCCTGGCGATGATCCAGGACCGTCCCTGGATCGGCATCGGCCCCGGCAACAGCGCCTTCAACCTGATCTATCCGCTGTATCAGCAGCCCAAGTTCAATGCCCTCAGCGCCTACTCCATTCCCCTGGAGCTGCTGGTGGAGGCCGGCATTCCGGGGCTGCTGGCGGGGCTGGGCCTGCTGCTGAGCGCCGTCAAGGTGGGCCTGGGCCAGTGGCGCAGCAGCGCCCCCCTGGCCCTGCCCTGCCTGGCGGCGGTGGCCGTGTTCGCGGGGCTGGGGGTGCAGGGCCTCACCGACACGATCTTCTTCCGCCCGGAGGTGCAGCTGATCGGTCTGTTCAGCCTGGCCACCCTCGCCGCCTCGGCGGCGGATCCAGCGCCATGCGACTGATCGCCGGCTTCGACGCCGGTCAGACCCACACCACCTGCCGCCTGGCGCTGGCGGCCGAAGGCGTGGCGCCGGGGGTGGGCCCGGTGGTCGGCGAAGGGGACGGCCCCGGCGTCTGCCACCTGGCCGCCCCGGAGGGACCCGAGCGCTTCGGGGCCGCCCTGCGGGAGAGCCTGGCGCGGGCCCGGGCCCATGTGGTCGACTCCGGCGAGCCCGCCGGCACGGCCCCGCTGGTGGCGGCGGCCGTGGGGGCCAGCGGCATCGAGCAGGGCACGGCGGTGCAGGAGCAGGGGCGCCAGCTGGCCGCCATCGCCCTGGGCCTGGCCCCGGAGCGGGTGGCGGTCACCGGCGACGAGCGCACCGCCCTGCGCGGGGCGTTCGCCGACGGCGCCGGCATCGTGGTGATCAGCGGCACCGGCACCATCGCCGTGGGCCGCAACGGCAGTGGCCGCGAGCACCGCTGCGCCGGCTGGGGCTGGCTGCTGGATGGGGCCGGTTCGGCCATGGACATCGGCCGGGACGGCCTGGCCCTGAGCCTGCAGATGGCCGATGGCCGCCTCCCCGAAACCCCGCTGCGGCGGGCCCTGTGGGAGGCCCTGAATCTGGACCCGGACGATCCGGGGTCTCCCCAGCGGCTCAAGGCGCTGGTGGTGGCCGACGGCTTCGGCGCTGCCGGCTTTGCCCGGCTGGCGCCGGTGCTCGACCGGCTGGCGACGGAGGGCGACCCCCAGGCCGTCGTCGTGATGGAGCACAACGCCGGGGCGTTGGCGGCGATGGTGGCGGGGGTGGCCCGGGGCCTGGATCTGGTGGGGCCGGCGGTGTGCCCGATGGGCGGGGCGCTGCTCCATCTGGAGCAGCTGCGGGTCCCCTTCGCCCGCAACCTGGCCCTGACCCTGCCGGGAAGCCGGCTGGTGGGGGCCGCCGGCGATGCCTGCCAGGGGGCCCTGGCGCTGGCGGCGGCCCTGCTCGGTGGGCCTCAGCCGGCCTGAGCCGCCAGGGGAACGAGGGCCAGGGCGCCGCCGAGCACGGCCAGCAGCAGGGCCAGCCGGTTGGTCCAGGCCAGGGGAAGGCGGCGCATCAGCAGGAAGGAGCCACCGCTGACCAGCACCGAGGCCACCAGGGCACCGGCCCACCAGCCGAAGGCCGAGGCATCGACAGGGGCCTCACCGCCGTGCAGGGCGCCGTGCAGGGCCACCGCCGCGGCCACCAGACCGCCGCCGAAGGCCAGACCGGGGCTGCGGCCCTCGCGATGGGCATTCAGGATCAGCAGCGCCACCGCCGAGATGGCCAGGGCGGCGAGCACCTCGGCGAAGGGCATGGTGAAGCCCATGGCCCCGGCCAGGCCCCCCAGCACCGCACCGGCCAGGCCCCAGAGCAGCAGCTGGGCCGACACATAGGAGGCGGCGGCGCCGACACCGATGAGCAGCAGCAGGTGGTCGACCCCGGTGATCGGGTGGAGGAAGCCGTAGCCGAGGCCGCCGTGGGCCAGGCCATGGGCCTGGGCCGGCTGGCCGACGAGCACGAAACCGAGGGCGGCGACGCCCCCCAGCAGGGTCCAGGAGCGCAGACGGGAGAAGTGGGTCATCGAGGTTCCCGGTCCGCGCCGGGATGGAAGGAACGGTTCACGGCGAGCGTTCTGGCTGAGGGTGACCCCATCACAGCTGCGGGACAGCGCCGGAATGATGGAAGGGAGAACCCTGCCGTGCACCGGACTTTCCTCGTTTCCTCCCGGAGGTGAACCCCGGGAACCGTCCACCCATTGTGCCCGCAGCCAGTGACGTTGCCGCCCGATGACCGCAGCTTCTGACCGGTAAGGGGGGAGGATGGGCCGCAGGAGGTTCCTCCCCTTCACGGGGAGGACGCAAGGAGGAAAGGCGGTGCGGGGTGACCCAAGTCCGCCGCTGTCCCGCAGCTGTGATGGACACCGTGGCCCGCCCCGGCATCCTCAGTCAGAACGCTCACCCCCCACGACAACTTTCCTGCCGGCGAGGACCGGAGATCATCCATGAATCTGCCTTCCCTGGCCAAGCGGCGCGGCGTCCTGCCCCTCGCCCTGGTCGCTGTGTGCGGCCTGCCGCTGCTGTTGGCGGCTCCCGCTTCGGCCCACCACCTGATGGATCTCACCGGCATGAAGCCGGGCGTGGTGTCCGGCCTGCTGAGCGGCCTGGCCCACCCGATCCTGGGCCCCGACCACCTGCTGTTCCTGCTGGCCATCGGCCTGGTGGGCATCGTCCAGCCCTTCCGCTGGGTGCTGGCCCTGCTGGGCTGCGGACTGGTGGGTAACGCCCTGGGGCTGGCCCTGCCGGGCTTCCCCTGGATCGAGCCGCTGGTGGCCCTCTCGGTGGCCCTCACCGGCCTGGTGCTGGCCCGGCGCCTGCCCCCGGCCGTGCTGGTGCCCGCCTTCCTGCTGCACGGCTACGCCCTCAGCGGCGCCGTCCTTGGCTGGGAGCCCACCCCGATCGCCTTTTATCTCGTCGGTCTGCTGGTGAGCCAGAGCCTGCTGCTGCTGGTGGCCCTCACCGCCGTCCGTCGCTGGCGCCGCAGGGCCTCCAGCGGTGCGGTCAACATCGCCGCCGGCCTGCTGATGGGCATCGGCCTGGCCTTCACCTGGTCGGCCCTGGTGGCCTGAGGGCTCAGGTGCCCAGCAGGGCAGTGCACTCCAGCCGCTCCTGGCTGGCGGCCCGGTGCGAGGCCCGCAGGCGGATCGCTTCGGCCAGGTATTCGGCGTCGTCAGCGACGCCGCAGAAGCGGGCCGAGCCCCAGGTGTGCAGCCAGGGCAGGCCCAGGACGTAAAACCCCGGCACCCGGGTGAGACCCCGCTCGTGGACCGGATGGCCGGCGCCGTCGAACACGGGCACCTCCACCCAGGAGAAATCCGGGCTGTAGCCCGTGCACCAGATCACCGCCGCCAGCGGCTCAGCGGCCAGGTCGAGGGGCTCCGGCGCACCGGGGGGCGGCGTCCAGCAGGGGACGTAGGGGGCTTCCTCCGGAGCGTCGAGGCCCTCTTTGGCGATGTGGTCGTCGATGCTGCGGCAGATGCGGCTGTGCACGGCATCGGCCCCGTCGAGGTTGGCGGCCAGATCGGCGGCGAACTGGATGCGGTCGTGGCCGAGGTCGGCCAGGCGGCCGTGCAGCACCATCCCCTCGAGGGCCCGGCGGCGCAGGTCGATCTCCCGGCCGCCGTCGCGGCCGGTGAGGTAGTGGTTGGTCTTGCCCCGCACCGCCCTGGGATCGGCGTGCTGGTCGATCGGCATGGCGTAGTAGCCCATGCGATCGAGCCAGTCGACCACGTCGCGGCCGCGATAGCGGCGGGGGGAGCGGGGGGCGCTGCCGACGCTCAGGTGCACCCGGCGGCCGGCCAGGTGCAGGTCTTCGGCGATCTGGCAGCCCGACTGGCCGCTGCCCACCACCAGCACCGGTCCGGGGGGGAGGGTGGCGGGGCTGTCGTAGTCGCGGGCATCGATCTGCAGGATCCCCTCCGGCAGCCGGGCGGCGAGGGGGTGGCGCTTGGGGCGGTGGTAGCCGCCGGTGGCGATCACCACCTGCTCCGCCTCGATGGGGCCCTCATCGGTGGAGAGCAGGAACCCGGTGCCGCTGGCCTGCAGGCGGTTCACGGCGACGCCCTCGCGCACGGGCACCTGGATGTGGTCGGCGAAGCGCTGCACGTAGCGGACGATCTCCTCGCGCCCCATGAAGCCCTCGGGGTCGTCGCCGTCGTAGGGGAAATCGGGCAGGCGGCACTGCCAGTTGGGCGTCACCAGGCAGAAGGACTCCCAGCGCTGGCGGGCCCAGGCATGGCCGATGCGGTGGCGCTCCAGCACCAGGGGCCGCACCCCGCGCTTCTGCAGGCAGTGGGCGATCGACAGGCCCGCCTGGCCGCCCCCCACCACCACCACCGCTTGCCGCTGCACCGACTCCGAACCCCTTGCCACAGCAACCCCGGCGCCTGAACGAAAGCCGATGCTGGCCGCCGCTGGCGATACCTCCTGTAACGACCGGCACGGATCGCCCCGTCCCCTGCTATCGGCGGGAGGCGGCATTCGGTGGCATCGGCGACACAGAACAAAAGTTCATCCGTGGCACGGTCCCCCATGCCGATCCCACCGACCGCACGTCCCCATGCCCCAGGTCAGCCGTCCCGCCAACCAGACGGGTGAATTCCTCGTCGACTACGAGGAGAAGGTCTTTCCCGACGTCAAAGCCGAACCCGGGGAGAAGGCCCTGGTCACCTTCCACACCGTGGCCTTCGAAGGCTCCATCGGCCTGGTGAACCTGCTGCAGGCCAGCCGCCTGATCAACAAGGGCTTCGAGACCTCGATCCTGCTCTACGGCCCGGGCGTGACCCTGGGGCTGCAGCGGGGCTTCCCCAAGCTCGGTGATGCCGCCTTCGACGGTCACCTCAACTTCGGCGCCCGCATCCAGAAGTTCATGGACCAGGGCGGCAAGGTCTATGCCTGCCGCTTCGCCCTCCAGGCCCTCTACGGCCACGGCGAAGGCGCCCTGATCCCCGGGATCATCCCGGTCAACCCCCTCGATGTGCTCGACATCGTGCTGCTGCACCGCAAGGAAGGCGCCTTCATCCTCGACACCTGGACGCTCTGAATGCCCGCCACGGTCACCGTCGCCGCCGCCCAGATCCGTCCGGTGCTTTACAGCCTGGAGGGATCTGTGGCGCGGGTGGTGGCGGCCATGGAGGAGGCCGCCGCGGCCGGGGTTGAGCTGATCGTCTTCCCCGAGACGTTCCTGCCCTACTACCCCTACTTCTCCTTCGTGGAGCCGCCGGTGCTGATGGGCAAGTCGCACCTGAAGCTCTACGAACAGGCGGTGACGGTGCCCGGCCCGGCCCTGGGCCGGATCGCCGCCGCCGCCCGCCAGCTCGGCCTGCACGTGCTGCTGGGCATCAACGAGCGCGACGGGGGCAGCCTCTACAACGCCCAGCTGCTGATCGATGCGGCCGGTGAGCTGGTGCTGAAGCGCCGCAAGCTCACCCCCACGTATCACGAGCGGATGGTGTGGGGCCAGGGCGACGGGGCCGGCCTGCAGGTGGTGCCCACCGCCCTCGGGCGCATCGGCGCCCTGGCCTGCTGGGAGCACTACAACCCCCTGGCCCGCTTCAGCCTGATGGCCCAGGGCGAGGAGATCCACTGCGCCCAGTTCCCCGGCTCGCTGGTGGGGCCGATCTTCACCGAGCAGACCGCCGTCACCCTGCGCCACCACGCCCTCGAGGCCGGCTGCTTCGTGGTGTCCTCCACCGCCTGGCTGGAGCCGGAGGACATCGAGCGGATCACGCCCGATCCGGTGCTGCAGAAGGCCTGCCAGGGGGGCTGCCACACGGCCGTGATCAGCCCGGAGGGCCGCTACCTGGCCGGGCCGCTGCCCGATGGCGAGGGGCTGGCCATCGCCGAACTCGACCTGAGCCTGATCACCAAACGCAAACGCATGATGGACAGCGTCGGCCACTACAGCCGCCCCGACCTGCTGGGACTGCTGATCGACCGCAGCCCCGCCCGCCAGCTGCATGAGCGGCCCCCCGAGACGGGGCTGAACGGATTCGCCGCCGCCGCCAGCACTGCCGGCGAGACGGCTCCGGGCCTGCCGCTGCTGGAGGAGCTGCACCATGGCTGAGCACGATCGCCGCGCCCTGGGCCGGCGGGTCACCGAACTGCAGGTGCACGGTGTGGTCGACCCGGCCGTGCCCGGCAACCCCGGCCGCCGGGGCGGTGCCGGCCCGTCGGACCACCGCGCCCTCAGCATCGACGGCACCACGGTGATGGTGCCCGTCTACAACGCCCTGGCCGGCTCCTCGCCCTACCGGCTGGACACCGCCGCCGGCGGCGGCCTGGAGGTGAGCGGCCTGGCGGCGATGGCCGGCGGCGAAACAGGGGCCCTGGCCGTCGAGACCCCGCCCGAGCCGCGCTTCTACGGCCTGGCCACCGCCGAAGGCATCCCCTACCGCTCGATCGCCCTGCTGCACGGCCGGGACGTGCTGGCCACCACCCTGCTGCAGACCTGCATCCGCTTCCGCGACCGGAGCCAGTCGTGCCAGTTCTGCGCCATCGAGCAGTCGCTGGAGGATGGCCGCACCCTCGTGCGAAAGACGCCGGCCCAGGTGGCGGAGGTGGCCGAGGCGGCGGTGCGCCTCGATGGCGTGCGCCAGCTGGTGCTCACCACCGGCACCCCCAACAGCGACGACCGGGGCGCCCGGCTGATGGCCGAGACCGCCGCCGCCGTCAAGGCCCGGGTGGACCTGCCGATCCAGGCCCAGTGCGAGCCCCCCGAAGACCCGGCCTGGTATCGCCGCATGAAGGACGCCGGCGTCGACAGCCTCGGCATGCACCTGGAGGTGGTGGAGGAGGAGGTGCGGCGGCGGATCCTGCCGGGCAAATCGGAGCTGGGGCTGGAGCGCTACATGGAGGCCTTCGCCGAAGCCGTGGCAGTGTTCGGCCGCGGCCAGGTGTCCACCTACCTGCTGGCCGGGCTGGGGGACAGCGCCGCCTCCCTCATCGCCGTGAGTGAGCGGCTGATCGCCCTGGGCGTCTACCCGTTCGTGGTGCCCTTCGTGCCGATTGCCGGCACCCCCCTGGAGGCCCATCCCGCCCCCTCCACCGACTTCATGGTGGCCGTCTACACGGCGGTGGGCGACCGGTTGCGGGCCTCCGACCTCAGGTCCGAGGCCATGGCGGCCGGCTGCGCCAAGTGCGGCGCCTGCTCGGCCCTGTCCCTGTTCGAAGGCACCCCCTGAGCGCGGCCATGTTCTTCATCGACCCCTCCAGCCACGACATCGGCCGCAGCGCCAGTTCGGCACCGGCCGCCTTCACCCCCTCGGTGCGGCGGGGGGTGGCGATCGAGGCCGAGGACTTCCGCCTCTCGCCCACGGCCAGCTCCCAGCGCTTCTCCTTCCATCTGCTGCGGGGCGGCACGCCGCTGGAAGAGGGCTACTGGCAGTTGCGCAGCGCCATCTTCTGCCAGGAGCAGCACCTGTTCGAAGACTCCGACCGGGACGAGAAGGATGGCCACGCCTATCCGATCGCCGCCCTTGATCACGGCGCCGGCAGCGGCAGCGGCGTGGTGGGGGTGGTGCGGATCCTGGAGGAACGGCCCCGCCTCTGGTACGGCGGGCGGCTCGGGGTGCATGGCGAGCACCGCCGCCACAACCAGATCGGCAAGGGCCTGATCTGGAAGGCGGTCACCACCGCCAACGGCTGGGGCTGCGACCGCTTCCTGGCCACGGTGCAGCTCCAGAACGTGCGCTTCTTCCAGCGCCTGCACTGGACCTCGATCGACACCCTGGAGATCCGCGGCCTGCCCCACCACCTGATGGAGGCCGACCTCGCCTACTACCAGCCCGGCCACGAACGGCGCCCCCTGGCGGCGGCGGCGTGAGTCGCCCCGGGCCGCGGGGTCCTGATCTGGCGGCCCTGGCCGCCCGGTTGCGCCAGCTCAGCGGCCTCACCGGCAAGACCGACATCCAGTCCCCGGCGGCCACCTTCCCCCACCAGCCCTTTCCCGCCCTGGGGCCCGCCGCCGCCCTCGGCGACGACGCCGCCCTGCTGCCGGCGGTGGCCACGCCGCTGCTGCTGGCCAGTGAGGGCCTCGACCCGGCCCTGGTGGCCAACGACCCCTGGTTCGCCGGCTGGTGCGGGGTGCTGGTGAACCTCAGCGACATCGCGGCCATGGGCGGCACCCCGATCGCGGTGGTGAACAGCCTCTGGTGCCGCAGCCCCGCCCAGGCGGAACAGGTCCTGGCGGGCCTGCGCCGGGCCTCGGAGGTGTTCGGGGTGCCGGTGGTGGGGGGCCACACCAACCTGCACAGTCCCTACGACGCCCTGGCGGTGGCGGTGCTGGGCACGGCCGCCGGCCCGGTGCTCTCAGCCCGCGCCGCCCGTCCCGTCGACCACTGCCACCTGCTGATCGACCCCAACGGCGGCTTCCGCGGCGCCTCCCTCTGCTGGGATGCGGCCACCAACGCCGAGCCCGCCCGGCTGCGGCGCCAGCTGGCCCTGATGGCAGAACTGGCGGCCGACGCCAGCGTCCACGCCGCCAAGGACATCAGCATGGGCGGCCTGGTGGGCACCGCCGCCATGTTCTGCGAGGCGGCCGGCTGCGGCCTGAGCCTGGATCTGGCGGCGATCCAGCCCCCCGATGGGGTGGAGCTGGAGCCCTGGCTGACCTGCTTCCCCAGCTTCGGCTTCCTGCTGGCCGCCCGGCCCGATCAGGAGAACCGGCTGGCGGAGCGGGTGGCCGCCTGCGGCGGCCTGCTGCTGGCGCGGATCGGCACGTTCACGGCGGAGCGACGGCTGGTGCTGGAGGCGGAAGGCCGGCAGGAGACGATCTGGCGCGGTGAGGCGCCGCTCACCGGTTTCGGGGCGCTGTCGTGATCGCCACCGCAGCCGGGGCGGCCCCGGCGCACAATGATCCCAATGGGTGGTGGGGGGCGCCATGCCGGAAGTGGAGCTGACGCTGGAATGGCCGGATGGGGGCAGGAGCCGCCTCTATTCCCCGTCCACCGTGATTCTTGAGCACCTGGCCCCGGGCCAGACCGTGACGGTGGCGGAGCTGCGCAGCAAGGGCACCCTGGCGCTGCGGCAGGCCTCCGAGCGGGTGCGGGCCCGCTACGGCTTCGCCTGCACCCGGGCCGATGAGGAGGAACGGCGCCTGCTGGAGCAGGCGGCAGCCTTCGCCGCCGAGGAGCTGGTGAGCGTCCAGGCCGCCTAATTGGCCGGAGCGCCTAGTCGGAGAGCACCCGCTCGATGCGGCGATCGGGGATCAGCCACATCAGGGCCACCAGCGCATAGACGGCCTGGCCAACGGCCGGAGAGAGCAGGCTGGCCAGCATCGCCACCAGATAGAGGCTCAGGGATGTGTGCCCCTTCCAGTCGCGGCCCACGGCCCGGCGCAGCAGGGAGTCGGGGCCCTGGCTGGCGATGATCCGGCCCTGAAGGATGAAATAGGCCATGGCCGCCATCACCATCACGGCGCCATAGAGGAACGCAGGGGCGATCGCCCGATGGTTCTGGCCCATCCAGCCGGTGGCGAAGGGCACCAGCGACAACCAGAACAGCAGATGCAGGTTGGCCAGCAGCACCGGGCCGCTGACGCGCTGCAGGGTGTGGAGCATGTGGTGGTGGTTGTTCCAGTAGATGCCGATATAGATGAAGCTCAGCAGATAGCTCAGGAAGACGGGGATCAGGGGCACCAGGGCCGCCGGTTGGGTGTCGTGGGGCACCTTGATCTCCAGCACCATGATCGTGATGACGATGGCCAGCACACCGTCGCTGAAGGCCTCCAGGCGGGTGGTGTTCATGGGGGCCTGTGGGTGGATCTGGCTGCTTATGGCAGAAACGACGCAGAGTGCTGCAGAAAGGACATGAATCGCTACATCGTCCAGACAGCCTGGCACCACTCAACAGGTGAGGGATGCCGCCTCCTGCCGCCGCAGATGGGGAGAAAAGAAATCTTCGCGGGGCACCGCGCTCAATAGAGAAGGGTTGACCACCTCGAAGCAAGATCCGATGAGATTTCGCATCCGCAGACGCCTGTTGTCGCTGGCCTCCATGGCCGCCCTGGTTGTCTCCCTGATGATCCAGTGGCCAGCCACGGCCATGGCCAGCCATGCCCCCTCTCTCACCCCCATCACCATCGCCGCCATGACAGACAAGATGTCCGCCAAAGCCAAGGAAGCCGAAGGCAAGATGCAATCCGCCTATGGCGAAGTCACAGGTGACACAGGCCAACAGATCAAGGGCAAAGCCAAGCAGGTTCAGGCCTCCGCCATGAACACGGCCGAAGCCGTCAAGGACGGCACCAAGTCCGCGGCCCGCAAGGCCAGTGATGCCGCCGACAAACTGGCCGACAAGATCAAGTAACCGGCCCATTCACCCACGCGTCCCTGACGCGTCACCAACGCATCACCATTGAAAGGAGGACCCCATGCTGGAATCACTCGCCGTCATTCTGGTGATTCTCTGGCTGCTCGGATTGGTGACGTCCTACACCTTGGGCGGCCTGATCCATCTGCTTCTGGTCGTTGCCCTGATCGTGATTGCGGCCCGACTGATCAGTGGTCGGACCGTATGACGTGCCCTCGGCGCGCGGATCAGGGTTCCTCGGCCAGACATCGGCGCAGCTTCAGCAGGGCCTTGCGCTCCACATGCTGCACCTTGTGCTTGGACAGTCCGATGCCCTCGCCGATCTTCGCCAGCGACGGAGAATCGGCGCCTGCATAGCGAAGCCGCAACACCCGGCGCTCCAGAGGGGTCAACTGGAGCAGGGCACGGTGCAGCCACAGGTAATCGTCCTGAAGGCCGGGCTCGCTGGGATCGCCGATCAGATCCGTCAGACTCACCTCCCCGTCAGTGCTCCCCAGGGTCTGGTCGAGGGAGAGGGTCTGCAGGTCATGGGAAGCCTGAAGCACGGTCTCCAGCCGTCTCGGGCTCTCCCCCAGCTGGACGCCGATCGCGGCCAGCGTCAGGGGATCCGGGGAGGCATGGCGCAGGGCATGCACCTTGCGGGCCAGGGCCGCCATCTGGGGCGGGATCCGGATCAGACCGGCCGTTTCCTGGAGATGGCGGTGCACCGCCTGGCGGATCCACCAGGAGCCGTAGGTGGAGAACCGGTAGCCGCGCTCCGGCAGGAAGCGCTCCACCGCATGGATCAGGCCGAGGTTGCCGGCCTGCACCACATCCATCGGATCCAGATGCATCTGGCGGATGCGGTTGTGCTGCTGCTTGCAGAGCGACACCACCAGGCGCAGGTTGCCCGTCACCATGCGGGCAAAGGCACGTCGCCCCCGCCGTTCCTCGCGGGGGGCCGGGGCCGGCTGGGAGCGCCAGTCCTGAACCAGGGCGCCGAGGTGCAATTCCTCGGCAGGCGTGAGCAGGGGGATGCGGCCGATGCTGCGCAAATAGTCCCCAAAACAATCTGACATGGCAACCAGAAAAGAGGGGCGCCTACGAGTTTAGGAATGGCAGAGACATCGCCACGATCGACATTCGATTCTGCGGCAGATCTGCAGCATCCAGGTGCATGAACCGATAGAGACGTAGCCTGGCTTTTGTATCCGTTGCAACCCACAGGAGAACACATCATGTCGCTGATTTCGCTCATCATCACCCTGATCGTCGTCGGGGTTCTGCTGTGGCTCGTCAACAACTACATCCCCATGGACGGGAAGATCAAACGCATCCTGAACATTGTGGTGGTGGTCGCCGTTGTGGTGTGGCTCCTCAACATCCTGGGCCTGATGGATTCGCTGCGCAGCATCCGCATCGGCCGATGAGATGGCGCATCTGTCCATCCCCATCTGGGAATTCGTCTTTCGTGGTGCCGTTGTCTATCTCTTTCTGCTGTTGCTCCTGCGGCTGACAGGGAAACGCCAGGTCGGCCAGCTCGCCACCTTTGATCTGGTGCTGCTGCTGATCCTGTCGAATGCCGTGCAGAACTCCATGAACGGCGGCGACAACTCGCTGGTCGGAGGTCTGATCTCCGCCGTCACGCTGATTGGCCTGAACCATCTCGTTGGGGCGGCGACCAGTTCCAGCAAAGCCATCGAGATGTTCGTGGAGGGTCGACCCCAGGTGCTGGTCCACAACGGCAGGGTCTATGGCGACGTGCTCCGGCGCTCGCAGCTGACCCGGAATGAACTGGATGCGGCGATCCGATCGGCCGGCTGCACCGCTGTGGACAACGTGCACCTGGCCATCCTGGAGAACAACGGCTCGATCACGGTGCTCCCCAGATCTCACCCCTCCTGAGCCGTGGCCGCGGGAATGGACGCGGCGTGCAGGGCCAGGGTCTCCTCCGGGCCCAGCACCAGCTCCGCTGACGCCTCTCCCGCCAGAGGCAGGCTGAGGACCAGGGGCAGGGCGTCGCTGGGGCGGGGCAGCAGGTCGGCCAGGTCGAACTGGGCCGAGCTCTCCGGCAGGGCCCCGGCCCCGGCCGCCACCAGCTCCTCGCTGCGGTTGGCCAGGGTCCACGAGCCGCCGACGCCGTCGCTGAGCAGCAGGGGCCGGCTGTGGTCGACGGCGATCCCCGGGGTGAGGGCGCTGAGGCGCAGGCGCTCGCCACTGGGGTAGGCGGGATCGGGCTGCTCAAAGATCCTCATCGACCAGCGGTTGTCGCCCCGGTCGCGCAGGCTCCAGCGCTGGCCGTCGTCGGCCCGGGCCAGGCCAGGCGCCAGGGTCAGCAGCAGCACCAGCAGCAGGGCCGCCAGGGCCGCCGCCCAGGGCCGGGCGCCGCTGCCGGGGGAGCCCGGAACAGGTTGAGCAGAAGCACGCATGGGGAGCAGTCCCGCCACGGGGTCATTCAACGTTATCGTTTTATCGTCCGGCAGCGGCAAGCGGCATGGCCGCAAGGCGATCTCGCCGCCCGTCGCTCCCGGTCTGTCCATCTTCGGATGTCCTGCCATGACTCTCACCACCCTGTCGCGTTCCGGGGTCCATCCCTGGGATCGCTTCAAGAACTGGGTCACCAGCACCAAGAACCGCCTCTACGTGGGCTGGTTCGGCGTGCTGATGATCCCCACCCTGCTCACGGCCACCGTCTGCTTCGTGATCGCCTTCATCGGAGCCCCGCCCGTCGACATCGACGGCATCCGCGAGCCCGTCTCCGGCGGCCTGCTCTACGGCAACAACATCATCACCGCCGCCGTCGTGCCCTCGAGCAACGCCATCGGCCTGCACTTCTACCCCATCTGGGAAGCCGCCAGCCTCGACGAGTGGCTCTACAACGGCGGCCCCTACCAGCTGATCATCTTCCACTTCCTGATCGGCATCTTCTGCTGGATGGGCCGGGAGTGGGAGCTCAGCTACCGCCTGGGGATGCGCCCCTGGATCGCCGTGGCCTACTCCGCCCCGGTGGCCGCCGCCACGGCCGTGCTGCTGATCTATGCGATCGGCCAGGGCTCCTTCTCCGATGCCATGCCCCTGGGCATCTCCGGCACCTTCAACTTCATGCTGGTGCTGCAGGCGGAGCACAACGTGCTCATGCACCCCTTCCACATGCTCGGGGTGGTGGGGATCTTCGGCGGCGCCCTGTTTTCCGCCATGCACGGCTCACTCGTCACCAGCTCCCTGGTGCGGGAGACCACCGAGACCGAGTCCCAGAACCGGGGCTACAAGTTCGGCCAGGAGGAGGAGACCTACAACATCGTGGCCGCCCACGGCTATTTCGGCCGGCTGATCTTCCAGTACGCCTCCTTCAACAACAGCCGCAGCCTCCACTTCCTCCTGGCCGCCTGGCCGGTGGTGGGGATCTGGTTCGCGGCTCTGGCGGTGGTGAGCTTCTCGTTCAACCTCAACGGGCTGAACTTCAACCACTCGGTCCTGGATCACCAGGGCCGGGTGGTCGACACCTGGGCCGACATCCTCAACCGCGGCGGCCTGGGCATCGAGGCGATGCACGAGCGCAACGTGCACAACTTCCCCCTCGATCTGGCGGCCGCCGCCAGCACCCCCGTGGCTCTCAGCGCACCGTCGATCGGTTAGTGGGGCTTTGAACCCCGCCCAGCCATCGGCGCCCTGAGCCCCTGCCGGGCCCGGAGAGATCCGGGCCCTTTTGCCGTGACACGCTATTGATCTTCGCCGGCTGAGTCGATGGCGCGCCCCCCCTACCAACCCTCCCTGCTGCGGCTGAGCCATGGCGTCACGGCGGTGCTGGTGCTGGCCGCCTGGCTGAGCGGGCTGTTCGTCTACAGCCGCTACGACGGCCGCTGGGGGCGGCTGCCCTTCACCCCGCCCGGCAGCTGGATCGACCTGCACGGCCAGGCGGGCTTTCTGCTGCTGCCCCTGGGCCTGGTCTTCGCCGCCTACGCCCTCACCCTGGGCCGGGCGCGCCTGCGGCGAGCCACCAACGCCATGGCCCTGGGGGCTCTGGTGCTGGCGGTGGCCACGGGCAAGCTGATGCAGGAGGACTGGCTGCGGGACGGCCAGCTGCACCACCTGGCCTACAGCCTGCACCTGGTGGCCTGGCTGCTGATCGGCCTGGCCGTGGTGCTGCACGTGGGCGACAGCCTGCGGCTGGGGGGCACGCCGCTGCTGGTCTCGATGGCCAGCACGACCCTGCGGCCAGGTGATCTGCCGGGGGACTGGCCGGGCCAGGTGCGGCGGTTTCTGAAGCGGGGTCAATAGTGATACCGAAGCTGGGCCAGCAGCAGAGCGTCACCGTCAACCTTGTAGACCATGCGGTGCTCGTCGTTGATGCGGCGTGACCAGTAGCCAGCGAGGGCGTGTTTCAGGGCTTCCGGCTTGCCGGTGCCTGAAAACGGCGTCCGAGACGCTTCCTTGATCAGTGCGTTGATGCGCTTGAGCAGGACCTTGTCGGTGGCCTGCCAGTGGAGGTAATCCTCCCAGGCCTGCTCAGCGAAGATCAACCTCATTCGCTGAGGCTCCGCTCCTGGCCCTGGCCCGCGTCCAGGCTGGCCGTCGCCTGCAGCAGACGCCTGGCATTCTCAGGGACCCGCAGCAGATAGGCGGTTTCCTCGAGGGCTTTGAAGTCCTCCAGTGACATCATCACCACGGATTTCTGTCCATTGCGGGTAATGATCAACGGCTCATGGTCGGCGCAAACCCGGTTCATCGTCTGGGCCAGGTTGGCGCGGGCCGCTGTGTAGGTGATGGCGTCCATCGGCAGACCTTTCATCATGTACGCGTTACTGTACGGCTGGCGGCCTGCCGACGCTTCACACCGGATCCCCTGGCAGGAAGCGCCGGATGAAAAGCTCCAGGGCCATCGGGCCGCAACGGGGCTGCCAGGTGGTGCCGCCCGGCAGCCGCCGCCAGCAGGCCACCTGCAGCGCGCCTCCTCCGGCCAGCAGCTGCACCCGGTAGCGGTACTCGGCATCGGCGGCCTGGGCAGGGGCGGCCAGGGGTTCGGCGCCGGGCTGGCTGGCCAGGAACGCCGCCGCAAAGGCCTCCGGCTCGGGCCGTTGGCGCAGGGCCGTGGCGAAACGCCAGGCGGCGCCGGTGGGGTAGCCGTCGTGGTGGAGATAGAGGTGGCGCTCCGGCACGCCGGGGAAACCGGTGAACGAATAGACGGCGCGGGTGGCCAAGGGGTTTGGGCGACTGCACAGGGAAGTGCCACCGGTGTCTCACACTCAGGCGTCACTGAGCCGTTCCACCTTGGGTTTGGGCGATTAAGGGGCTGGACATGTTCTGCGAGTTCAGCTCGCCGTCGTCGCCCTGCTGCAGGGCCTGCAGGCGTTCACGGCGTTCTGCGGCGCTGAGCTTCTTGTGGGTGGAACCCTTCGCAGCGCTGCCGGTGTTGCTGCGGCTGTCCACGCCAGCCGACCTCCCGTCCACCTGTGCCAGGATCTGGCACAGGTGGCAGGTGTTCCATGCGGGAAAGCATTTCCATCAGCCTGCCGGCGGATCTCAAGGACGAGCTCGACCAGGCCACGGCCGCCGAGGGGATCTCTCGCAGCGATCTGGTCCGCGACGCCCTGCGGGCCTACCTCCTGGCACTCCGCTTCAGGGCCTTGCGGGCCACCATGCGTCCGTACGCCGAGGCCCAGGGGGTCTTCACCGATGAAGACGTCTTCCGCCTGATGTCGTGAGGCTGGTGCTCGACACCAATGTGCTGCTGGCCGCCTTCCTGTCCCGTGGCGCTTGCCACGATCTGCTTGAGCATGCCCAGCAACACCATCAGATCGTGATTTCCGCCTTCATTGTTGAGGAGTTCAGCTCCAAGCTGGCCGGCAAATTTCGTGTGCCATGGCCTGTCATCGACTCCGCAACCCAGCTGCTGACGGCGACGGCGGAACTCGTTGTGCCCGTGCCTTTGGCTGCACCCGTCTGCCGCGATCCGGACGACGACTGGATTCTGGCCACGGCCCTGGCTGGTGCCTGTGGCTGTCTCGTCACCGGTGACAAGGATCTCCTCGCCATCGAGGAGCATGCCGGCTGCAGGATCCTCGCCCCTGCGGCGTTCTGGCGCTTCGAGGCCGATCAGTCAGAAGGTCAATGAGCGTGCCCCCCACCGACCCCGCCCAGCTGCGCCGCGACTACCGGCGCCAGGACCTGCGGCGGAGGGATCTGGCGGCCGATCCGGTGGCGCAGTTCCGGCGCTGGTTCGATCAGGCGGTGGCCGCCGCTCTGGACGAGCCCAACGCCATGGTGCTGGGCACCAGCGATGGCCGCCGCCCCAGCGCCCGCACCGTGCTGCTCAAGGCCTTCGACGAACGGGGCTTCGTCTTCTTCACCCACTACGAAAGCCGCAAGGCCACCGAGATCGGCGCCCATCCGGAGGTGAGCCTGCTGTTTCCCTGGTACGGGCTGGAGCGGCAGGTGGCCATCCTGGGCCGGGCCGAGCGGATCAGCGCCGCCGAATCGCTGGCCTACTTCCTCTCGCGCCCCGTCGGCAGCCGGCTGGGGGCCTGGGTGTCCCAGCAGAGCGCCGTGATCGGCTCCCGCTCGATCCTGGAGATGCAGTGGGACGCCATGAAGCGCCGCTTCGCCGATGGCCAGGTGCCGCTGCCGCCGGCCTGGGGCGGCCTGCGGGTGGTGCCGTTCGAGTTCGAGTTCTGGCAGGGCCGCAGCAACCGCCTGCACGATCGCTTCCGCTACCGGCCCGAGGGCGGGGCCAATGGGGAGGCGGGCGCCACGGCCTGGACCATCGAGCGGCTGGCGCCCTGAGAGCCGATTCCGGCCGCCGGCAATCTCCAGGTTGGCAGCGGAATCACCCCAGGACCCCCTGCCAAGAGTGAAGGGGATGCCGCCGGAGCGGATCCCCTCCCTTGCGCCGGTGCCATGCCCTTCGCCCTCAACTTCGTCCACCCCGTGCTGATGTGGGGGCTGCTGGGCCTGATGCTCTATTCGGGTTTCCTCGGCCTCAAGGCCAGCCAGATCCGCAAGGTGGGCCCGGACGATCGCAAGGCGATGCTGCCGCTGCGCTACGGCCAGCGGCACGCCCGGCTCGGGCTGGTGATCCTGGCTGTCACCCTGCTCGGGGCCGCCGGTGGGATGGGAGCCACGTTCCTGAAGAACGGCAAGCTGATCCTGGGTCCCCACCTGTTCGTCGGCCTGGCCGTCGCCGTGCTCGTGGGCGCCACCGCCTCCCTGGGACACTCCCTGCAGAAGGGCAAGGACTGGGCCCGGGGCCTGCACGTTGCCCTCAATGGGACCGTGCTGGTCCTGTTCGGCTGGCAGGCGCTCAGCGGGGTGGCCATCGTCCAGAAGCTGCTGACCCCAGCGCCCCTGTGATCTTTTCGCAGCTATGCGGCTATGCTCATAGCACTTGATGCCTGAGCACCCATGGCCGTTGCGCCCGCGCCCTCCCTCTGCCTCGCCGCCGCCGCCGGGGGAGCCCCGCTGCTGTTCCGCCAGCTGTTCGACGCCGACACCGGCACCTTCACCTATCTGCTGGCGGAGGTGGCCAGCCGCAGGGCCCTGCTGATCGATTCGGTCTTCGAGCAGCACGACCGCGACCTCTCCCTGATCCGGGAGCTGGGCCTCGAACTGGTGGCCGCGATCGACACCCACGCCCATGCCGACCACGTGACCGGCAGCTGGCTGATGCACGGGGCCACCGGCTGCGCCATCGGCCTGGCCGCCTGCGTCGGCGCCGAGAACGTCACCCGCCCCCTGAAGCAGGGCGACCGCGTCCTCTTCGGCGGCCGCCATGTGGAGGTGCGCGCCACCCCCGGCCACACCGACGGCTGCCTCACCTTCGTCCTCGACGACCACACGATGGCCTTCACCGGCGACGCACTGCTGGTGCGCGGCTGCGGCCGCTGCGACTTCCAGCAGGGCAACGCCCACACCCTCTGGGCCTCGATCACCGAACAGATCCTGACCCTGCCGGATCACTGCCTGCTCTACCCAGGGCACGACTACACCGGCCGCAGCGTCACCTCCGTCACCGAGGAGAAGGCCTTCAACGCCCGCCTCGGCGGCAACGCCACCGAGCGGGACTTCGTGGGCCACATGGAGAACATGCGCCTGCCCCACCCCCACCGGATCGCCCAGGCCCTGCCCGGCAACATGCGCTCCGGCAAACCCCGTGATGCCAGCGCCGCGCCCGCCTGGGCGCCCATGACCCGCAGCTATGCCGGACTGCCGGAACTCAGCCCGGCCTGGGTGGCCGCCCATCGCGGCGATGTCACGGTGCTGGATGTGCGCTCCGCCGAGGAATTCGAGGGGCCCGACGGCCACGTGGCCGGCAGCCTGCTGGTGCCCCTGCCGGAGCTGGAGAGCCGCTCCGGCGAGATTCCCGCCGATCGGCCGCTGGTGGTGGTCTGCCATTCGGGCAGCCGCTCGGCCCTGGCCACCCAGCAGCTGCTCAAGGCCGGCCGGACCCAGGTGGCCAACCTCCACGGCGGCCTGAGCCGCTGGGCCGCCGAGGGCTTCCCGCTGGAGGGGGTCGTCCAGGCCTGAAGCGCTTGCCAGGTGAATTCCATCCCATCCCTTCCTCCCTCCATGACCCCCACGACCATGACCAGCACACCCATGACCACCCCCAGCCGCCTGGGCGCCCACGACCTGGCCGAACGGCTGGCGGCCGGCGAGGTCACCGTGATCGATGTGCGCGAGCCGATGGAGTTCGCCACCGGCCACATCGCCGGCAGCCTCAACGTGCCCCTCTCCCGCCTGGCCCAGGCCGACCTGCCCCGCGGCCCGCTCGTGCTGGTCTGCCAGAGCGGTAACCGCAGCGGCAAGGGCCTCGCCCAGCTGCTCGGTCAGGGCCATCCCCACCCCGTCGCCGACCTGCTCGGTGGCCTGCCCGCCTGGCAGCAGGCCGGCCTGCCGGTGCGCCAGCTCAAGGGGGCGCCGCTGCCCCTGATGCGCCAGGTGCAGATCGTCGCCGGCAGCCTGGTGCTGCTGGGGGTGATCCTGTCCCAGGCCGTGGCCCCCGGCTGGATCTGGCTGAGCGGCTTCGTGGGGGCCGGGCTCACTTTTGCCGGCATCTCCGGCTTCTGCGGCATGGCCCGGCTGCTGGCCGTGATGCCCTGGAACCGGGTGTCGCTCGGCTCAGCCCGGGGCTGAGCTCCGGCGCCACAGGCCCAGCCATTCGTCCTGGCGCTGGTCCACCGAACCGCTGGCCGGCTCCCAGAGCTCGGCCACCAGGCCCGCCTGGCCCAGCTGGGTGGCCACCACCTCGGGGTCGCTGCCCCAGGGCGGACCGCCCGGGTTGCCGTGGCACCAGAACAGCCCCAGCAGCCAGCCGCCCGGCGCCAGCAGCCGGCAGACGGTGGCGATGTAGGCCTCGCGGCGGCCCGGATCGATGGCGCAGAAGCAGGTGTGCTCCACGACCCCGCTGAGGCTGCCGGGCGCCAGACCCGCCGCCTCCAGGGCCTGCTGGTCGAACAGGTCGGCCTGCAGCCAGCGCAGGCCGGGCCGGTCGTCACCGTGCCGCGCCCGCGCTTCGGCCACCGCCTCGCCGCTGAAGTCCAGGCCGATGGCAGAGAAGCCGAGCTGCTCCAGCAGGGCGGCCTCATGGCCGCGGCCGCAGCCCGGCACCAGCACCGTCCCCGGCGGCCGGGGCGCCAGCGGATGGCTGCGCAGAAACTGCTCCAACGGCGGGGCGGGCCGGCCCAGTTCCCAGGCGTCCGTGCCCTGCTGGTAGCGCTGGTCCCAGTGGCCTGGCTCAGCGGTGGAGGCCGACTTGGAGGGGTTCATGGCTCCAGCATGGCCCCCCTAGCCTGTCGCGATGCGCCTGCTGCACACCTCCGACTGGCACCTGGGCCGCAGTTTTCACGGTGCCTCGCTGCTGGAGGAGCAGGCGGCGGCGATCGAGCGGATCGCCGAACTGGCCAAGGAGCACGCCGTCGATGCGGTGCTGATCGCCGGCGACCTCTACGACCGGGCCATCCCGCCGGCCGAGGCAGTGGAGCTGTTCAACAAGGCCCTGGCCCGGCTGAGCCGCAATGGCACCGCCGTGGTGGCCATCGCCGGCAACCACGATTCCCATGTGCGGGTGTCGGTGTACGACCCGCTGCTGTCGGCCTTCGGGGTGACGGTGCGGGGCGACGTGGGCCGGGCAACCGAGCCGGTGCTGGTGACACCCCGCGACGGCGGCACGCCGGTGGCCATCTATCCCCTGCCCTACCTGGAGCCGGCGGTGGTCGGGCCCGTCCTGGCCGGGGCACCGGTGCGCCTGCGCCACGAGGAGGTGACCCGTCTCGCCATCGAGCGGATCCACGCCGATCGGCGCGAACGGCCAGCGCACCGTTCGGTGCTGGTGGCCCACACCTTCGTGGCGGGCGGCGAGACGTCGGAATCGGAGCGGGAGCTCACCATCGGCAACGTCGACCGGGTGAGCGTGGCCGCCTTCGAGGGCTTCGATTACGTGGCCCTCGGGCACCTGCACTGCTCCCAACAGCTGGACGGCCCCCGGGTGGCCTATTCAGGCACTCCGCTGGCCTATTCCTTCTCCGAGGAGCGGCAGGTCAAGTCGGTGCGGATCGTGGAGCTGGCCGCCGACGGCACGCCCAGGGTGGAGGTGGTGCCCCTGGGGGTGGGCCGGCGCCTGTGCACCCTCCGTGGGCCTATCGAGGAGCTCTGCTCAGACCCTGCCCACGCCGCCGCCAGCGAGGCGCGGGTGCGGGCGATCCTCACCGACGACACCCTGCCCCTGCAGGCCATGGCCCGGCTGCGGGCCCGCTTTCCCCACATCGCTGAGCTGCGCCACGAGCCCCCCGAGGTGGCCCGGGCCGGCGAGGCCGAGCGCCACCGCCAGGTGCGCCAGGCCCGCTCGCCGCTGGAGCTGGCCACCGCCTTCTTCAGCGACCAGCAGGGCCAGCCCCCCGGCGAGCCGGAGGCCGAGCTGCTGCGGGCGGCCCTGGCGGCGGCGGAGCGGGGAGGGGAGCGGTGAAGCCGCACCGGCTGGCGATCGAGGCCTTCGGGCCCTATGCCGATCCGGTGGCGATCGACTTCGACGAGCTGGCCGCCGAGGGGCTGTTCCTGATCCACGGCACCACCGGCGCCGGCAAGACCTTCCTGCTCGATGCCCTCTGCTTCGCCCTCTACGGCGAGGTGTCGGGCGACCGCAGCGTCAAGGGGCTGCGCTCCGACCACGCCGCCCCCGGCGCCGTGCCCCGGGTGAGCCTGGAGTTCTCCTGCGGCACCGCCCGCTACCGGGTGGAGCGCACCCCTGCCCACACAGCACCGAAGGCCCGGGGCCAGGGCACCACCGAGAAGCCGCCCCAGGCGGTCCTGTTCCGCCTGGACGCCGGGGCACCGGAGCAGCCCATCGCCGCCAAGACCACCGAGGTGACCCGGGAGGTGGAAGGCCTGGTGGGGCTCAGCGCTGCCCAGTTCCGCCAGGTGATCCTGCTGCCCCAGGGGCGCTTCGCCGAGGTGCTGCGGGCGAAGGCCGAGGAGCGCGAAGCCCTGCTCAAGACACTCTTCGACACGGTGATCTACGAGCGGGCCGGCTGGTGGCTGGAGGACCGGGCCCGGGAGGCGAAGAACCTGGCGCTGGAGCAGGCCCGGGAGCAGGAGGTGCTGCGGCGCCGGGCGGCCGACGCCTGGGGCCCCCACGCCCCCGAGCCGCCGGAGGGGACCGAGCCGCCACCACCACCCGCCGACCAGGGGGGCCTGGAAGCGCTGGTGGCGGACATCGCCGCGGTGGTGCAGGGCACCGAGGCCGCCCTGCGGTCGGCCTCCGCCAGCCTGCAGGAGGCCCAGGCAAGCCAGGCGGCCCTGGCGGCGCAGGCGGACCGGTTCGACCGGCGCGCCGCCGCCACCACCCTGCTGGGCGAGCTGGAGGCCAAAAAGGAGACGGTGGAGGCGTATCGCCAGAAGCTCGCCCTGGCGGAGCAGGCCGAACGCCTGCGCTCCAGCCTGGGGGCCGAGCAGGGGGCCCGCCAGTCCCTCGCCCTGGTGGAGCAGGGGCTGCAGGAGCAGCTGCGCGCCGCACGCCAGGCCAGGGACGTCGCCCAGGCGCTGCCGCCGACGGTGCTGGGGCTGGATCTGGTGGCCTTGCCGTCCGCCGAAGCCCTCGCGTCGGCCGGTGCCGACCTGGCCGCCCGGGGGGCCGAGGTGCGGGAGCTGGCGAAGAAGGCCGAGGAGGCCGCCCAGGCCGGGGGGGCGGCGGCCGCCGCCAGCCAGCGGGCCGGCGAGGTCGAGGCCGGGCGGGCCACGGCCGTCACCCAGCAGGGGCTCCTGGCGGCGGAGCAGGAGCGGGAACTGGCCCTGCTCAGCCAGGCCCGCAGCGCCCGCGACCAGCTCGAGGGCCTGCAGCGGGCCGCCCGGGAGGCCGAAGGCCGTGCCGTGGCCGCCGAAGCCATCGCCCCGGCCCGGGAGCGACAGCACGCGGCCGAGGTCGCCAGGAACGGGGCCGATCGCCAGGTCAACACGGCGGCCGCCGGCCTCAACGAGCTGCGGCGGCGCCAGATCGAGGGCATGGCCGCCCGGCTGGCCGGGGGTCTGGCCGCCGGAGCCCCCTGCCCGGTCTGCGGTGCCACCGACCACCCGGCACCGGCCCGGCCCTCGGCCGACGCGGTCGATGACGGGGCGATCGCCGCCGCCGAACGGACCCTGGCTGCGGCCAACCAGGCAGCACAGGCGTCTGCGGTGGCCCTGGCCAACGCCCAGGCCGCCCTCGCCGCCGTGCTGGAGAAGGCGGGCGACGGCGCCGATCCGCTCGCCGCCCGCCAGGCCGCCGGCAGCGCCGCTGCGGCCCAGCTGGCGGCCCAGGCCCTGGCCGACGGTCTGCCGGCGCTGGAGCAGCGCACCGCCGATCGGGAGCAGCAACGCCAGCAGCTGGCCAAGGCCATCGAGGCGGCCGCCACGGCCATCGCCCTGGATCGCCGGGCCGCCGGCGAGGCCAGCCAGCGGCAGCGGACCCTGGCTGAGCAGGTGGTCCGGGAGCTGGGGGAGGGGCTGGAGCCCGGTACGGTGCTGCGGGCCTTCGGGCCCCTGGAGGCCGCCCTCAAGGCCCTGGTGGCCGGGGCCGGCGCCCACACCCGCGCCAGCAGCGAGCTGGAGCAGGCGGCCCGGCGACTGGGCCAGGAGCTGGCCGCCTCAGCGTTCGCCACGGCGGCGGACGCCGCGGCGGCCTTGCAGGAGGAGAGCTGGCGCCTGAAGCTGGTCGAGCGGATCGCGGCCTACGAGGCGGCGGTGATCGAGCAGCGCAACCTCCTGGCCGCACCCGATCTGGCCGATCTGCCGGAGCAGCGCCCCGACACCGTCGCCGCCGGCGAGGCCGTGACCCGCGCCGATGCGGTCCGCACCCGGGCGGTGGAGCGCCACAGCGAAGCCCGGGCCGCCCAGCGGGAGATCACCCGCCTCACCGCGGAGCACCGGGCCGGCGCCACCGCCCTGGCGGAAAAGCAGGAAAAGGCCGAGCGGCTCAGCGCCGTGGCCAACCGCTGCCAGGGCAAGGCGGCCCCCTACATCTCCCTGCAGCGCTGGGTGCTCTCGGCCTACCTCGCCGACATCTGCGGCTACGCCAACCAGCGGCTCACCCTGATGACCTCCGGCCGCTACCAGCTGCGGCTCACCGACGAGGGCGGCCACGGCGGCCGCAACGCCGGCCTGGGTCTGCGGGTGCTGGATGCCTACACCGGCGAGGAGCGGGAGGTGAGCAGCCTCTCCGGCGGCGAAACCTTCCAGGCCTCCCTGGCCCTGGCCCTGGGGGTGGCCGACACGGTGCAGGCCCACGCCGGTGGCGTGCCCCTGGAGGCCCTGTTCATCGACGAGGGCTTCGGCAGCCTCGACCCCGACAACCTGCAGCTGGCCATGGACGAACTCGACCGCCTGCGGGAGGGGGGCCGGCTGATCGGCCTGATCAGCCACGTCGGCGCCCTGCGGGAGCGCATCCGCGGCGGCATCGAGGTGATCGCGGGCGAGCGGGGCTCGAGCCTGCGGGTGGGTGTCACCGCCTGAGGCAGGCCCGGGTGCCGGCTGGCCGGCCTCAGGCGGAGGTGTGGAACTGTTCCGCCAGCAGGCGGCGCTGATACTCCACCGAGAGCGCCTCAAGGTGGGAGCGGGCCTGCTCCTGCAGGCCAGGATCCAGCTGGTCGAGCACCAGACCCTTGGGCACCCCCATGCGCATCACCAGCGCCAGGGCGTCAAAGATGCGCACCTGGTCGCCCTGCCAGCCCTGGTACTCGGCGGCGAGGGCCATCAGGGACTCCCCCGACGCCTGGCCTTCGATCACCCGGGGGCGCAGTTCCTGCACCTGGGCCAGCCGGGCGGAGCTGATCAGGGCATGGGCGGCACCCAGGGCCGCCAGGGAATCGGCGGCTTCCCGCTTGAGCACGGTCATGTCCCGGCTGAGCACGGCGGTCTCCACCGACAGGGGCTCCCGCACCCCGGGGCAGAGGGCGGCGTCCCGATCGACCGGTGGGGCCGGAGGAGCGGGCGGGCGCACCGGCGCAGGGGCCAGGGGCGGGCTGCTGACGGCCAGCGGGGGCGGGGATGGCTCCTGCCACAGTGCGGCGGCCGCCGCCCGCAGGCGCCGTGCCAGCCATTGCCTGACGTTGGTTGCGAGGCGTGCCATGGACGTGGGCAGCTAAGTGGTTTCAATCTGCCCCTCATTCATCGGCGGGGATGACGGCAAACTCACCCGCCGGGCGACGGATTGCCGGCCCTTCCCGGGATCAGCGCGGCAGCCCCCGGGCATCGGCATCGGTGATGCGGGCGCTCTTGCCAGAGTCTGGGGGGATTGCAGCCGACGCCACCCCGATGACCCGAGCCCTGCAACCGTTGCACTCCCCCCGCCAGGGCCCGCTGGTCCGGCGGGCGATGGCCCTGCTGATGGCCCTGGGCCTGGCGCTGTCCATCGGCCTGGCGGTGCTCCAGCCCCACCCCACGGCCGCAGCGACAGCCGCCGCGGAGGCCCCCGCCGCGGTTGATACGGGCAACTCCGGCAGCTTCCGCCTCGGCACGGTGCGGATCCTGGGGGTGCCCGTCATCACCGTGGCCTCATCGGCGGTGGGTTCCGGCAGCGACAGCGGGCCGGAGGCCGCCGAGCGGGCCCGGGTGATCGAGGGCAACCTGAGCCAGCTCTACGAACCCAGCAATCCCTGCACGCCGGGGGAACGGCTCGGTGAGGCGCTGCTGGATCACCTCAGCGTCGAGGGGACCAAGGCCGCCTGTGACCCCAACCATCTGGGGCTGCAGGGGCCACCGGAGGCCCTGCGGGTGGTGGTGCTGCGGGAGCCCGGTGGAGGGCAGCGGCTGGAGGCGCTGGTGCCGGGCCGCGCCAGCCCCTTCCCCCTGCTCACGGTCACCGAGCAGGACGCCGCGTTCAACGGCCTGCCCGCCGATGCCCTGGCCGAACGGTGGCGCGGTCTGCTGGAACGCCGCCTGCGCAGCGCCCGCGGCGTGTTCGGACAGGAGCAGCTCGACAGACGCCTGCGGACCGCCCTGGTGTCCCTGGCCGGACTGGCCCTGCTGATGGCCCTGGCGGTGGTGTTGTGGCGCTTCAGCCAGCGGTCGCTGCCCCGCCTGCAACGGCGCGTCGCCGAGGGGTCGGGACGCTTCGATCGCCTGCTGCTCCAGCTCACCCACACCGTCAGCCGGCTGCTGACGGCGTTGGTGCTGCTGCTGGGGGTGGCGATGGGCGCCGTGCTGCTGCTGGCCTGGCCCGGCCAGATCCCGGCGGCCATCGATGTGCTGCTGCAGCCCCTGGTGGTGCTGATGAAAGCGCTGTCGCTGGCGGCCGTGGCCGTGGTGGTGCGGGGCCTGGTGGGGCTGCTGCTGACCCAGTGGGCCAGCCATCTGGCCGTGAACCCCGACCACCGGGCCCGACGCCGGCAGCGCTACCTCAGCCTGCTGCGGGTGCTGGGCCGGCTGGTGAACCTGGTCTGCCTGCTGCTGTTCGCGATCTGGACGGTGCTCGGGATCCCCGTGTTGCGGGATCTCTCCAGCAATGCCGTCCTGGCCAGTGGGGCCGTGCTCGGCGCCCTGGCGCTGGTGTTCCAGGGGTTGCTGCGGGATTTCGTCGCCGGGCTGGTGCTGCTGCTCGACGACCGCTACGCCATCGGCGATGTGGTGGAGATCGGTGGTCGCTCCGGCGAGGTGGTGGATGTGGGGGTGCTGAGCACGGAACTGCGCTGCGCCGATCAACGGGTGGTGGTGGTGCCCAACAGCCACTGCGAGCAGGTGGTGAACCACACCAAGCTGCGCTCGGGGGCGGAGGTGACGGTGCTGCTCTCGCGCAGCCTCACCGATCTGGCGGGCGCCATGGCCCTGATCGCCGAGGAACTGGCCGCCTTCGGTGCCGATCCACGCTGGGCCCCGAAGCTGCTGGAGCCCCCCCGCCTGCTGGGCATCGACGCGATGACCGAGGACGACCTGCAGGTGAAGGCCCTGCTGATCACCGAGGCGGGCCAGCAGGGTCCGGCCCGGCGGGAGCTGCTGGGGCGGCTGGTGCAGCGGCTGCAGGGCTGGCCGCAGCACCAGGGCAAGCCCTGAAGGATCCCGTTCCTAGGATCGCCTTTACGTACCAGCCCGATCGGGCCCTTTGCCATGGCCCCGTTCTCTTCTCTTCCCGGCACGGATCTCCGCCTCGGCCGCCGCCAGCTGTTGCTGGGAGGTGCGGCCGCCGGCTTCGCCCTGGCGGTGCGGCCGGTGGCGGCGTCCACCGTCACCACTTCCACCCAGGGGCTGACGGCCGGCTGGGTGTCGGTGCCGGCGGCGGGTGGCGCCGTGCGGGCCTATCGGGCCCGCCCCGCCAAGGGTTCGGGCTTCCCGGTGGTGCTGGTGGTGCAGGAGATCTTCGGCATCCATGCCTACATCCAGGACGTCTGCAAGCGCCTGGCCCAGCTGGGCTACCTGGCCATCGCCCCGAGCCTGTTCGATCGCCAGGGCGATGTGACCGTGCTGCCGGACATCCCCTCGATCCTGCCGCTGGTGGCGACGGTGCCCGATGCCCAGGTGATGGCTGATCTGGATGCCACCGCCGCCTGGGTGGCCGCCAGCGGTGAAGGGGACGTGGCACGGCTCGGCATCACCGGCTTCTGCTGGGGCGGACGGATCACCTGGCTCTATGCCGCCCACAACCCGAAGCTCAAGGCCGGGGTGGCCTGGTACGGGCGGCTGGTGGGCACGGCCAACGATCTCCAGCCCCTCTATCCGATTGACGTGATTCCCAAACTCAAGGCCCCGGTGCTGGGGCTCTATGCCGGCGAGGACGACGGCATTCCGATGGCGTCGGTGGAGCGGATGCAGGCGGCCCTCAAGGCGGCCGGCAGCCCCAGCCGCATCGAGGTGTTCCCTGGCGTGCCCCACGGCTTCCACGCCGACTACCGCCCCACCTACCGCCAGGCCGCCGCGGCCGCCGGCTGGAAGCAGATGCGGGCATGGTTCCGCGCCAACGGCGTGGTGTGACGAGGCACTGAGGCGACCTCAGGCCCGGTTGAGGTGCTCCTCGGCGGCGGCCGCCAGGCTCTCACTCCAGTGGTCGACCTGGCTCTGCTCGGCCGCCTCCACCATCACCCGCAGCAGCGGTTCGGTGCCGCTGGCCCGCACCAGCACCCGGCCGTGGCCCTCCATGGCCGCCTCCGCCTCGGCCACCGCCCGCCGCAGTGGTTCGCACTCCTGCCACTGCTGGCGCCGCTGCCGGTCGGGCACGGTCACGTTCACCAGCCGCTGGGGGTAGGGCTGGAAGCTGCCGTCCATCCACTCGGCCAGCTTCAGGCCGCCGCCGTGGATCAGGGTGGCCACCTGCAGGGCGGTGAGCAGGCCGTCGCCGCTCATGCCGTGGCGCGCCGAGAGGATGTGCCCCGACTGCTCGCCCCCCAGGCCAGCCCCCAGGGCCTCCATGGCGGCGTGCACGTGCTGATCGCCCACGTCGGTGCGCTCCAGCACCCCGCCGCTGGCCTGCCAGGCCCGCTCGAAACCCAGGTTCGACATCACCGTCGCCACCAGGCGGTCGTCGGGCAGCTGGCCCTCGCGGCGCAGGGCGGAGCCCCACAGATAGAGGGTGTGGTCACCGTCCACCACCCGGCCGCGGCCGTCCACCGCCAGCATCCGGTCGGCGTCGCCGTCGAAGGCGAAGCCCATGTCGGCGCCGCTCTCCAGCACCGCCCGCTTCAGGGGCTCCAGGTGGGTGCTGCCGCAGCCCTGGTTGATGCGCTCGCCATCCGGCTCGCCGTGCAGCACCAGCACCTCCGCCCCCAGGGAGCGGAACAGCTCCTCGCCGCAGGCGGTCGCCGAACCCCAGCAGAGGTCGAGCACCACACGAGCGCCATCGAGGCTCTGGCCGCCGGTGCTGGCCCGCAGAGACTCCACATAGGCCGCCAGCAGGTCGGGCCGAAGCACTTCCCGGCCGCTGCCCGCCAGCGGCGGCAGGGCGGTGCGGCCCTGGAGTCCGGCTTCGATCGCCTGCTGGCGCGCGGCCACGAGCTTGGCTCCGGTGGCGCCGAACACCTTGATGCCGTTGTCGTGGGGGGGGTTGTGGCTGGCCGAGACCATCAGGCCGCCGGCGGCCCCCTGGCGCCGGATCGTGCCCGGCACGGCCGGGGTGGGGCACAGCCCCAGCTGCCACACCTCGCGGCCGGCGGCCATCAGGCCGGCGCTGAGGGCCGCCACCAGCATCGGCCCGCTGCGGCGCGAGTCGGTGCCGATCACCACCGGCCCGTCGGCCTGGAGCACCACGCCGGTCCAGTAGCCCACCTGCAGGGCCAGGGCGGGGGTGACGCTGGTGCCGACGCGGCCGCGGATGCCGTCGGTGCCGAAGCGGGCCACTCCCTCGGCCAGGGGGGCCCCGAGGGGGAACCCCGCCGGATGCGAAGCCGCTTCTCCCATGCCGCTGCCATCACTGGCGAGCAGGCTACGTGCCGTGCCAGGAGGGGCTCAACGCCAGCGGGGCGGCCACCAGCGCCAGCGCAGCAGTTCGGCGGTGGCCCAGAGCAGCAGCAGGCCCAGGCACCAGCCCGGCAGCAGCCGGACGGGCCAGAGGGGCCGCAGCAGCAGGGCGAGCAGGGCCACCGCGCTCACCACCACGGCGCGGCGGCGCTGGCCCGCCCCGGGCAGGCGGTCGAACAGGGGCGACAGGGCGGGGAGGGAGGGCAGTCGCACCGGGGGCGGCGCAGGCGGATGCCCAGAATGCCCCGGACGCCGTCCCCCGGCCATTGGCCCGACTCCCGCTGCTGCTGTCCCTCTCCTGCCTGGGCACCGGCCTGGCACTGGTGGGGGGCCGGGCCCTGCTGGCGCGCCAGCCGGCGCCCACCCCGGCCACCGCCACCGACCGGCTGGAGTGGCTGCAGCACTGGGATGCCGATCCCTGGCGGCGCCGGGAGGCCAGCCTGCTGCTGGCGGCCCGCAGCAAGGATCCCCAGGAGCAGCGCCAGTGGCTGCGGGGCCAGGGCTGGGGTCCCGATCCCCTGGCCGCCCTGGTGCTGAAGCAGGACGCCCTGGCCGCCGCGGCCCTGGGACGCCCCGACACAGCCCTGGCCCTCTGGCGCCAGCTGCAGCGGCGCTTCCCCGGCGATCCGGCCAGCGCCGATGCCCTCTATGCCCTCGGCGGCGACGATCCGGCCAAACGCCGGCAGCTGCTGCAGCGCTTCCCGGCCCACCCAGCGGCTCTGGCCGCCGCCCTCGCCGCCGGCCCGGAAGCGGCCGAACGCCGCCGCGGCGCCCTGCACCTGGCCCGCTGGGGCGCCCGCTGGCCCGGCGCCGAGGCCCGCCTGCGGCAGGTCTGCAAGGAGGACCGCCCGGACCTGAGCGCCCAGCAGCGGGGGCAACTGGCGGAAGGCCTGGCCGAGCTGGGCGATGCCGAAGGGGCCCTGCGCTGCCTGGGTCCCACACTCAACGGCCTGGGGGCCAGCGGCCGGCTGAGCCTGGGCCGGGCCCTGCTGGCGGGGAACGGGCAGCAGCAGGGCCAGGCGGAGCGACTGCTGCTGGATCTGGTCCGC
Organism: Synechococcus sp. CCAP 1479/9; assembly: GCF_019038535.1. Classification (NCBI taxonomy): domain Bacteria; kingdom Bacillati; phylum Cyanobacteriota; class Cyanophyceae; order Synechococcales; family Synechococcaceae; genus Synechococcus; species Synechococcus sp. CCAP 1479/9. The sequence goes on along the minus strand of NZ_JAFKRK010000021.1, from coordinate 140,627 downwards.
AGCGCCCCCACCACGCCCGAGGCCGAGGCGGCCGTGCGCCTGCTGGCCCAGCAGGGCAGCCCCGCCGCCGCCGCCTCCCTGGCCCGGCTGCCGCCCCGCTGGCGCGACAGTGCCCCGGTGCTGGCCCGGCGGATCCTGGAGGCCGAGCCCAAGGGGGACGGCCCCCACCCCGCCACCGACGCCGCCGCCCTCGACCTGCTGCGCCGCTGGCCCCTCGACCCCGCCAGCCGCACGCTGCAGTGGGATCTCGTGCGGGAGCGGCTGCTCGCCGGCCGCTGGCGGGCGGCCCTGGCCCTGCTGGAGGCCATCCCGACCGACCAACTGCCGCCGCCCCTGGCCGCCCGCCAGAGCTTCTGGATCGGCTTCGTGCAGCAGCAGCTCGGGGACAGCGCCGCCGCCCGGGCCACCTGGGAGGCGCTGCTGCGCCGCCATCCCGGCGGTTACTACGGCTGGCGTGCTGCGGTGCGCCTGGGCCAGGGGGATCTGCAGTTGAGCGCCGGTCCCCACCTGCCGGCCGGTGCCGACGGCCCGGGAGGGGGCAGCGGCTGGCGGCCCCTGGCCAGCGGCGACGCGACCCTCGATCGGCTCTGGCGACTGGACCAGCGCACCGAGGCCTGGGAGACCTGGCGCCACCGCCGCGGGCGCCGCGCCCCGGAGGGCAGCCGGGAGCTGCTGCTCGAGGGGCGGCTGCGCCAGGGGGTCGGCGATGACTGGACCGGCTTCGGCCTGCTGGAGCAGGCCAGCCTGAAGCTGGACGGCAACCAGTGCGCCCTGGAGCGCGAGCTGGAGCGCAGCCTGCATCCGCTGCGTTTCGAGGCGGCCTTCCGGGCGGCTGCCAACCAGGGCGGGCTGCCGATGGAGCTGCTGCTGGGGGTGGCCAAGCAGGAGTCGCGCTTCACCCCGGCGGTGCGCTCACCGGTGGGGGCCACGGGCCTGATGCAGCTGATGCCGGAGACCGCCGCCGAGCTGGCCGGTGGGCCGGTGCCGGAGTCGGTGCTGGAGGACCCGGCCGGCAACGCCAGCCTCGGCAGCCGGTACCTGGCGAAAATGCTGCGCCAGTGGGACGGCGACCCGCTGCTGGCGGTGGCCAGCTACAACGCCGGGCCCGGCGCCGTGGCCGGCTGGGTGAACCCCCAGCTGCGCAGCGACCCGGAACTGTGGGTGGAGGCGATCCCCTACCCCGAAACCCGCCTGTACGTGAAGAAGGTGCTGGGCAACGTCTGGAGCTACCAGCAGGGCAGCGAACCGGGCTGCTGAATCAGCGCACCAGCAGGCGGCCGAAGTTGGCGCCGCCGAGCACCAGCAGGGTGAGCACCCCGGCCAGCACCAGCGGCGGCGGCACCACCCGCACCCGCAGCAGATCGAGCCGGGCCAGCAGCACCGCCGAGCCCATGATCAGCACGTTGGCCAGCACGTTGAGGTGCAGCAGGTAGAGGCCACCGACGGTGACCAGCAGCAGGGTGACCACCAGGCTCACCACCCGGCTGGCGGCCATCACGATCGACAGCTGCCGGATCACCAGGTCGGGCATGGTGCAGACGAACACGATCAACATCGCCTGCAGGCACTCCGCTGACCAGATCAGGGTGGTGAGTTCCTGCATCTGGGAACCGCCGTTTTCGAGGGCATGGCTCCAGTGCATGCCCTGGTAGGTGCTCACCCCCATCAGCACCAGCAGCATGGGCGCCTGCAGCGGCAGCAGCATGAGCCGGAAGATCTCCTTCATGGCTGCAGCACCAGGGTGATGGCCTCCAGCGGGCAGCTGGGGATGCACTGCTCGCACACCAGGCAGCGGGAGGCCTCGAAGTGGAGCCGCTGGGTCACCGGTGTGTAGTGGAGAGCGCCGCTGGGGCAGACACTGGAGCAGATGCCGCAGTCGACGCAGCGCTCCGGATCGATGCGGATCTCACCGGGGGCGCGGTTGAGCCCCAGCCCCTGGCTCTCCAGCCAGTCTTCGGCCGCATCGAGCTCGTCGATGTCGCCGGAGAGCTCCACCACCATGGTGCCGCTCTGGTTGGGGGCGATCTGGGCCCGCAGGATCTTGGCGGCGATGTCGAAATCGACCGCGAGGCGGTAGGTGATCGGCTGGTGCACCGCCTCGGAGGGGAAATGGAGAGTGAGGCGCCGTTTCACCGCTCCAGGCCGGGAAAGCTGACGCTAGCAACGATGTCCGGAGCCAGCCCCCGCCCGCAGGTGCCCGGTGGGAGGGTCGACGCTGCCAGAGTGGGCGCCGTTCCGTGTCGCCGCCGCCCATGGCCCCGTCGGGCAGTTCCCCCCCCTCCACCCTCGGCCGCACCGAGCGCATGGTGCTGGCGGCCGTGGCGGCCGTGCTGGTGGTGCTGATGGTGTGGCTGCGGGGCGGCCTGCATCCGAAAGCGCCCTTGGAGCGCCTCGCCCGCCAGTCGCCCGAGTTCAACGTGGCCCTGGCCGACGGCCGGCCCACCCTGGTGGAGTTCTACGCCGACTGGTGCGAGGCCTGCCGCTCGATGGCGCCGGCGATGGAGCGGATCGAGCGCCAGCAGCACGGCCGGATGGATGTGGTGCTGCTCAATGTCGACAATCCCCGCTGGCAGCCGGAGCTGGAGCGCTACGACGTCAACGGCATCCCCCAGCTGGAGTTCTTCGACGCCGCCGGCGCCCCCGTGGGTCGCTCGCTCGGCGCCCGCAGCGGCGCCGAGCTCGACGCCCTCACCACCGCCCTTGTCGACGGCACGCCCCTGCCCCTGCTGGCGGGCGTGGGGGCGGTGAGCAGCCTGCCGGAAGCGGCCGGGACCGAGGGTGCCGCGCCAGCGGCCACCTTGCCCACCCCCCAGGCCGGCCCCCGCAGCCACGGCTGATCCCGCCACCTCCCTTCCCCCCGCACCCTGCCCATGGATCCCCGCTTCCGGGTCGAGCTGATCGCCGCCACGCCGAACCCGCAGCAGTGCGTCTACGCCGGGATGCACCAGGACTACAGCGAGGGCTTCGTGGCCGCCGACCGTCCCGACTGGCCCGACGAGCGCAAGGCCGGGGAGATCTGCGTCAAGCGGCTGCTGGCCGGCGAGCGGGGCCACTACGGCCCCCTGGAGCACGCCCAGATCGTGCTCAACGTGGGCTGGTTTCCCCATTCGGTGATGCAGCAGGCCCGCACCCACCGGGTGGGGGTGAGCTTCGACGTGCAGTCGATGCGCTACACGGGCGACCGCATCCGCCGGGCCGCCAACGGCGAGCTCGACCTGGAGGAGGTGTTCTACCTGCGGCCGGTGGGGCCCTACAGCGACCGCCAGGGCAAGAAGTACCTCTACGACGAAGGGCAGCGGGCCATTGATCTGGAGCTCTGCCGGGCGGCGGCGGAGCGCTACCGCGACCTGCTCGATGCCGGCTACGCCGAGGAGCATGCGCGCGGCATCCTGCCCTTCGACTACCGCCAGCACTTCGTGGTGAGCTTCACCCTGCGGGCGTTCCTGCACTTCCTCGACCTGCGGGCCAAGCTCGATGCCCAGCAGGAGATCCGCGAACTCTGCGACCTGATGTGGCCCCACCTGCAGCAGTGGGTGCCGGAATTCGCCGACTGGTACGAGAAGAGCCGGCTGCACAAGGCCAGGCTGGCGCCCTGATGAAACGCCTCAGCTGGGCCCTGGCCCTCTGCCTGGCCCTGGGCCTGCCGGGTGCGGCGGCAGCGGCACCGGTGCTGCGGGTGGGCCTGGTGGATGGCTCGCCGCCCTGCAGCTACCGGGAGGCGGGGGTCTGGCGGGGGCTGGGCGTCGATCTGTGGAACCGGGTGGCCACGCTCGAGGAGATCCCCTACGTCGTCTCCCAGTGGCCCTCGGTGCGGCAGATGCTGGAGGCCAGCCGCGAGGGCAAGGTGGATGTGGCGGTGGGCTGCATCAACGTCTCGCCGGACCGCCTGAAGCGCTACCGCTTCAGCCTCCCCTTCCAGGAGGACGGCCTGGCGGTGATGGTGGTGAAGAGCCGTCTGGATCTGGGGCGCTCCTTCCTTGCCGCCCTGCTGACGCCGACCCTGCTGCAGCTGCTGGGCGGCTACCTGCTGGCGATCGCGGCGCTCACCTGGCTCACCCTGCGCCTCGAGGTCCGGCACCATCCCGCGACGGCCGGCCGGCGCAACTCCCTGCGCCACTGCAGCAAGGTGTTCCAGGTGCTGGCCACCGGGCCGGGCAGCAACACGATCGTGACCACCACCCGCGGCAACGGGATCGTGATCCTGGCCTACCTGGTGCGGATCGTCTCGGCGTCGCTGCTGGTGGGCTATCTCACCGTCAATGTGGCCGGGGAGATCCAGGACACGGCCAGCGGCGCGATCCGCTCTCCGGCCGATCTGCGCGGCCTGCGGGTGGGGGTGCGCAGCGGCACCGTCAGCGAGTCGCTGCTGAAGGAACTCAACGCCTCCAGCCCCGGCCCCAAGGCCACGATCGTGCCGCTGAAGAGCATCAGCGAGGGGGGCGAACTGCTGGCCGAGCGCAGGGTCGACGCCCTGCTGGGGGACAACCTGCAGCTCAGCTACCTGCTGCTCCAGGAGGATGCCAAGGGCTTCCTGCCCAGCCTGGCGCTGGAGGGGGTCCGGCCCGAATCCCAGGCGTTCGCCTACGCGCCGACCTTGCCGGTGGCCACCGCCGACCGCATCGACCAGGCCATCAGCGCCCTCAAGCGCAGCGGCGTGGTCAGTGAGCTGCGCCAGCAGGCGACGACCCGGGGGAACGCCCAGAGGCGCTGAAGCCGGCGCTCCACCAGCGCTCCACCACCGTGGGGCTGCCGTACCAGGAGGGGCCGAAGGCACCGCCATGGGCCACCCCCGGCAGCACCACGGGGGTGGAGCCTTCCAGCAGGGCCGAGGCCACCGGCACCAGGCCGTCGCCCCGGTCATCGGCGTCACCAGTGCTGTTGCGGTAGGCGGTGGGGGCCAGGCGCCGGGCCATGGGGGAGGCCGCCTGCAGGTCCAGGTCGCCGGCCACCGAGACGTAGCGCACCCGATCGGCGAAGGGGGAACCGGGCAGCCGCTCCGCCACCATCCGGCGCAGCACCGTGGCCTTGAGGGCGGTGTGGGGGCTGCCCAGCATCAACAGGTTGTCCGCCAGGGCTTTGCCGTCGTAGCGGCGCCCCTGGAACGGCGCGTCATCCAGGAACAGCCGCAGCATGATGCCGCCGGAGCTGTGGCCGATCAGCGTCACCTTGCCCGTGGGGGACTGGCGGGCCAGCTCCGCCGCGGTGGCCTGCACCCGATCGAGGATCCCGGCCCAGGCGAAGGCGAACACGGTGAGCAGCCACTCGGGCTTGCCCACCGGCACCAGCCGCACCGGCTGGCCGCTGAGCTGCTCCAGCCGCGCCACCATCGGGGCATAGGCCTCGGGGCTGATCAGGAAACCCCCGAGAATCACGATCGGCTGGCGGGTCATGGGCGCTGGCTGGCGTCGCTCTGCAGCTGAATACAAGCAAGGAAGTGATCGCGCACCCGGATCGCTTCGGGAAGGGCGGTGGTGGGGACGGGCACGATCAGGTTGTTGCAGGAGGGGGCGCCGCCGTCGCCCCGGATCCCGGCGTAGAGGTAGAGGCAGCAGGGGTGATCGCCCCCCAGGCTCGCCTGGGTCACCGTCCAGTCGCCGCCCCAGTGGCGCACGCGGCCATCCACCACGGCGGTGCGGTTGAACAACTCCACCTGATCGCCGACCAGCAGGGCGGTGGGACTGACGATCACCCGGAGACCCCGGGCGGGGATCCTGGAGGGCACCGCGATCTGGTTGCTGCTGAAGCTGCGATTCAGGGCGACGAACTGCTGCCAGAGGTCGGGGTCGATGTGCCAGCGGCCGATGACCTCCCGGCCCTGGAGCAGGGCCCGTTCCGCCGCGCAGGCGGCCCTGGCCCACAGGAAGGTCAGCGTGCCGATGAGGAGGCCGAGCCAACCCGCGCCGGCCAAGGCCAGCTGAAGAACGAGATAGCGCGGCTGATCCGGAAGCAGGACGGCAACGGCCACAGCCGCGAGGCCCACCACCACCGCTGTGGCTGCGCGCAGGATCTGACGGCGGGGGCGGCGCACGGCTGGGCCCTAGCCGCGGCGGGCCGCCTCGATCGCCGCGATGTCGATCCTGGTCATCTGCATCATGGCCTCGAAGGCCCGCCGGGCCGCGGCCCGATCGGGATCGGCAATGGCAGCGGTGAGGGCGCGCGGGGTGATCTGCCACGACAGTCCCCATTTGTCTTTGCACCAGCCGCAGGCGCTCTCCTCGCCGCCATTGCCAACAATCGCGTTCCAGAGCCGATCGGTTTCAGCCTGATCGTCCGTGGCGATCTGGAACGAGAACGCCTCGCTGTGCTTGAACGCCGGGCCGCCATTGAGGCCCAGGCAGGAGAGGCCGGCGACGGTGAACAGGACCGTCAGCACATCACCCTGCTGGCCCGAGGGATAATCGGCCGGCGCCCGGAAGATCTCTCCCACCGCACTGTCCGGGAAAGTTTCGGCGTAGAACGTGGCCGCCTCCAGGGCGGTGCCGTCGTACCAGAGGCAGATCGTGTTGCGGGAGATCGTGTTCGGGGGCACCATCCGCACGCTCCATGGATCCGCCTGGCGATCCTAAGCGGCGATTCTGAACCAACGGATTCGTCGCAAGACATCACGCCACTCAGCAGAGGCAAGCCGGCCGGAGGGCTGACGGAAGCTGTACAACCTGGACAGGCCTGCTCCGTGGAGCCTCGTCTCCATGAACAGCGTCATTACATCCGCCTGGCTGGATACAGCCAGCCCCTGAAGAGTTTCGTCATGCGGGGCATGGCGACGTAGGTCATGACGGCAACCATCACCACCGTCACCACCAACGTCCGCAACAAGACGGGGAGAGGGCCGATCAGCGGCACCAGGATGACATTGATCAGATTGATCAGCACATAGATCGTGATTCCAGAGATCACCATCATCTTGTGGCGAGGCGGGGCAGGCAGGCCAGGCCGATGGGGCAGGGTGAACCAGGTTTCCAGGCCGGTGAGCGTCGCGTACTGGCCAGGGCCCTCCGTGAACTGACGGGCGCGGTTCAACAGGCGTTGGCGAATCGGAGACGCTTCCCATTGCTTGAGCCTGCTGATGCGGTCGAACTTGAACACAATGCGGTACTCCGGATGGTCCGGATCGGATGGGCGGAACACGTTGACGCCCAGGTGCCCCTCACAGGCCATGGCCGCTTCAATCAGCTCAGCAAGAACCGCTTCGAAGGCCGCTTCGCATCCCGGTTTGATCCGTTGCAGCACATCCACCGTCGTTGGTGGATCAGAATCCAGGCGTTCAGGAGCGCTCATGGCGACAGGAGATGGTGCCCGGCGATGCCAATATGCAGGCGCACAACCTTGGCAGTTTCCAGTCCCGACGACAATGGGAACGACAGGCCTCCGTTGGTGACGACGTAAAGGCTGGTGCGATCGTCCGCTCCGGCGCCAAAGGCCAGCGCCGTGCTCCCGGCCATCCCCTGTTCGGCCTCGGCGATGGTGGTGATCCGGCCATCGGGCGTGATCCTGACCACACTGTTGTAGATGTGGGTGGTGCCATAGAGATTCCCCTCCCGGTCAAAGGCAAAGTCATCGAGATTGACGGGTTCGACAACGATCTCGGGTTCACCAGGTTCCCCATTGGGCTGAATCGGTATCCTGATCAGCTGCATTCTTTCCGTATTGGATGCGTAGAGCATCTGCCCAAAGATCTTGAGTCCGTTGACCGCCGGAAACTCCCTGTCCTCGGAACGGCGCGCCAACAGAGGATGCTCCAGCCACAAGCCGACCGACTGATCCGCCAGATTCAAGTGCCAGATGGCACCGCGATAGGAGTCGGCAATCAGATAGGTGGATGGCGAGAGGGGTGTCAATCCATTCAGGAAGATGGCATCGGGCAGGCTCACCAGTACCGCCACAACGCCCTGGGGGGAGATCGTGTAGAGGGTGGGAAGGCCGTCAGCATCCCAGGCTGTCAGCAACAAGTCGCCCGCAGGGGTCAGGGCCAGTCCCGTGGCCTTGCCGGCGATGGCCGCATGCACCACGGGCACACCATCGGCGCCCATCCGAAGCACCTTGCCATCCAGATGGCTGCTGACGAACAACGTGCCATCGGCGCTGACCGCAATGCTTTCCAGGAATGTGCCGGGTGGAAACTCTGCGACCCGATGTGATGGAGCGATCGCCACAGGCACCGCGGCGAAAATCGGCGGCAATCCGGCTGGGGTAGACATTCAGAATCCTCGCAACGCGAGCCATTGAAATGGAACCGGGGTCAGGCTAGCCATCAAGCCCGCATGGATCTTTCCTGATCTTTTGAACGATGGCACAATCTTTTGATCTGGGATGCAGGCGCGGGCTATTTCACGGACATTCGGTAGGCCCTGGGGGTCGTGCCCAGGTGCTGGCGAAACACGCGCGTCAGATGGCTCTGGCTGGAGAAGCCACATTGCAGGGCAATAGTGGCGATGGCTGCATCGGAGCGCGCCAGCAGCTGCCGCGATCGCTGCAGACGGCACTGCACGATGAACTGGTGGGGCGATGTACCCGTTGATTGCTTGAACAAGGAGGCAAAGTAGCAGGCACTCAGGCCCACCAAGGCCGCCAGATCCGCCAACGACAGTGCCTGGTCAAGATGGTCCTGGATGTAGCCGGTCACCAGGGCAAGCGAGGACGGCGGCAATGGCCCCGCGGCAGGGAATCGGGGTGGAACCGCCGCGTATGTCTTCAGCAGATGCACGGCCAGGCAATTCAGAAGCGATTCCACGTACAGGTGATCGCGTCCTCCGTTCAGCTCCAACTCCGAGCGAAGCGCAAGTCCCAACTGCCGAACCAATGCATCCACCCGGGGTAGATCCGGCACCAGATCAACCCGATCGGGGGCGATCGCCTCATAGGCAACCTGGCGGAGAACATCGGGCTTGAGGGTGAGGATCAGGAACTCCGCGTCCTGATCCCACTGAACCTGATGCGTCACCCCGGCAGGGACGACGATCACCTGCTCGGCAACAACCTGCTCAACCTGCACCCGTCCATCCAACGTCCGTTTGACCTGGAGATCTTCCGGGATGCGGGTATGGATGGCAAGTTTGTGATCGGGATAGGCATACTCCGGTGTTTCGAACGGAGGGCAGCGGAACTGCTCCAGCGTGATCCCCTGCCACCCAGCCCCAGCACTGGAAAGCAAGGGAACGTTCGGCAGAATGGGCGCCAGATTGTCGGTTCTGATGGTGGGTGAATCAGCTCCGGTGGGGGGTGAATCAGCTTTGGTTGTGCGCGAATCAGCCATACCCAGGCCTGAGCCGTCTGCGAAGGCCACGACAGCGAGTCTATGGATGGTTCCCATCCGTCACTGTGTCTGACCTCACCCGATCGCCGTTCCGTGGGGCCGCTCTACGAGACCCTTCGGGCCACAACCATCCCATAGCCGAAGTGGGAGCCGTGGGCTTCGTAGAGACGGATCTCGTCCTCCACGGCGCTGACGATGGCCCGGGCGGCCTCACTGTGGCCGTGCCGTCGCAGGAAATCATCGAAGCGGGCCTGCAGGGGCCGGTAGTAGTGATCCAGCCAGCAGTGCGGCGGCAGCACGACGTAGCCGGTCGGCGCGTAACCGTGCCGTTCCAGAAGGGCGATCCTGGCCGAGGCCATGTCGATTTCGGGGTACGCCGCCTGCCAGTGCCGCTGCAGGTCCGCCGGCCGGGAAGCGGTGGTCCAGGTGATGTCGGACACCACCAGCAGGCCGCCCGGTTTCAGGAAACGGCGCCATCCGGCGATGCCCTTGGCGAAGCCGATGCTGTAGATCGCACCCTCCGACCAGATGACATCCAGCTCCCCATCGGCGAAGGGCAGGCTGTCCATCGAGCAGGCGCACGGGCTGATCGCGTCGGCCACCCCGAGCTGGCGCGCCCGGACCTGGAGAACGTCGAGAAACTCCGGCCGCAGATCCACCGCCGTGATCCGGGCGTTCCCCAGCAGGCGGGCCAGCAGCAGGGTGGACGCACCGGTGCCGCAGCCGATATCGGCCAGCTGCAGCGGCGCCGTGCGGTCGACCCCAGCCAGCTGCAGCGCCAGCTCCGTCTCGGCGTCCCCGCCCGGCCCCTGCCGCGCCCCATCCCGGTGCAGATCGATCAGCAGGTCGAGGGGGTCCACGGGCTAACGGCTATCGGTTGTGGAGGAAAGCCAGGCTGGCCTCCTCGACCCGGATGGCCGGCAGGAACAGCCAGTACTCCCAGCTGTCCCCGGGGGGACGGTCGCGCCGGGTGATGAAGTCCTGCCGTGGGGGGCCCTTCCCTTCCGGGCCGCCGTAACGCTCCACGGCGTGGAAGATGGACACCCGGGCCACGCCGTAGCCCAGCACATAGGCGCCCAGGAGGCCAGCCAGGAGGGGACGGAGATGCCTGGCCACGTGGCCCAGCTCCCTGCGCAGAACTGGGGCCCATCCAACACCAAACCCAAGGCTTGGGGCGAACAACCTTCCGGGGCTTCCTGGACTTGCGGGACTTCCGGGGCTTGCGGGGCTTCCGGGGGGCGGCAGGGGCTCAACAGGGCAGCGCACAAAGCTGTACAGCCTGTACAGGTCTGCTCCGCGCTCCGAAAGAGACATCAAGGTCGCCGATCAGGCGCCAGAGCCCTTCAACGCAGCGGCCCCTCGGCAACGGCTCTTCGGCAACGGCCCTTCGGCGAGGCCCCCCCTCAACGGGATCGACCCGCCGCCGGCGCCGGCACGGTGATCGGCTGGCCCTTCACCCCCGCGTAGACCACCACGATCTCGGCGGGTTCGGTGCCGTTGTTGGTGCCGTAGTGGGGCTGGTTCACCATCTCGATCAACCCCTGGCCCGCCTGGAGCTGCACGCTGGCGCCGGCCGCACTGGTCACCAGGAGCCTGCCGCGGATCAGCATGCCGGCGTTGATCACCGGGTGCTGGTGCATGGGCAGCGCCACCCCCGGCGGAATCGTGATCAGCAGCACGGTGACGTTCGGCTGGCCGCTGGGGTAGGCGGGCAGGGGGGTGCCGTTCCACGACCTGGTGGATTGCACCAGCGTCCGCACCGTGACGCCGGCCGGTTCACCATCGGCCCGGGCTGGCAGCACGGCCAGCAGCAGGCCGCCGGCGAGCAGCAGCGGCGCCAGGGCGCACCGCCGGCTCCGACGTGTCGCCCGGAATCGGTCCATCCCCATAGCCTGCCCCACAGCACCCACCGGTCCCTGTGGATTTCACCGCCGATCTGCCCGTCGTCCAGGTCCGGCGGGCGGTGATGCGCCGGGCCCTGATCGCCACGGATCTGCCGCCGCGGGTGGCGCTGGCGATGGGCGACGAGCCGCAGCTGTTGCGCTACACGGTGGGGCTGTTCGGCTACGGCCTGATCGGCTGCGCCGTCACCGATGCGGAGAGCTGCCTGCGCCGCCTGACGGAGCAGCCCCACGGGCTGCTGGTGTGCTCCGACAGCCTCGAGGGCGGCGACGTGCTCAGCCTCACCGCCACGGTGAAGGAGCGCCATCCCCAGCTGAAGGTGATCGTAATCGGCACCGCCCCGGTCCAGGACCCGGCGCTGGTGCGGGCGGCCTGGGTGAACGGGCTGGTGGCGGAGCGCGACATGACCTTCCGCAGCGGCGCCCTGCAGGCGGCGGTGCTGGCGGCGCTGGGCGGACACCACTTCCGCAGCGCCTCGATGCGCGGCCTGCCGGTGCCGGCGCCGATCAGCGAACTCAGCCCGCGCGACTACGAAATCCTCGAGGGCCTGGCCGACGGCCTCACCGACCGGGAGATCGCCGAGCGGCTGATGATCAGCCCGAGCACGGCCAAGTCGTACACCAAGCGCCTGCTGCAGAACATGGGCGCCCGCAACCGGCTGCAGGCCCTGGTGATGGCGCTGCGGCAGGGCCTGATCCGGCTGCGCTGAAAATCACCCTCCGATGCGCCGCCAACCACCCTCCGAAGGGGGTCGCCCCCGCGAGGTGGGGCGCCGTAAACCGTTGGGGGTGATCTGTTCTGAGCGATGGCGTCCGTCGATCCGCTGACCGGTGTGGGGTTCAACTACGCCGAGGCCCTGCAGAAAAGCTTCCTCTTCTATGAGGCCCAGCGCTCCGGCGACCTGGACGAGGCCCGCAAACGGATCGACTGGCGCGGCGATTCCGGCCTGCGGGATGGGGCCGACGGGGTGTACTTCGGCGGGCGCACGGCAGCCAACCTGCAGAGCGGGCTGACGCTCAACCTCACGGGCGGCTACCACGATGCCGGCGACCACGTGAAGTTCGGGCTGCCGCTGGCCTCCACCCTCGCCACCCTCGCCTGGGGCGGCATCGAGTTCTCCGATGGCTATGCCGTCACCGGGCAGACCGATGAGCTGCTCGATGCGGTGCGCTGGGGCACCGACTATCTGCTCAAGGCCCACGGCGTCGACGCCGCCGGCACCACCCTCTACTTCGTGGCCCAGGTGGGCGATGCAGGGGCCGACCACGCCCTGTGGAGCGCGCCCGAAAGCCAGACGATCGCCCGGCCGGCGATGGCGGTGACGCCGAGCAAACCCGGCTCCGATGTGGCGGCGGGCTCGGCGGCGGCGCTGGCCTCGGCGTCGGTGCTGTTCCGGCAGAACGGCGATGCCGCCTATGCCGACGTGCTGCTCAACCGCGCCCGCTCCCTCTACGACTTCGCCGACCGCTACCGGGGCAGCTACGCCGATGCGATCCCCGAGGTGCGCTCCTTCTACAACTCCTGGAGCGGCTACAACGACGAGCTGGCCTACGGCGCCGCCTGGCTGTCGCGGGCGGTGGGCGCGGCGGGGGGCAACGGCACGTCCTACCGGGACAAGGCCCTGTCGATCTACACCGGCAGCATCGGCGGCCTCTCGCGCGGCTGGACGGGCAACTGGGACGACGCCTCCTACGCCACGGCGGTGATCCTGGCGGAGGACACCGGCTCGGCCCGCATCCAGCAGGACGTGGAGGGCTGGCTGAACAACTGGGTGAGCGGCGGCAACGGCGTGACGATCAGCGCCGGCGGCCTGCGCCACATCAGCCAGTGGGGTTCGCTGCGCTACGCCGCCAACACGGCCTTCCTGGCCGATGTCTACGCCGACAACGTGCGCGATCCCGGCGGCGCCTACGGCCGTCTTTCGCAGGGAACGGTGGACTACATCCTCGGGGCCAATCCGCGCCAGTCGAGCTACCTGGTGGGCTTCGGGGCCAACGCGCCCCGGCAGCCCCACCACCGGGCGGCCTCGGGGGTGGGCTGGGACGGGTTCCGCAATGGCCTGCCCAACACCCACACCCTCTACGGCGCCCTGGTGGGCGGTCCCACCAGCGCCAACGACTTCGCCTACCAGGACCGCCGCGACGACTACGTCGCCAACGAGGTGGCCCTCGACTACAACGCCGCCCTCACCGGCGCCTTCGCCCGCAGCGTCGAACGCCGCGGCGGCGTGCCGCTCACCGATGCCCAGCTCGACGCCCTGCCTGGCATCACGGTGCGGCCGGGCAGCGGCGGAACCCCGGTGCCCCCCGTCCCGACGCCAACTCCAACACCAACGCCCACACCGACACCCACGCCAACGCCAACGCCGACCCCCACTCCCACTCCCACTCCCACTCCCACTCCCACTCCCACTCCCACACCGCCGCCACCGATTCCCACGCCCATTCCCACCCCCGGCGCCCCCCTGCCGGCGACCCTCAACGGCATTCCGCTCACCTCCAGCCCGGATCTGGCGGTGGTGGTGGGCGGCTCGATCTGGACCGGCGGGATGACGGTGCAGCTCACCCTCAGCAACACCGGCGCGGCGCCGCTGAACGGCTGGACCTTCAGCTTCGAGAGCCCGCACCGTCCCAGCGGCACGCCCTGGGGGGTGCGGATCAGCAGCACGGCGCTGGCGGGCGGCCTGTTCCGCCACACCGTCAGCGGCGATGCCTGGGCCGGCGCGATCCAGCCCGGCCGCAGCGTCACCGTGGGCTTCAACGCCAGCCAGGGCCGGGCCCTGGGCCACAGCGGCGCCCTCACGGCGGCGGCCCTGTTCGGCGGCGCCGGCCGGCTGGCCTTCAGCGCCGCCAACCCCCGCTTCCTCACGGGCAACGCCGCCGCCAATGCCCTCAGCAGCGGCCCCGGCGCCGATGTGCTCACCGGCCTGGGGGGCGCCGACACGTTCCGCCTCGCCAACCTGCGCGATTCCCTGCTGGGCGCCCCCGACCAGATCACCGATCTGGTGATCGGCAGCGACCGCATCGATGGCCCCCAGGCGGTGTCGGCCGCCGCCCTGCGCGAACTGGGGGCCGTGGCAGACCTCACCCCCACCGCCCTGGCCGCGGTGCTCACCCCCGCCACCTTCGCCGCCAACGGCGGGGCCACCTTCACCCTGGCCGCCGCGGGCGGCAGCCGCACCTTCCTGGCCCTCAACGACGGGACCGCCGGTTTCCAGGCCGCCAGCGACGCCCTCATCGAGATCACCGGCTACAGCGGTTCACTCACGGCGCTGGCGGTGGTGTGAGGCGGCCATCAGACCGCAAACATCTCCTGCAGGATGGTCAGCAGCTGGAGCAGGGTGTCGTTCGGCAGGGTGCCCAGCCGCTGCACCAGCCGTTCGCGATCAACCGTGCGCAGCTGGTCAGGCACGACGTGGCCCTCTTTGCCCTGGAACGAACAAGGAACGCGGAAGGGGTAGGGGTGAGCACCGGTCGTCAACGGCGCCACGATGAACGTGCCCATGTGGGCGTTGAGTTCATCGGGCGACACGACCACGCAGGGCCGGGTCTTGCGGATCTCCTGGCCGCGGGTGGGATTCAACGCCACCAGAAAGATGTCCCCGCGGCAGACGGCGACGTCCGTCACCACTCCCATTCCCCATCGTCAAAGCGGGTGGGCGTGGCCGGATCCAGGAGACCCTCGGGCGCCACGGCAGCTGCTGCCTCGGCCCAACCGGCCCGCGGCGCCGCCACAGGCGTGATGGTCAGCACACCAGGGGCGGCGTGGATGTCCACCTCATCGGTGAGGCCGGCTTCCTCGAGCAGCGGCTTGGCCAGGCGAAGACCGCGTGAATTGCCGATCCTGACCAGCTTGGCCCTCACACGCCCGGCCCCAACCATGTAGTCACATTGTAGTCACTTGGCCAGCAGGAATCACCACCGTGCCCCGGTCGCTGCGGTAGAGGCCCACGTAGACGAGCAGGCCCAGCACCACGAAGACCCCCTGGGCCGCCAGGGAGACCTGCATCAGCCAGCGGTGGGCATAGCCACCGGAAAGGAAGGTGGAGATGTCCCAGAGGCCATGGGCCACCATCGCCGGCCAGATGAGGCCCGTGTAGCGGCGGAAGACGTACAGGAGGATGCCGCTCAGGGCCGCCAGCACCACCTGGATCGCACCGAACCAGCCCATCCCCATGAACACGTTGGGGAGATGGAACAGGCCGAAGCAGACGCCGGTCCAGATCGCGGCGCTGGCTTCCGAGCGGCCGCCCTGGCGCAGGCAGCGCAGGAACAGGCCGCGGAACAGCAGCTCCTCGGCGAAGCCCACGCCGACGCCGGCGGCAAGGATGGCCAGGAGCAGGTCCGGCGGCACTGCGCCCCACTGGATGCCCACCAGGCGGAAGGCAATCATCGCCATCCAGGCCAGCATCGACAGCTTCATCAGGCCGGTGCAGCGCAGTCGCACCGGATCCCGCCAGACATGGTCCCAACGGCACCAGCGGCTGAAGGCCAGCAGCGCCAGGCCGCCGAGGCTGAGGGGGACAACCGCCGTGGCGAAGGCATTGCCGGCCGTCTTGAACCAGTCCGTGTAGGGAATGCCGGTGCGGAATTGCAGGACTCCGGCCAGGGCGCTGTAAGCGAGCCAGAGCGCGATCCCCAGGCGGATCGTCGGACGGATGCGCGGGCCCTTCGCGCCCTCCGATGCACCCTCCGTTGCGATCGTCTCCATCAACGCGCGGCGCCTCCCAGGGCACTGCTAGCGACAGCAGGGGGCCCTGTCACCCCAATCCAGCTGCACGGACGCCCACCGCCGCGATGAGTACGTTCAAAGCAGTAGCCACCCTGCCGATGCGCCGACTTCCGATCCAGCCGCTTCCGATCCTTGCCGCCTCCCTGCTGGGCCTGGCGTCCGTGGTGGCGGCGGCGCCGGCGCTGGCCGACACGGTGCAGGCCCGCTGCGATGTCTTCCCCGCCGGAGACGACAAAGCCACCTCCTCCGGGCTGTGCACCTTCTCCCAGCGGCAGGGATTCGTCAGCATCGAGCTCAAGGGCGGCCAGAGGATCGAGCTCAAGCCCAACGAAAGCACCCCCAACGCCTACTTCGATGGGCAAGGGGAACCGGCCAGGCGGGAGATCCTGGACGCCAACCGCGGCCAGGTGTACCGGCTGGAGAAGCAGTCGATCTTCGTCTTCTGGGATCCCGCCCCCTACGGCAAGGCAGCCAGCAGCACCACACCCACCCCGCCCGCGGCGAAGCCGCCGGAAATCGTGAAGCTGCTGCTGGGCATCCACCAGGTGAAGTTCGAAGGCGCCTGCCGGGTCAACTTCAACAAGGCCGGGAAACAGTTCAGCAAGACCTCCGCCTGCACCCCGGCCCAGGTGACCCAGGCCGAGGACGCCATCCAGCGCTTCTTCCGGGAACAGGGCCTCTGAGGCCCCGTTCCGGAGGGTGGATCACTGGCGACGGATGGGGCCCTTGGTCCGTGCGTCGGAATCGAACCAGCTGCTCTCGTTGGTGATCCGCGGGTCGCCCTGGATCGTGTAAGTGATGAAGCCTGACTTGAACACCAGGGCGCCATCGGAGAGCTTGCTGGCCACGGGCTTGCCGTTCACCAGCACCTTGTTCTTGCCGTCGATCCGGATGGAGGAGACGGTGCGGCCGTCCCCATTCCTGGCGACCCACTGGCCGGCATAGGGGGACACGGCTGTGCCCGCCGTGCCGAATCCGGCCTTGGCGTTCTGCTCTTTGGTCTTGTTGATGTCGCAGCCCTGCAGTTCGGTGACCTGGGTGCAGCCGGACTTCTCAAGCTTTTTGGCATAGGCCGGATCGATCGCATGGGCGGCGAGCGGCGAGGAGAGGCCGATCGCGGCGGCCGCGGCGGCCGTGGCGAGGAAGGTGTTGCCTGATGTCATGCGGAAAACCCCTGCGGGCGACTCTGCACAGCTACCACGGCAGTTCCCCGGCGATCCGCTGCGGCGCTGATCAGGCAAGGGCTCGCTGATAAACGCAGAACACCGCATCACGCTCCCAGCCGGCCGAGGCATACAGCGCCTGGGCGACGGTGTTGGTGAGGGCGGTGGAGAGGGAGAGGCGGATGGCGCCAGCCTCGCGGCCGTGGCGTACGGCGGCATCAAGAAGGAGGCGGGCCACCCCCGAGCGCCTGGCCTCGGGCACCACGAACAGGTCGTTGAGGATGAAGATCCGCGCCATCGACACCGAGGAGAACGACGGATAGAGCTGGGTGAAGCCCACCGCCCGGCCACCGGCTACGGCGATGAACAGCACCGAATCCCCCTGGGTCAGCCGTTCGTTCAGAAAGTCGCAGACCCGATCCCGTTCACAGGGCTGGCCGTAGAACTGGCGGTAGCCGTCGAACAGCGGAACGAGGGTCTCGAGGTCGGCGGAGGTGGCTTGGCGGACGGATGCGGGTTCCACAGGGCCGATGGGGGAAACGATCAGGAGGACGGTGGGGCCGCCTCTGCCGCTCTCATCTGCCGCAGGAACTCCCGGCCACAGGCCAGCTTGCTCGCCAGGTCGCCCTCGGGGTCAAGCGCGCGCCAGAACGGCGTGACCGGCTCCACACCGGCCTGCAGGCGGAGGTAGGAACGCTCGGCCACGACCCGCAGGGCGATCCCGGTCGTGACCGGACAGGCGTGGTCGGCCCCATGCCGCGCGGCCAGCCTCTGGCGCAGGCTCGCCGCTGCCATCACGGCCCCAGGCGCGATTTCGCACACCTCCGCATCGACGATCCGAGGGGTGACGACCAGCATCCGGGCACCGGCGGGGATGCCCGCGAACGATTTCTCCAGCACCTTCACCTGGGGCTCCCGGCTGGCCTGGAACCTCGCCTCCCAATCGGTGGCAGGTCTATCGGCCATGGCTGGATGTCCCCGCCTGCGCCGCCTTCCAGTCGTCCGTGAGCATGCCGGCGAACCCCCAGTTCTCGTCGTCGATCTCCTGGATGACGACATGGGTGTGCTCGGGCTTCTTGCCGAGCACACGAACGAGTGAGTCGGTGATGTCCCTGACGATCTCGGCCTTCTGCTGCCGCGATGCACCTCGGGTGATCTGAACGTTCACGTAGGGCAAGGTCTTGCTCCTGGAATGGGCGCTTCTTTCGCCTGCTGCCTATTCAAGGCCCCAGCAGCCAATGCAGGAAAAGCGGAGCCTCTGATGCAGGAAAAACGGAGCCACGTCCTGGCCCCACTCCAGATCGCCATCACCTCACGTGGGCCAAAGCCGTGGCCACGGTCAGCCTGCCTGATCAACTCCTGGCACTGGGCACCACGATCCAGCCGGTCTCCGGTTCGCCGTAGGCCATGCACGGGCCACCGCTGGCGGCGTGGTGGGCGGTGAGGGCGCAGAGGGCGGCATCGATCCAGTCGATGCTGGTGAGCGGTGCCAGGTCGATGCCCGCCTGCTGCAGCAACGCCCGGCGCTGCGCGCGCTTCTCGGAGGCCTGGGCGTGGCCGCCGCGCAGGTGCCAGGTGATGGCGTGGGGGAAGGTTTCAAAGCAGCCCGGCCCGTGGATGGGCAGGCGAGCGACCAGGGGATGGGACGCCTCCAGGGCCTGATACAGCGCCTCTCCCTGCAGCATCCAGTCGTAGTAGCCGGTGGGGTGGGCGATGGCGGTCTGGTGGGTGGGCGAGGCGAAGCAGATGATCCCCTGCTGCCTCAGCTCCCGCTCGCAGGGTCGGGCGCGGCCTTCGCGGCTCCAGCGGCAGGGGGCATCGATGGCAATCACGCTCGCCTGCACCACGGACCGGCACCAAGTGGCGAGGGCTTCGGCATTGCTGGTGGCCATCTGGGCGGCGTAGGCGCCGCCGGTGAGGGCTACGGCATGGAAGCCCTTGCGGGGGCCGCCGACATCGATGCCGACGGTGGTGCATGGGGGGCCGCTGGTGGCGGGTGTGGCGAGAAAGGCTTGGGGTCCGGTCACAACGCGAGAGGCGAGCGGCGGGGAATCATCCGTTTCATGGCGACGCTGCCAGCACGGCCTGCGCTGCTGCTTCGCCCGCCGCGCAGGCCCCTTCCATGTAGCCCCGCCAGACGCGGGCCAGATGGGTGCCAGCCCAGAAGATCCGGCCGCAGGGTTGCCAGAGGCGATCACCGATCGTCGTGAGGGTCCCGGTCGTCATGTAGGAGCAGGCCCCGCCCTGCGACCAAGGTTCGTTGACCCACTGCTGGACCACCATCTCGACGGGATGGCGTCCTGGCTCGCCCAGGGCAAAGGCCACCTGATCGAGAATGATTCGGTCGCGTTCTTCCACGCTCACGTCCTCAAGCCGAAGCGACGGCTCACCGCCAAACAGAATCGAGATGGCCCCATGCCTGGCGTCGCCATCGCCAAGGTCAAAGATGCCCGTCATGCCGTTGTCGAGGCTCGTGGCGATACCCGACAGCCCTTGCTCACGCCAGAACGGTGTTTCGTAGGCAAGGATGGCCTTGGTGTAGCGACCGATGGGGCAGCGTTGGTGAAAAGCACGCCGATAAGCAGGTAGGGGTGGCTCAAACTCCAACCGATTGATCATCACCGGCGGCAGTGCACAGATCAACCGCTTGCCCTGCCAGGTGGAATCGTGGCACTCCACGATGACACCTTGATCGTTCTGAAGGATCCGGCGCACAGGAGACTGGAGGGAAACAACCCCGTTGACGGTGGCGGCCAGCCCCTCGGAGATCAACTGGCTGCCCATCATGTGGGCGGCCTGTCCACCGGTGAGGGTATCCCCCATGAAGATGATGTCCCCGCACGTTTTCAACAGATGCAGGGTTTCGAGGAAGGAGACTTCCGCTGGCATCACCCCGAAGTAAGCATTCGTACTCATCGCCAGGAGCTCGCGCGTGGCCGGTGTCTCCACGTTCTGCTGTAGCCAGGTGGCAAAGGTGATGGCATCAAAGTCCTTGGCCATCGGGTGGTTCCAGGGCGCATCAAGGTCGATGCCAGAGAGGGCCTCCTCCAGCCTGGTGATGGCCGCCTGGAGTTCCGGCAGGGCCGCATCTCGACCGGGAAAGCTGCCGACCTCTCCGGCATGGGCTGTCGTTCCGTCAACCGCCACCTCTTGCCCGGTCTTGAACTGGCGAATCAGTGGCACAGAGAATTCGCGCACAAGTTCATGCATGCGCGTGTGGTTGTCGGCGAGCCAGGCACCGCCCAGGTCGATGCGTTCGCCGAGGTACTCGCTGTATGGGGAGCAGGTGAGCCCACCCACCCGATCGCGCGCCTCCAGGACGGCGACCCGCTGCCCGGCCTTTGACAGCACACGGGCTGCATAGAGCCCCGAAAGACCTGCTCCAACGATGATCGTGTCAAAGATCGGCTGATCTGACGATGCTTGTGTTGCCATGATCGATGCTCGTCGTGTGATTGATGAAGGTGAGTTGTCGGGACGTGTGTGATCGCAGGGTCAGGAGGCGCTTCGCAGCATTCCCCAGTTCTTCAGGCCCGTGATTCCAGGAACCGAGTCTTCGATGGCGACGTTGAAGCCAAAGCGCCGATAAAGATCCAGGTTGCGCTCGCTTTGGGTCTCCAGGTAGACAGGCATGGACTCCTGCTCGGCACGTTCAAGCAGGTGATTCATGAGGATCTTGCCAACACCCTTGCCTTGCGCCTGAGGATGCACACCAAGCATCAGAAGGTAGTAGTGATGCGAAGGCGCAGATTGCTTGTGCATGGTGTCCATGTGCTCCATGAAGCCCAGGACCCTTGCCAGGGTGGCGAAACCCAACCGAAAGGGTGCCAGCACCAAGCCGGTGCGGGCCATGGTTCGGAGGCTGATGTTGGTATTCCCAGGGGGGAGCCAGAGAGCGACACCTTGACGGGTGCTGGTGGTGTATACCTCCCCGGAATGGAGCGCATAGGCGCAGGCACAACGCACGAACTCCCTGGTCTGGCTTTCGCGTCGAGCGCCTGTGAAGAGGTGGCTCATGGGCGGTTCGTTGAGGAAGGCTGCGCCCAGCAGGGCGGTTGCCCAGTCCAGGTCTGCACCGGTGAGCCTTACAACGCTGGGTTCCTGTTGCATCGTCATGGTGGTGATGGGTCGTTGCGTTACCGCTTACTGGTCTGGCCTCAGGGACATGGCCCACCGGACTTCCGCTCGCACCGCTCGATGGGAGACCGAAACCTCCGACATGGCAAGGATGATGGCGGTCAGGAGGGCAAGCGATCCAAGCAGGAACATCGCCATCGCCAGGAAGGAGAAGAAGAGGGGGTACAGATTGATCGACAAACCAATCGCCATCATGCTGAGCAGAAACAGGACGATCGAGACGTAAAGCACCAGGCTCGCCTTCTGGAGAGAGGAATAGCGATCCGCCAGCTGAATCAGTTGCTTGTCGATCAGGCTCAGGCCATCGCGATACGCATGATCCTGGGGGTCGTACCTGTTGAGGATGTCAATGCGCTCCCTCGTCATGCCGCGGAGGCGATCACTGATCTTCAGGTAGCGCCCCAGGGTCAGGTTCAGAAAGACGATGCAGCTAGACAGCATCACGGACGGAGCAATGACGAGTTGAATGGCCTGGGCAACACTATTGGCGTTCATGCGGCAGCCTCCGGGATGGAGGCAGAAGTGGCTGGCGCGGTGAGTTGCAGCTGGACGTCCGGGGTCGCGCTCTCATCAGCGGCCTGCCGGTGCTGGCGGATCCGCTCGTAGACAGACTGCAGCTTCTGCGGATAATCCTTGAATTCCGTGCCCATCCACACATCCCAGAATCGGAAGTAAAGGGTGTAGTTCCCGTTCACATGGGAGTGGTGCATGTTGTGGTGCGTGGAGGGGGTCTTCCACTTCAGCAACCAGTGGCCGCTCCAGCCCTCGGGAATGATTTCATAGCCCAGGTGTCCGATCACGTTCATGATCAGCGACAGCACCTGATAGACAATCAACGCCGACCAGTGCACCGGGAAGAGGAAAGGAAAGATGATGTTGGGGATTCCTTCCACAACGGCCTCAACCAGGCTGAACGAGTACGCCGTGAAGGGGCTGGTGTCGATGCTTTCGTGATGAACCCTGTGGCTCCAGCGGTACAAGGGCTTCCAATGCATCAGCCGGTGAGCCCAGTAGAAGAACGTGTCCTGAATCACAATCATCAGGACAACACTGGCCGCCAGGTAGGCGAGGCCATGGTCCCCAATGTTCTGATAGATCGTTGTGAAGCCCGATCGATCGGCCAGAAAGATTCCCACGTCGATGAGCGTGAAGATCGCCACGCTCGACAGAGATTGGCGAATCTCCCTGGTCCACTGGGCAGCCGTGCTGCGCTGCTTGGGCTGAATCCGCCGCGGCTGCACCGACTGGCGGCGCCAGACCCAGAAGACAAGGAAGAAGGGAACGGTGATCAGGGCGTAGATGGCCACAGCCGGCAGGGCGCTGTCGAACAGCGCAAAGTCGCCGAGAGAGAGGAGGTCCGAGAGCCACGGGGCGCGCTCAAGGCCGAGCAGGAGGTCTTGCATGGGGGAGGGTGCCGCAGGGGCGTGGAGGATGTGAGCTTTGCTCATGCCACAGACCGTACGAGCTTTGCTCACATCTGTCAACCAGGCAGGCCCTGCCGCGTCGGGCGGGGGTGTAGGACTCCCGTACTGCTCTGTTCGAAGGGGAGCCCATGGCCAGCCGCCAGACCCGGGTCAGTGGGATCCGCAGGAAGCCGCAACAGGCCAGTAGCCAGGAGCGCGTCAACCACATCCTTGACGTGGCCGAGGAGCTTTTCGTGGCCCAGGGCTTCGGTGCCACCTCCACCAACGAAATCGCCAAAAAGGCCCAGGTGCCGATCGGTTCGCTGTACCAGTTCTTTTCCGACAAGAAGGCGATCGTTCTCCTGCTGATGGAGCGGTACAACCGTCTGCTCCACGAGCGGCTTGCCCTGGCCGACAACGCCGAACTGGTGCAGCTGTCCTTACCGGAGTACGTCAGCCGCCTGATTGACATCACGTCCCGCTTCTTCGACGACCATCCCGGGTATCACGCGATGTTCATGGAAACCCAGGGCTCGGTACCGGAACTCCGCGAGACCGAAGACGCCGCCGATGCACAGCTCATCGTTGACCTCGCCGCCTCACTCGCCGGGCGCGGCATCGGCGACGGCAAGAGCCCGAGCACCAGCCCATCCACGGCGGATCTGGAGCTGATGGCCCTCGTGCTGGTCAAGGCCATCACACCGCTGATCTGGCTGTCCCGCCTGCAAGAACCCGAGAAGCGACTCCGGATGGTTGCCGAGATCAAGCGGCTTGCCCTGGGCTATCTGAGCTTTTCCGCCTGAGGATCGCTTTGCTGTGCGGCTGATGCAGACGCCGCCGATGCCGAACGGATCCCGCTTGTTCAGGTAGACCGGTCGCCTCAGCGCTCTGGCCCGCCGTGCGCATGAGGACTCCGAAGTCCTCGGTGATGATGCAGACCGTATTGGGTCGTCTTGCAGCGGCCGCCGGAGATCGTCTCGATGGGACTCTTCTTTCAAGATCCGCTGTTTGAGCGGTTTGCCGTCCGCGCCCTGTCGCACGCGCTCTATGGGGGTGCTGATTTCGGTGAGTGCTTCGTCACGGCTGCGCAGATCACGCCCGCGGATCCGGACAGCTGGTATCGGGCCTGGACCGCCACCGCCGACCGTGTGGTTCACATCGCCGAATCCTGTTCTGCGGCCGGCCGCTCGGTGAGTGCCCGCGAGGCCTACCTGCGGGCCAGCAACTACTACCGCACCTCCTATCTGCCGCTCTTCGGTGCGCCTGTGGACGTCCGGTTGGTGGAGGCCTTCGACCGGGAGGCTGAGGCGTTCGCCAGAGCAGCCGCCCGAATGTCGCCCGCGGTGGAGGCCGTGGAAATCCCCTACGAGGGCACGAGCCTGCCCGGCTACTTCCACCGTGCCGATGACTCGGACCAGCCGCGCCCCACGGTGATCGCCACCAACGGCTACGACGCCACCGTGCATGAGGCGCACTTTGCCCATGCCGTGGCCGCCGTGCGCCGCGGCTACCACTGCCTCACCTTCGACGGCCCCGGCCAGGGCCGACCCCTCATCCACCAGGGCCTGGTGTTCCGCCCCGACTGGGAGAACGTGGTGCGCCCGGTTGTCGACTACGCGCTCTCCCGCCCGGAGGTGGACCCGCAGCGGATGGCGCTGATCGGCTGGAGTTTCGGCGGCTATCTGGCGCCCCGTGCAGCCAGCGGGGAGCACCGCCTGGCGGCCTGCATCGCCGACCCCGGCCAGTGGGATCTCCTCGAAGCGTTGCGGGCGAACCTGCCGCTCCCCTCTGCCGTGCGCGAACGCCTGCCCGAGATCGCCCCCGCCGATCTTGAAGCCCTGCAGGGCCAGATCCGCTCCAATCCATCCCTGCACTGGACCTTCCAGCGGGCCCTCTGGGTGCATGGCCTCGATTCCCTCGCCGATTACTTCCGGATCGCCGGTGACTACAGCCTCAGGGGGCGCGCGGAACAGATCCGCTGCCCCACGCTGGTGGCCTGGGCGGAAGGCGATCCGATCGCGCGCTTCGCGGAGCAGCTGCATGATGCGCTGCAGTGTCCCCGGACCCTCGTGCGCTTCTCTACAGCCGAAGGCGCCGGCGGCCATTGCGAGGAGATGGCGCGTTCACTGTTCCATCAGCGGGCTTACGACTGGCTAGAGGCCGTGTTCGCCAGCTCTACGCCCGGATGAACGCCCAAGATCAGCGGCGGGCGGAAGTTGTGAATCAACCAAGCTATTCACTGCTCCCGTCCGCTGGATCTTGAAGATAGATCCTTCTTCAGGCTAATCGAGAAGCTTCTGAAGCGATGTGACCGGCTAGTGAAGTGATGAATGTCTTGAGGCTAGTCATTGGAGAGAGTTCAGAGAACTCTCCTGAAAGGGCAGCCTCGCGGGGTGAGGCCAGTAGGCAAGCAGAACTGTATAGTCCTTCCCTCATTAGCTTCTGACATAGGAGATCATATCTGCTGAGATAAGAAGCACCTTGAAACTCTTCAAGGACAGGAAAGTGTGGCGAGGCGTCTCGCACAGCTCTCCGTGAACCAGGGGCATCTTCGACCATCATGAGCCACCCTACGAAAGGTCTTGGCTGGTTGCCAAGAGCCCCTTCCCTGTATGCGGTCCAAAGATCATGAGCAGTGCCTATAGCTTCTTCTGTTCGATTGTTAAAGTTGTTACCAAAGGATCCCACTTGGCTCTTCAGTTCAACAGCGGCAATGAGCTCACCTCTATGTAGAACCAACAAATCCCACAGCTTCGTAGGCCGGAAGAAACCAGGCAGAGTAAGCATTGCTCGATTCATATGGATATCTGCATGTGATAGGCCGTTTGAGTTGACGATGTCAATAATCAGCGAGAGGAAGCCGTCCATATTCTTCCCTGATGTAACACCAGCTCGCTCCCCTTGATCTGCTTTGCCCAAGGCGAGTTGACGTTCTTTGGCTGCATCGCGATTGCCCCAAAATTCCTTAACCGCCTTGTGAGCCTTCTGCTTGTAGTCTGCCAAGTCTAACGTCATCTGGTTGCAGTCATCTCCAGGGAATCCAAATCATCAAGAGATAAGCCGAAAAGCGTGCAAACGGCTTCATCGCAGGCGGCTATATCCCTAGAAACGGCTGCATCGGCGAGCGCCATCTTCATTGAATCAGACAAGGAGCTCCATTCTGGAATCCGAATTCGCCGCAAGTATTGGGCCTGGAATCGCAGGAAGCCACCTCTCATCTTTGTAGAATAGACAGAAATAAAGGCACGAGATAGCGAAGACAACAGGACGGCTTGAAGACTACGCAGGTCCCACTCTTCTGAAACGATGTAGTACAGGTTGTGGTGAGGATAGAACCTGCCATCTTCGTAGACAATATGAGATTGGCCTTTGATATCTGGCACTAGAAGCTTAGGCTTGCGCAAAAGAGAGGGGGTGATTCTATCAATTGTGCGATACCAGTTCCTGGGATTCTTCTGCGCGCAATGACGTCCAGAGATGATTGGCCTTCGGGCTTCAAGATAACGGTTTAGCCTTGGATACTCTGATAAGTCAACTAAACCTCCGTCATCTTTGAAAGGATTGACAATTCCCTTGCCCAGCCAACCAACCTCCCCACTTGCTATGTCTCTAGTCCTTACAAGCGGCAGTTTGCGATCATCTTCAACATCAAGCTTCTCATAATCAGCAATAAAAGCCCGATCAGCACCAGTTGCAACGCCAATTCCAACCTTGCAGCCTGCCTCTTCGAGCGTTGGAAACTTTTCCTCTAGGCGTCTGATTAGTTCAATCTGACTGGAACCGCTCAGAAGCCATGGATCTGAATCATTCGTAATACCAGAGGCAAAGCGGACCCTCTCCTTTGTGCCATGATTGTCAGTAGTAAGTTCCACCGCAAGGGCTTCTAGGGCCTCTTGAGTAATGACAGGATGCCGTGCGATATGCGTAGGCCCAGGAGTTCCTCTTTCAATAATTGTTATGGCAGGATAAGCGGTTACATCAGACTGGAATGCCTGAGTGTCAGACATGTCGACATAGATTTTTAAGTGATAATCCCCAGATACCAATTTTCTCAACGGACCTCCATATTTATTCTTCATCCAGCGATCTGCACATATAAAACCAAGTACGCCACTTGGTCCAAGTAGACCTAGAGACCGCTCAATAAATGGAATATAGATATCCGCTCGATCGTAAAGTGTACTGAACCGACTTCGGTATTCTCTTAGTAGCGGTGCAGGGATTAGCTCTTGACGAACATACGGAGGATTCCCGACTACGAAATCAAACCTTCCATCGATAGGCGCAAGTAGATAATCATCATTCTGCAACCACTTGTCTACTAGAGGCCCTGCGTCCTTCTCTGTAATACCTTCCTGGGTCAGAAGTTCACGAATTGCGTCTCGCGTGTCTTCGAATGTCTTCTTGTGAAGCTCAAATGCAACTATTGAATCTTGAAGCTCCATTCTAGTCGGATTCCGCGACTTATGTATTCGCCAAGATCCCAAGAGTCTCTTTATTGCTGGAATCAGGAAGTCTCCACCACCAAAGGAGGGTTCTAACATCCTCAGTTGCGAAAGATCAGATGTAGCCTTGTAGCCAGATAAATCCAGAATAAAGTTAACTACTTCTGGCTTGGTGAAAACCGCCCCTCTGGCCTCAATTCCATCTCCGGCCGCCAATTGGTTTATCGCTTCTCGCACCTTGGAGGACCGGCTAGCGGGAGGCATGGAAGGGAAAGAAAGCTTCAGCTCGCCTTGCCGTGCTTGCATCACTGCTGAGCCCCGTGGTAGTCCAAGTGTACCATCGCCTCGTTATTTGGATTCATTTTGCGATGATGACCATCCAAGTACTGTTTAGACTGCGGTGGTAGTTCATCAAGCTTGGTTCCAACCCACCCGTTCAGAATGGATCTAACGCCGCGCTCACCGGAAAACTAGGAGCGCCACGAGTAATTTTTCCGAGTGCAGCACTTTGTTATGACTTATACGACTAGCCATTTCAATTTCGTCACATTACAAAACAAATTGAAGGCAGAGTAATGGATGGTTTCTTCAATCTCATACAGTTCATCCAATCGCATAAGTCGTCCGTGAAGTCGAAGATAGTATTTTGCAATTGGATTGTGATCTTGGATTTCTTGACACGCTTCAACGGTCATTTTATGTAGATACCGGAGGTTTTCAGGAGCATTTTCGCTCTCTTGCCCGAACTCACGCATTTGCTCAATCATAGAATTTAGTGAAACATCCTCAATGAACTCTGGCTCAGAATGTGCGATGCCACTCGTCCCAGCCTGATAGTAGTTCCATTGTCTATGATTATGTAATCGCTCTACTTTAACAAAATTGGAGTTTTCAACGACCGTTTGGGCTTCAGTATGGCTATAAAGGTCATCTAGTGTGCAGAATGCCGGAGCTGCGTATATAACAAGGGCTTTACGGCGCAAATGATGAGACACCTTTTCAAGAATTCCTTGTTGGTGCTCTGCAATCTCAAATCGCCAGTAATTAGAGCTAAAGCCGTAACCTTTTAGAAGCGATGACGCTCTTCTCAGAGGAGTTGGCCGCTTTGCTTGAATTAGTAGGTTAGTGTTAAACGTAGGCAAACGTCGCTTCCTACCAAGCTTGCGCCACATAAAACCCCACCTTAGATGATCGAGAACTACACCCTTTGGTATGTCGTAGTAGCCAAATAAGTCCCAAAATAAAGGGTGCTCAGCCTCTAACGCAGCATCAATTCCAAATTTACCTTCAAACACTTGGCCTGGGGTGGCAATTCGGTGGCTTCCAAACCTTAATTCGTTGTATAGAGGAGCTTCAAAGTCCTTTTCTTCAAATTCAGCCTTCATATTTCCCTGATATTAGGTATCGATAGTGCCATAACTCTTTATTGGGCGGTTCCGATAACCACCCAAAAGCCAGACTCCCAACCGCATAAGGAAAAGTTGCAGCGCAGGCCATTCCCTTGGAAGCCTTCCGCCGCAGCTACTGAGTGCAATAGCGCCGCTCCAGCCAAGCGAGATAGAAGGACCTGATAACCACCTGTCCGCTTCGCTACAAAAGCCCCTTCCCTGCCTTTTCTGATCCATCCCCCCAAGCCCCCCTCAAACCTTCGCCAGCGTCACCCTTTCAGGCTGGTGCTGGTACTTGCCCTGGCGGTCGTTGTAGGTGGTGGCGCAGGGGTCGCCCTCGAAGAACAGCAGCTGGCAGATGCCTTCGCCGGCGTAGATGCGGCAGTCGGCGCCGGAGGAATTGCTGAACTCCAGGGTGAGGTGGCCCTCCCAGCCGGCTTCGGCGGGGGTGGTGTTCACGATGATGCCCAGCCGCGCGTAGGTGCTCTTGCCCAGGCAGATCACCGTGATGTTCGAGGGCACCTTCATCTTTTCCAGCGCCACCCCCAGTCCGTAGGAATGGGCCGGCAGGATGAAGTAATCGCCGTCCTCGTCGCTGTGCATCGGCGCCGGCTCCAGGTTCGCCGGGTTGAACCGCTTCGGGTTCATCACCGTGCCCGGCACGTGGCGGAAGATCAGGAACTCCTTCGGCGACAGCCGCAGGTCGTACCCGTACGACGAGCACCCGAAGCTCAGCACCGGGCCCGTGCGGCCCTCCGGATCCAGGTGGCGCACCAGCGTCGGCTGGAAGGGCTCCAGCATCCCGGCCGCGGCCTGTTCGTTGATCCAGTGGTCGTTCTTGAGCATGGCGTCAGCCGCCGCGGCGCAACTGGGTGACCTGATCGGCCATCGCCATCAGGCTGGCCGGCATCGAGGGGCCCGTCAGGATGACATCCAGATGGGCCGGCCGCTGTTCAAGCGCATCGATCACCGCCTCCGTGCTCAGGTAGCCCAGGGCGATCGCCAGGCCCAGCTCATCGAGCACCAGCAGATCCAGATCCCCCGTGAGCAGCCGCTCGCGGCTCACCTCCCACACCTCGGCCACCGCTTCGAGCGCCTCCTCGGCCGTGGCCCCCTCGGGCCCCTGGGAACCCGGCGGCCCATCGAGGCAGTGGGGCGTGCCCGGCCGCAGCCACTCCAGCCGGCCGCATAGCCGCAGGCTGCCCGCCGGCCCCTGCTCCACGCCCCCCTTGAGGAACTGGCTCACCAGCACCCGGCTGCCCAGCCCGGCGCTGCGCAGGGCCTGGCTGAACACCGCCGCGAAGCTGCCCCGGAACGGCGCCGTATGGATCTGCAGCAGCCCCTCCGGCTGGCTCACCAGCCTTAGCGGCGGCACCAGGGCCAGCGGCTCGGTGCGCGCCGGGGTGGCCGTACGCCGGGGGTGGCCGGGGTCGACGAGGCTGGCGGTCATGGACACCCCACGGAAGCGTTGGTGTGAAAGGTCCGGACGGATCGCCCAGCCGCTCACCTCCCGAATGTAGCGGCCCCCGCCAGCCCGGCACACCATCGGTAGTGGCTGGGAACAGACGTACCACCGGCGCCGCCTACGCTGGCCCGGCTCCGCCAAAGGCCGCGTGACCACTCCCGCCGACGCCCCCCGCAACGACGGCCGCCCCGCCGACGCCCTGCGCCCGGTGGCCGTCGACTGGGATCCGATGGGCTTCGCCCTCAGCTCGGTGCTGTTCGCCGCCGGCCGCACCCGCGTGCTCTGCAGCGTCTGCCTCGATCCCGAGGTGCCCCGCTGGCGCAAGGGCTCCGGCAGCGGCTGGCTCAGCGCCGAATACCGCCTCCTGCCCGCCTCCACCCCCAGCCGCCAGGGCCGCGAGCTGATGAAGCTCTCCGGCCGCACCCAGGAGATCCAGCGCCTCATCGGCCGCAGCCTGCGGGCCGCCCTCGATCTGGAGGCCCTCGGCGAGCGCACCCTGCTGGTCGACTGCGACGTGCTCCAGGCCGACGCCGGCACCCGCACCGCCTCGATCACCGGCGCCTGGATCGCCCTGGCCGCCGCCCTGGAGCGCCTCCAGCGCCAGGGCGTGCTGGCCGCCTCGCCCCTGCGCCAGCAGGTGTCCGCCGTGTCGGTGGGCCTGGTGGACGGTGTGGCCCTGCTGGATCTCGACTATTCCGAGGATTCCCGCGCCGAGGTCGACCTCAACGTGGTGATGGACGAGCAGGGCCGGCTGCTGGAGATCCAGGGCACCGCCGAGGGCGCCCCCTTCTCCCGCTCCCGCCTGGACGCCCTGCTGGATCTGGCCGAACCGGGGCTGCGGGCCCTGCAGGGGGCCCAGCGCCAGGCCCTGGCTGTGGCGCCAGGCACCACGACCGGTTAAAGAGTGTCATTGGCTACATGGATCGGCCAGGCCGATCCATAGGTTCATCTCCAATCGCCACGCCTTGATGGTCGGCGCTACGCGTGGCTTCAGCCGCTACCCCAGCACCCCATCCAGCGGATCCCCCGGCTCCGTGACCCCCATGGGCGCCCCCGGCGCCCTGGCCACCACCCTGCTGGACGTGATCCGCGGCCTGGCCGGCAGCAGCGTCGAGACCATCGAGCGCGGCAAGACGATCTTCTTCCCCGGCGACCCGGCCGAGCGCGTCTACCTGCTGCGGCGCGGCGCCGTGCGCCTCTCGCGCGTCTACGAATCGGGCGAGGAGATCACCGTGGCCCTGCTGCGCGAGAACAGCCTCTTCGGGGTGCTCTCCCTGCTCACCGGCCAGCGCTCCGACCGCTTCTATCACGCGATCGCCTTCACCCGGGTGGAGATGGTCACCGCCCCGGCCACCTCGGTGCGGCGCGCCATCGAGCAGGACGCCAGCGTCGGCCTGCTGCTGCTGCAGGGCCTCTCCTCCCGCATCCTCCAGACCGAGACCATGATCGAGACCCTCACCCACCGGGACATGTCCTCCCGGCTCGTGAGCTTCCTGCTCGTGCTCTGCCGCGACTTCGGCGTGCCCGGCGCCGAGGGGATCACCATCGACCTGCGCCTCTCCCACCAGGCCATCGCCGAGGCGATCGGCTCCACCCGCGTCACCATCACCCGCCTCCTTGGCGACCTGCGCAACGATGGCTTGGTCCAGATCGACCGCAAGAAGATCACCGTCTTCGACCCCATCGCTCTGGCCAAGCGGTTCAGCTGAGCGGGCGACCCCGGCGGGGTGCCGTGAGGCCACCGACAGGGATACTTGGTGCATCGCAAAGCCGAGGCGCAGAAGGTGTCGGGTTGGCTGCTGATCCTGGCCCTTCTGGTGCTCGGCGGAGTGCTCTCCACCCTGGGCGACCGGCTCGGCAGCCGCGTGGGCAAGGCGCGCCTCAGCCTGTTCAACCTGCGGCCCCGCAAGACCGCCGTGGTGATCACGGTGCTCACCGGCAGCCTGATCAGTGCCGTGTCGCTGGCGCTGATGCTGCTGGTGAGCGAGCGCCTGCGGGTGGGGCTCTTCGAGCTCGACCAGATCCAGGACCGCCTGCGGGACAGCCGCGCCGCCCTGAAGCGCAACGAGGGGGAACTGACCCGCACCCGGGGCGAACTGGAGCGCAGCCGCCTCGATCTGATCACGGCCGAACGCCGCCGTGACCAGGCCCTGGCCAGCCAGCGCCGCGCCCGCGACCAGCTGCTGGCCGCCGAGCGCCGCGTCGAGACCCTGCGCCGTGAGCTGCAGCCCCTGCAGGCCGAGCGCGTCCGGCTGGAGGCCGAGCGGGCCCGGCTCAGCCGGGAGGTGCAGGGCCGGGACGCCGAGATCCGCCGCACCGAGGCCGAACTGGCCAGCGTCCGCCGCCGCATCGCCGCCGGCGCCAAGGAACTCAAGGACCTGGAGACCAACGTCATCGCCCTGCGCCGCGGCGACGTGGTGATCGCCAGTGGCCAGCCCCTGGCCACCGCCAAGGTGCAGCTGCAGCGCCCCGACCAGGCCAAGCAGGTGATCGACGCCCTGCTGCAGGAGTCGAACCGGGCGGCGTTCCAGCTGCTGCTGCCCGGCCAGCCCCCCAACCGCCAGATCCTGCTGGTGCCCCGCAGCGACATCACCCGGCTGGAATCGCTGCTGGCCACCCCCGGCACCTGGGTGGTCAGCATCCGCTCGGCCGCCAACGTGCTGCGGGGCGAGGCCCAGGTGCTCGCCTTCCCCGACCTGCGCCCCAACCGCCAGGTGGTGGAGCAGGGGGAGGTCCTCTCCCGCACCTCCCTGGAGCCCGACGTGCGCGACCCCGAAGCCGTCCGCAGCCGCCTCAACCTGCTGCTGGCCGCCGCCTTCGCCAAGGTCCAACGCCAGGGCACCCTGGCCAACGGCCTCCAGTTCGATGCCGCCGGCATCAACGCCCTGGCCCGCGACCTCAGCGAGCGCCCCGCCGGCGTCACCGCCAACCTCGAGGCCGTGGCCACCCAGAACGCCGACACCCCCGACCCGATCAGCGTGGAGCTGCGCTGGCCCCGCAAGGACGGAGCCGGAGCCACCCGGCCGGGGCGGCCATGACGGTGGCGGTGCGGCCATGACCACCGGCCCTTTGGCGGGGCTCGATCCCGGCCGCAGCAAGTGCGGGCTGGTGCTCACCGACCCAGGGCGCCGCGAGATCCGCGAGGCCGTGGTGCTGCCCCCCGAGGCGGCCTGGGAGCGGCTGGAGCACTGGCACCGCCACCAAGGCCTGGCCGCCGTGGTGATCGGCGACGGCACCGGCAGCGGCGCCTGGCGGCGGCGTCTGGAGCCCCTGCTGCCGGTGGAGCTGGTGGATGAGCAGGGCACCACCCTGGCGGCGCGGCGCCGCTACTGGGAGCTGTTCCCCGCCCGGGGCTGGCGGCGGCTCCTGCCCCTGGGCCTGCGCCAGCCCCCCCGCGACTACGACGACGTGGTGGCCCAGCTGCTGCTGGAGCGGCGGCTGGGGCGGGAGCTGCTCAGAACGACGCCCGCACCGTGAACACGTAGTCGCCGCCAGGTTCGAGCTGGTAGTCGGCCTTGAGCAGGAAGCGCAGCAGGGCATCCTGGATCAGGGCGCGCCCCAGGGACGGCTCCACCTGCAGTTCCCCCCGGTCGAAGGCCCAGCGGAAGCGCCACTGGAAGCCGCCGGCGCTGATCTCCCCCTCCAGCAGGCAGGGGCTGAAGCTCTGGCGCAGCACCCGCAGCTGAGCGGTGGTGGCGGGAAGGCGACTCACGGGACGGTGTCGATGCTCTCAGGATGGCGGCGGATCGGCGCGAAAACTGTTCAACCGGTTGGCCGCCTTCTCCAGGCCCAGCCGCCGGATCAGGTCGATGCCCGCCTCCACCTCCTCCAGCACCGTCTCCAGCACCGGCCGGTCGGCGGCGGAGAACTTGCCCAGCACGTGGGACACAGTGCGGGCCCGGCGCTCCTCGGGGGTCTCGCCGGGGGCGCCGATGCCGATGCGCAGCCGCGCAAACGACTCGCTGCCCAGGTGGGCGATCGTGCTGCGCAGGCCGTTGTGGCCGCCGGCGCCGCCTGCGGCCCGCACCCGCAGGCGCCCCAGGGGCAAGTCCATGTCGTCCACCAGCACCAGCATCTGGGCGGGCTCGAGCCGGAACCAGTCGAGGGCGGCGCGGATCGAGCGGCCGCTGTCGTTCATGAAGGTCTGGGGCATCAGCAGCCGCAGCCGCCTGTCCCCCTGGCCGGTCTCGGCCAGCAGCCCGTGCAGCCGGCCCTGGTTGCGGAAACTGGCGCCACCGGCGCGGGCCAGCCTCTCCAGCACCATGAAGCCGACGTTGTGGCGGGTGTCGGCGTAGCGGGGGCCGGGATTGCCCAGGCCCACCAGCAGTTGCAGATCCAACGGGTGGCCGTCCTCAGCTGGCGGGGCCGTTGGAGGGTGCGGCGCTCTCCTCGACCACCACCGCCGGCGTTGCCGGGTCGGCAGCGGGCGTGATCGCGGCGGGTTCGGCCGCAGGCGGCACGGCGGCGGGGGGACCTGAGATGTCGATCGGCTGCTCAGTGCCCACGGCCGTGCGGAACTCCTTCTCGAACTCCTGCGAGGCCGATTGGAAGCCGCGCAGGGTGCGCCCCAGGGTCTTGCCGAGCTCGGGCAGCCGCTTGGGTCCGAAGACCAGCAGCCCGATGGCGGCGATCACCGCCATCTCGGGCAGACCGATGCCGAAGATGTTCATGGACAGGGGGCGAGAGGAATCAGCCGACGCCGTTCCAGTTGACGTTGATGCCCTCGAGCAGCAGGGACTTGTTGTACAGCTGCAGGATCACCAGCAGGAACACCAGGAAGAGCAGCATGAACACGCCCATCACGGGGGTGGTACCCCAGCCGGGCACCACCTTTCCGTACTCGGAATTCAGGGGGCGCAGCAGGTTTCCCAGACGGGTGCGTTGGGCCATGGCAGCTCGGACCTCTCGGGCACGGGATCGCGGTGCTTACTGTAAGGGTCTTGCCGGCCGCACCGAGATGGGCTGTCGAGAGTTGTGACGGAAGCGCGAGGCCCGAAGCCTCGCCACCCCGCGCCCCCTGCCCCGCCTGAATGCCCTCCATGGATCCCGCCGCCACCAGCTCCCCCGCCCTCTCCGTGGCCCTCGCGGTGCTCGCCGTGCTGCTGGCCCTCACCGGTTTCGGGGTCTACACCGCCTTCGGTCCGCCCTCCAAGGGCCTCACCGATCCCTTCGACGATCACGACGACTGAGCCGTCGCGCTCTCCGCCGGCACGCGCCCCAGCCGCCAGTGGCCCAGCTGCCACGGCCCCAGTGCCAGCGGCTCGGCCGCCTGGGGCTGGCCCAGGCCATCGCACCGCCAGAGCACGTTCCAGTCCGGGCCGGCTGAGAAGCGCCGCCGGCAGGGCCCCAGGTTCTGGACGCTGAGCAGCACGTCGCCCGCTTCCGCCGCGCCGTCTGGTTCCGTGCCGTCATCCGCCGCCAGGGGCCGCAGGGCCACCAATTGGAGGTCCTCGCCGAGGGACGGGAACAGCGTTTCGGCCGGCACCCCAGCTTCGGCGCCCGCGCCGGCGGCCGCTGCCATCGGCCGGCACCAGAGCGGTTCCCGCAGCCGGGTGGCCTGCTGGGGCGCCGCGGCCGCCCGCCAGCCGCCGGGGCAGGGCAGCAGGGCCAGCCGCTGCCGCTGCCAGCCGTTGTCGGCGCCGGGATCGGGCCAGGTGGGCGCCCGCAGCAGCGACACTCCCAGGCGCTCCGCCGTCGCCGACACCCCCTGGGGGCCATCCAGCAGCACCGCCAGCCCGTCGCCACGGCCCGGGCCCACCGCCGCCATCCAGCTGATGGCGCTCACCTCCCAGCGGGCCCGCTCCCGGGCGGTGCGGGCCGTGGCCGGCCGCTCGATCACCCCGCCGGCGGTGTCGGCCGCCCAGCGGCAGGCCGCATCGGCCAGGGGAATCTCCAGCCGCAGCAGCTCGTGGCGCTGCCGCCACTGGGTGCCCAGCACCAGCTCCAGCCAGGGACTGCCCGCCAGCAGGCGGCCGTCGAGGCGCACCGGGCTCTCGCCGCAGCGGCCGCGCCAGACGAACCGGGCACACAGCGGCCCCGTCTCCAGCCACTGGGGCACCCCCTCCCAGGTCCAGGCCAGCGGGTGCTCGCGGTAGTCGGCGGCCAGATCCCAGGCATCCCAGAACTCGCCCCGGTCGCGCCAGCGGCACCAGGCCAGCGGCCCCGCCAGCTGGGGCCGGCCATTTCCATCGAAGAGCTGCTCCACCCCCGCCGGGCCGATCAGCGCCGACACCAGCCCATTGCCCAGCCGCCAGTGGTCCTGGCCCACGTCGGGGGCCCGCTCCAGGTGCACCGCCCCCGCCACGGGGCTGGCCGCTGCATCGCCGCCGCTGCCGGCGGACGCCGGTTGCCGCCGCAGGCGCCGCACCTCGACCCCTTCCAGGTCGGGGATCTGCAGCCACTGGCCGCCCCCGGGGGCCGGCTGCCCCGCCAGCCGCCTCTCGCCGTCCGGCGCCGCCAGCCACCAGTCGCCGGCCGGCAGCCGCAGGGTGCGGGGCTGGGCCGGCAGCGGCAGGAGCTGCACGACACACCAGGACTCAGCGGGCGTCGACGGCGTCGTGGCCGCCAGCCCCAGCCGCAGGGTCCGGTCGCGGCGGCGGGCGGCCCGGCGGCGGGCGCCGCGCCACTGGGGCTCGGCCTGCTCGAACACCTCCGGGATCGCCGTGCCCGGCAGGATGTCGTGGAACTGCTGGAACAGCAGGGTGCGCCAGTCGTCGGTGGCGGCCGGCGCCGGCCGGCCGAAGAGCGCCGCGGCCAGATCCGCCTCCCGCAGCAGGCGCTCCAGGGTGCGGTTGTGGCGCTTCTGGTCCGGCCGGCTGGTGGGGCAGCCGCGGTGCAGCTCCAGATAGAGCTCGTCGCGCCACACCGGCAGCTGCCCCGCCAGCGACTCCAGCGGCTCCAGGTAGGCGCGCAGGGTGCCGTGGCGCTGGCCGGCGGCCACGGGCTGGTCCTGCCAGAGCGCCAGCTGCTCCAGCATCTCGGCGGTCGGCCCGCCGCCGTGGTCGCCGACCCCGGGCAGCCACAGGGCATCGGCGCAGCCGCTGGCCTGCTGCCACTGCAGCCGGTAGCGCTCCATCGCCACCGGATCGCCATCGGTGCCGATCGGCGCCGTCATCAGGGCCAGCACCTCGGACCCGCAGCGGCTGCGCCAGCGGAACAGCCGGTGGGGGAAGGGGTTGGTGGCGTTCCAGGCCAGCTTGTGGGTGCAGAACCAGCGCACCCCGGTGGCGGCCGCCAGCGCCGGCAGGCCGGCGGCGAAACCGAAGCTGTCCGGCAGCCAGGCCAGCCGGTGGCTCCACTCCGGGAAGGTGCGCAGGCTGTAGGTCTGGCCCTCCTGGAACTGGCGCAGCAGCGAGGTGGTGGAGAGCAGCACGCAGTCGCTCTCCACCCACGGACCGTTGAGCGGCTCGAAGCGGCCCTCCCACATGGCCCGGCGCACCCGCTCGAACAGGGCCGGCCGGTGGCGCTCCAGCCAGGCATAGAGCGCCGGGGTGGAGTGGCCGAAGTGGAGCGTGTCGAAGCGCTCCATCAGATCAAGGGCGGAGGCGAAGGTGCGCTCCGCCGCCTGCCAGGTGTCGGCCACCGGCCACAGCCAGGCCAGATCGAGGTGGGCATGGCCCAGCACCTGCAGCACCCCCTCCCCCGGCGCCCCGTCGTGCCGGTGCTCGCGGCGCAGCTGCCGCAGCTCGTCGGCGGTGGCCGCCAGCAGGCCCAGGGGATCGGCCGGATCCAGGGGCTCCAGCTCGATGCGGCTGCTGATCAGGGCGCCGTCGTCGTGCAGGGGGCTGCGCAGCCGCAGCTCCAGGTCCAGGGCCTCCCCCCGCCACCAGCGCTCGGGCAGGGGCCAGCGGCAGGCGGTGTCGAACAGATCGCCGCTGTGGATGCGCTCGCCATCCACCCACAGCTCGGCGCTGTCGGCCCACCAGCGCAGCGCCAGCCGCGCCCGGGCGCCCTCCGCCAGGGGGGCCCAGGCCTCCGGGCAGGGGCAGGGCAGGCGCAGACGGCACCACTGGCCGCCCCGCGGCCAGATGATCAGGCCCCGGGCCGCCCAGTCGGGACGGTGGCGGAGCCCCCACGCCCCCCCCAACGCCGGACCGCTTCCGCCCCCGGGCTGGATGGCCTGCCAGAGGGGTTGGAGATCCAGGGGCCGGGGCATGGGGAACGTGACCGAAACGTTTCAATCGGAGCCGGTTGTCCCCGCCAAACGGCATCGGACAGCCTGGATGGCCAACCACCACCCATAAGATGATGCGGCTGCCGAGGGGTCATTGAGACCCGTACCGGCGCCTGTCACTCCCTGTCACCCGCCGGACAGACCATGCTCGCTCTCAAGATCTCGGTTTACTCCGTCGTCTTCTTCTTTATCGGGATCTTCGTCTTCGGCTTCCTGGCCAGCGATCCCACCCGCTCCCCCAGCCGCAAGGACCTGGAGGACTGACCCCTTCGGCGGCGGCCCCGCCCGCCACCCGTCCGGAAACCGGACCGCCGCGGGGGTCGACCCCGAACTCCCATGGCAGGATCGGCCGCGTTCTCGCTGCCCATCCGCTGCCTGTGGTGCTCCACCCCCGCTCGGGACGCCGCCAGGCCCCTGAAGGCCTGACCCCTGGGCTGGGCCTGTGGCTGGGCATCTCCGGTGTCGTGGCGTTGACGGCCGCACCGGTCCAGGCACGGCCGGAGACACCCTCCAGGCTTCAGGTCGCCCAGGCACAGGTCCCCCAGGCACAGCCCGCCCCGGCGCCGGCAGCCACCCCCGGCAACACGTCCACCACCGATCCCTTCGACGACGAGCCCCAGGCCGCGCCCGCCACCGGGACCCAAGCCGGAGCCGAGCCTCCCGCCGGAGCCCAGCCCTCAGCGGAGCCATCGCCCGCCGTTCAGCCCCTGGCTCCCCGACGCCGCTCCCTGGCGGTCACACCCCAGCCCGTTCCGGAACCGATCCCGGCCGAACCCTCCGCAACGACGGCGCCGGTGGCCGGTCTCGACGCCGCCCCGGCGGGCGACGCCATGCCCCTGGAACTGGAGCTGACCGCCAACCAGCAGGGCTACGACGGCCAGCTGCAGCGCTTCGTGGCCACCGGCAGCGTCATGGCCCGCCTGGCCGGTGGCCGCCTGCTGGCCGACCGGCTGGAGTTCGAGGCCAGCACCCGCACCATCTTCGCGGTGGGCAACGTGCGCTTCCAGCGCGGCCAGCAGTATCTGCAGGGCAGCCGCCTCCGCTATGCCCTGCTGGAGGGGGTGGGGGAGATCGACGACGTCTACGGCGTCATCGATCTCGACTCCACCAAGGAGGACTTCGACCTCGACAAGGAGGCCTCCCAGCCCCTGCCGGCGCCGGAGCCGATCAGCTGCACGCCCACCTATCCGGCCGTGCCCCAGTGGCAGCCCTACCCCTGGGCGGTCACCACCTGGGCCGGCCAGATGTATGCCGGTGAGTTCGGCGACACCTTCACCTTCAGCGGCCGCTTCCGGCCCGAATACCTGGGCGGCATCGGCCTGCAGCGCCGCCTCTTCCAGGCGGGGCCCCTGTCGCTGGAGTTCGATGCCAACCTGCTCGGCCACCGGGCCAGCGCCCAGCCGGGCGGCGGCTTCAACCAGGTCACCCCCTTCTCCGACACCCCCGCCCAGAACTTCGGTGAGGTCACCGGTGGCATCGGTCTGCGCCTGTGGCTGCGGCCCTGGCTCAACGTCTTCTTCGTGGAGGGCCTGAGCGTCCTCACCGCCAAGAGCAACTACGAGCAGACCTTCCGTCAGAACTCGGCGCGCCTGCTCAACTACCTGGCCTTCGAGGTGGAGGCGCTGGTCACCCCCCGCTGGTCGGCCGTCGGCCGCATCCACCACCGCTCCGGCGCCTACGGCACCTTCAGCGGCGTCAGCGAGGGCAGCAACGCCTATCTGGTGGGCCTGCGCTACCGCTTCGGCACCGACAGGCCCACCAGCCAGCCGATGCCGGTGCCCCCTGCCCAGGGCTGCCCGGACGCCCCGCCCCTGGCCAGCGAGCAGCCCGATGGGCTGGCCCAGCAGCTCGAGCAGGTGACGATGGGGCCGGGCTGGACCGGCACCAGCGGCCAGCCGGCCCCGAAGCCCCCGGTCCAGCCGGTTGAGGACAAAGGTGGCGTGTGGCGCAATGCCCGGCATCAGGAACGGCTGCGCCGCGAGGCCATCTCCCGGATCCCCCAGCGGGTCGAGAACGTGACCTTCGAGCGCAGCCTCAAGGCCGAGCGGCGCTTCGGCTTCCCGCGCGAGTTCACCACCCCGGAAGTGGCCAACGACTTCGGCACCACCCGTCCCGAACAGCTCAAGGACCAGACCACCGAAGGCAACC
Source organism: Synechococcus sp. CCAP 1479/9 (assembly GCF_019038535.1). NCBI lineage: Bacteria > Bacillati > Cyanobacteriota > Cyanophyceae > Synechococcales > Synechococcaceae > Synechococcus > Synechococcus sp. CCAP 1479/9. The sequence goes on along the minus strand of NZ_JAFKRK010000021.1, from coordinate 100,419 downwards.
AGGAGCTGATCAAGGGCACCGTGAGCCGCTGGCGCATCCAGGCCCGGCGCCTCAAGATCACGCCCAACACCCTCTCGGGCGATCGGGTGGGCTTCACCAACGACCCGTTCACGCCGGCCCAGTCGTGGATGGATTCGGAGAAGGTCGTCATCACCCTGCTGCCCAACGGCGACACCCTGGTGAAGGCGCGCCGCAACACGCTGCGGCTGGAGGATCGTCTGCCGATCCGGGTGGCGCGCCAGCGCCGCATCCAGAAGCAGGATGAGGTGAGCAATCCCTTGGTGATCGGCAACGACCGGGAAGACCGGGACGGCTTCTTCCTCGGCTACAACATCCCGATCAAGATCGGCGAGAAGGGACTCCTGAACCTGCAGCCGCAGGTGATGGTCCAGCGCCTCTACACCGGCAACACCGACGCCTACCCCCTGCCCGGGTCGCCGGCGGGCTCCACCACCATCGTCGAGCAGCCGGCCAAGACCGGCGACTACTTCGGCTTCGATGCCCGTCTCACCGGGCCGGTGCTGGGCTTCAACGCCGATGCCCGCCTCTCCATCTCCACCTTCAATCCCGATAACTTCGCCAACGGCACCCGCAGCTTCGGCGACCTGTCCCGGCTGGTGAAGGTGCCCGTGCTGGGCTTCAGCACCATGCGGCTGTTCGGGGCCTACCGCTTCCGCACCTGGAACGGCTCCCTCGGCGAGCAGGACGTCTATTCCGCCTACGGCGTCTCGCTGGAACAGCAGGGAAGCCTGCCCAGCTGGGGCAAGTTGAGCCGCAGCTACTACTGGCGGATGGGGGTGGGCAACTTCCAGGCCAACCCCACCACCGGCACCGGTCTGCTTGATGTGTGGCGCGCCAACGCCATCGGCTCCTTCAACTTCTCCTACCCGATCTGGACCGGCAAGCCCACCACCAGTCCGCCGGTGGTCTCCCTGGCCAATTCACCGGTGCCGATCGTTCCGGGGCTGCGCTTCAACGCCAACCTGCTCGGGGTGGCCGCCTACTTCAGCGACGGCACCAACCAGAACACGATCGGCCTCTCCGGGGGACCCACCCTCACCCTGGGACGCTTCGAGAAGCCCTTCCTCGACTACACCCAGCTCACCGTCACCGGCGGCATCACCCTGCGGCAGGGCCAGAGCCCGCTGAACTTCGACCGGGCCGTCGACCTGGGCACGGTCGGCATCGGCCTCTCCCAGCAGATCATCGGGCCGCTCGTCTTCAGCGGCGGCATCGGCTTCAACGTCGATCCCAGTTCCGGGTTCTACGGCGATGTCACCGGCTCCTACCTGGAGCTGCGCTGGCAGCGGCGCTCCTACGAGATCGGCGTCTACTACAGCCCCTACGACGGGCTGGGCGGCATCCGCGTGCGGCTCAACGACTTCAACTTCCAAGGGCCGGGAACGCCCTTCATCCCTTACCACCCCACCCAGGGGGTCCTGCAGCGCCCCTTCTAGGTCCCCTCTAGGCGGTGGCGAAGCCGGCCAGATAGGGGAGCCGGCCGGTGGTGGCCCGCAGCTCGGCGTCGTGGGCCACCAGCTGGGCCGTGCCGTTCCACTCGCCGCTCACCAGCATGCGGCGTGGGCCGGCCGCCAGCTCCAGGGGCCACGCCAGAGCCTCGCCGTCAGCCTGCAGCGTCACCTGGGGTGGCTCGAGATCGAGCTGCAGCGGGGCGCCGGGATGGGCGGCGATGGCGGCCTGGACGGCCAGCACCGTGTCGTGGTCGGCGCTGAGGCAGGGGATCCCCAGGGCCAGGCAGTTGCCGAAGAAGATCTCGGCGAAGCTCTCGCCGATCACCGCCCGGATGCCCCAGCGCATCAGCGCCTGGGGGGCGTGCTCCCGGCTGGAGCCGCAGCCGAAGTTGCGGTTGACCACGAGGATCGCGGCGCCCTGGTTGCCGGCCCGGTCGAAGGGGTGGTCGCCGGCCCGCTCGCGGCGGTCATCGGCGAAGACACCCTCCGCCAGCCCGTCAAAGGTGACGCACTTGAGATAGCGGGCCGGGATGATCCGGTCGGTGTCGATGTCGTCGCCGGACACGACGACGGCGCGGCCCTGGCAGTGCTGGATCGGTCCGGCCGGGAAGGGGGTGGCGCTCATGCGGGGGTGGGGGCGGGCTCGGGGGAGGACGGGGTGGCGATCAGGCGGCGCACGTCGGCCACGTGGCCGCTCACCGCCGCCGCGGCCACCATGGCCGGGCTCATCAGCAGGGTGCGGCCGGAGGCGGAACCCTGGCGCCCCTTGAAGTTGCGGTTGCTGGAACTGGCGCTGATCTGGCGCCCCTCGAGCCGGTCCGGGTTCATGGCCAGGCACATCGAGCAGCCCGGCTCGCGCCATTCGAAGCCGGCCTCACGGAACACCGCATCGAGGCCCTCCGCCTCGGCGGCGGCCGCCACCTGCTCACTGCCCGGCACCACGAAGGCCTTGATGCCCGCCGCCACCTGCCGGCCCCGGGCGACGGCGGCGGCGGCCCGCAGGTCGCTGAGGCGGCCATTGGTGCAGCTGCCGATGAAGCAGACATCCACCGGCAGGCCCTCGATCGGCGCCCCGGGCCTCAGATCCATGTAGCGGTAGGCCTCCTCGGCGATCGGCCGCTCGTCACTGTCGGTCTGCTCAAGGGTGGGCACGGCCTCATCGACGCCGATGGCCTGCCCCGGCGTGATGCCCCAGGTGACGGTGGGCGCGATCGTGGCCGCGTCGAACACCACCTCGTCGTCGAAGACGGCGTCGGGACCGGAGGCGAGGGCACTCCACCAGGCGACGGCCCGCTCCCAGGCCTCGCCGGACGGGGCGTGGGGCCGCCCCTTCAGATAGGCGAAGGTGACGGCGTCGGGGTTGACGTAGCCGCAGCGCGCCCCGCCCTCGATGGCCATGTTGCAGAGCGTCATCCGCTCCTCCATCGAGAGGGCCTCGATCGCCGGCCCGGCGAACTCGTAGGCGTAGCCGACGCCGCCCTTCACCCCCAGGGTGCGGATCACGTGCAGCACCAGATCCTTGGCGTAGACCCCGCTCTGCAGGGTCCCCTCCACCCGGATCCGGCGCACCTTCAGCTTGCCCATCGCCAGGCTCTGGCTGGCGAGCACGTCACGCACCTGGCTGGTGCCGATGCCGAAGGCGATGGCACCGAAGGCGCCGTGGGTGGAGGTGTGGGAATCGCCGCAGGCCACGGTCATGCCGGGCTGGGTGAGCCCCAGCTCCGGGGCGATCACGTGCACGATCCCCTGGCGGCCGCTGCCGAGGCCATGGAGGGTGATGCCGTGCCGGGCGCAGTTGGCCTCCAGGGTGGCGAGCATCTCCTCGGCCAGGGGGTCGGCGAAGGGCCGGGCCTGGGAGGTGGTGGGAACGATGTGGTCGACCGTGGCGACCGTGCGTTCGGGGTGGCGCACCGACAGGCCCAGATCGTCGAGGGCGGCGAAGGCCTGGGGACTGGTGACCTCGTGGATCAGGTGCAGCCCGATGAACAGCTGGGTGGCTCCGCCCGGGAGATCGGCGACGCGGTGCAGCTCCCAGACCTTGTCGTAGAGGGTGCCGGCGCTCAAGAGGAAGGATCGAGACGGTCAGAAACCACCCTAGAAGGAGGGTGTTCCACCGGTGCGGGCTCGCGGCGGAACAGGCCATTGAGGTAGTGGCGGGCCACGGCGCGGTCGTGGCTGCCGTGCTGGACCAGGAAACCGGCGAGGGCGGCCTGCATCAGGCGGTACTGGTCCCACTGGGGGTGCACCCGGATGAACTCCCGCATCGCCTCGAACAGGTCCTCCGGCATCTGGTTCTCGATGCTCACGGTGCGGGGAGCGTGGTCGGGAATCTGGCTCATGCGGCGCTGCTCGTCGGTCCCCCCCATCAGGCCATGGGGCTGCCCCCCGCGTCAAAGCGACCCCCACCGGGCCGGTCCCAAGGGACCGCCGCTGAGAATCCCGGCGCTGGGCGGCTTCCCGGCCGCCGCCCGGGGGTGGTCGCCGCCGCGGTCCCTGCCGGGGCACGCGGTCAAGGGGGGGAGGCCTTTCCCGCAGCACCGGGCCAGGACCCCTCCGGCAGCTCGGGCCGACCGCCGCCACCTGTGGAAAACGCCCCTGCTTTCGGGGGAAAAGGGCCAGGTCGGGGGGAAAAGTCCATGCCTCAGGATTCGTGATCGATGGCGGCCGCGGCAGCAGATGTTCCGATCAGGCCGGCTCAGATCGCCCCAATGTTCAGCTGTAACCGCAGACGGTTCAGGCTTTCCCCCACCGTCAGCGTCTGGATCCAGCCGCGCTCGCGGCCGCTGCCGAAGCGCACCGCCTCGCTGCGGCAGCCATCGGGCCCGGCCACGGCGATGTGCACCAGCCCCACCGGCTTCTCGGCCGTGCCGCCACCGGGTCCGGCGATGCCCGCGACCGCCAGGGCCCAGGTGGCCCCCGTGAGACGTCGCACCCCTTCCGCCATCGCCTCGGCCACCGGGTCGCTCACCGCCCCATGGCGCTCGAGCACCGCCGCCGGCACCCCCAGCACCGTCTGCTTGACGGCGTTGGCGTAGGCGATCACGCCACCGAGGAACACCTCCGACGCCCCCGGCACCGCCACCAGGGCGGCCCCGAGGCCACCGCCGGTGCACGACTCCGCCACCGCCAGGGTCTCGCCCCGGCGCCGCAGGGCCGCCAGCACCACCGAGGCCAGGCTGTCGCCGTCGGCGCCGAAGCAGCTGGCGCCGGTGCGGCGGCGCAGTTCCGCCTCCACCGGGGCCAGCAGGGCGGCGGCGGCGGCCGCGTCGCCGGCCCGGGCAGTGACCCGCAGCTTCACCTCGCCGGCGCCGGCGTAGGGCGCCACGGTGGGGTTCTCCAGGGCCAGCAGGTCGTGCACCCGCTCGGCCAGATCGGACTCGAGCACCCCCCAGAAGCGCAGCATGCGGCTGGCGAACACCCCGCCCGCCAGGCCCGCCTCCCGCAGCCAGGGGGCCGCGGTGGCCTCCCACATGGCCCGCAGCTCGCTGGGAACGCCAGGGAAGGTGAGCACGGTGAATCCCGGCACCGGGGTCCAGATCATCCCGGGCGCCGTGCCGGTGGGGTTGGGAAGCACGGCGGCCCCGCGCGGCAGCAGGGCCTGCTTGCGGTTGGAGGGGGCCACGGTGCGGCCGCGGGCCGTGATCCGGGCCTGGATCGCCGCCCAGATCTCGCCGTGCTCCACCAGGTCGGCGCCGAAGGCGGCCGCGATCGCCTCGGTGGTGAGGTCGTCGGGGGTGGGCCCCAGGCCGCCGGTGGTGACCAGCACCCGGCAGCGGCCCGCCGCCTGCCGCACCGCCTCGATCAGCCGCTCCCGGTTGTCGCCCACCACCTGCTGGCGGTGATGCACCACCCCGAGGGCGGCCAGCTGTTCCGCCAGCCAGCGGGCATTGCCGTTGACGATGTTGCCCAGCAGCAGCTCGGTGCCGATGCAGAGCACCTCCACCTCGGCGGCGCCGGGGGGGCCGCTCACTTGGCCTCCTCCTGCATCTGGCGGCGGCAGACCACCAGCACGGCGATCAGCACCGCCGTGGCCAGCGCCAGCCAGAGGAAGCGCATCTCGGCATTGGCCAGCACCAGGGCGATGGAGGCCAGCCACTGGGTGAAGGCGTAGATCAGCACCACGGTGCGGCGGTGGCTGAAGCCGGCCCGCAGCAGGCGGTGATGCAGGTGGCGGCGATCCGGGTAGAAGGGCGAGCGTCCGGCCCGGAGGCGGCCCATGATCACCGCCGACATGTCAGCCAGGGGCAGGGACAGGATCATCAGCGGCAGCAGCAGGCTGACACTGGTAAGCCGCTTGGCCGGGCCGACGATGCTGATCGCCGCCAGGGCGAAGCCGAGGAAGTAGGAGCCACCGTCGCCCATGAAGATGCGGGCCGGGTTGAAGTTGTGGCGCAGGAAGCCCAGGCAGCTGCCGGCCAGGGCCGCCGCCAGCAGGCCGGCGGCGGGCTGGCTGAGGCTGAAGCTCACCGAAAGCAGGCCCACGGCGGCGATGCCGCTCACCCCCGCCGCCAGACCGTCGAGGCCATCGAGCCAGTTGATCGCGTTGGTGATCCCCACCAGCCAGACCACCGTGGCCAGCAGGCTCAACCCCTCCGGCAGCGGCAGCCCGGCGACGGAATGCCCCAGGCCGAAGGGCAGGTCGATGCTGCCGATGCGCACCCCCTGGTTCCACACCGCCGCGGCCACAAGCACCTGGCCGCAGAGGCGGGGCAGGGGCGGCAGGGCGAACAGGTCGTCCGCCAGGCCGATGACGAAGAAGCAGAGGGCCCCCGCCAGGGTGGTCCAGATCAGCTGGTCCTTGTCCGGCGGCAGGTCGGCGAAGCCGCCGAAGGTCCAGGTGCAGGCCAGCGAGAGGCTGAAGCCCACAACGATGCCCACCCCACCCAGCCGCACCATGGGGCCGGTGTGCTGCTTGCGGTCATCGGGCGGGTCGACCAGGCCCCAGCGCAGACCGAGCCTCCGCACCACAGGCACGATCAGCGCCGTGAGCAGGGCCGCCGCAGTGGCCGTGAGCAGGGCCGCCGCGTTGGGGCTGTAGGCGAGGGTCACAACGGCGGGCCGGAAGAGTGCGGTCCTGAAGGCGACACGTTACGGGCGAACGGGGCCGTCAGGCGTGCTGGAGCTCACGTTGGCGTCCATAGAGGGGGAAGCGGCCGCAGAGGGAGGCCACCCGCTCACGGCAGCGGAGCTCCACGGCGGCGTCGTCCGGGTGCAGCAGGCGGTCGGCGATCACATCGGCCACCTCACGGAAGGCCTCGGCATCGAAACCGCGGGTGGTGAGGGCGGCGCTGCCCAGGCGCAGGCCGCTGGTGACGAACGGCGACTCCGGATCGAAGGGCACCGTGTTCTTGTTGGCGGTGATGTTGACGTCGCTCACCAGGCGGTCGGCCACCTTGCCGGTCAGGCCGATGGAGCGCAGGTCGAGCAGCACCAGGTGGTTGTCGGTGCCGCCTGAGACGACGGCGATGCCCCGCTCCTGGATCCGCTCGGCCAGGGCCTGGGCATTGCGCACCACCTGCTGGCTGTAGGTGCGGAAGCTGGGCTGCAGGGCTTCGCCGAAGGCCACGGCCTTGGCGGCGATCACGTGCTCCAGCGGCCCGCCCTGGGAGCCGGGGAAGACGGCCTTGTCGAACTGGCGGCCGAAGGTCTCGTCGTTGCAGAGGATCAGGCCACCCCGGGGGCCCCGCAGGGTCTTGTGGGTGGTGGTGGTGACCACGTGGCAGTGGGGCACCGGGCTGGGGTGCACCCCGGAGGCCACCAGGCCGGCGATGTGGGCCATGTCGGCCAGCAGGTAGGCCCCCACCTCGTCGGCGATGGCCCGGAAGGCGGCGAAGTCGATCGTGCGGGGGTAGGCGGAATAGCCGCAGATGATCAGCTTGGGCCGGTGCTCAAGGGCGAGCTGGCGAATGGTGTCGAAGTTGAGCTGGTGGGTCTCGGGGTCGACGCCGTAGTGGACGGCCTTGAACCACTTGCCGGACACGTTCACCGGCGAGCCGTGGGTGAGGTGGCCGCCGTGGGAGAGATCCATCCCCAGGATCGTGTCGCCGGGCTGCAGCAGCGCCAGGAACACGGCGAAGTTGGCCTGGGCGCCGCTGTGGGGCTGGACGTTGGCCCAGGCCGCGCCGAACAGCTGCTTGGCCCGCGCGATGGCCAGGTCCTCGATGATGTCGACGTGCTCGCAGCCGCCGTAGTAGCGCTTGTGGGGCAGGCCCTCGGCGTACTTGTTGGTGAGCACCGAGCCCTGGGCCTCCATCACCGCCCGGGAGGCGAAGTTCTCGCTGGCGATCAGCTCAAGGTGGGTCTGCTGACGCCGCAGCTCCTTCTCGATCAGGGCGGCGATGGCCGGATCGCCGCTGGCCAGGGGGCTGTCGATGGAGGCTGCAGGCTGCGTGGGGCCGTGATCCGCTCGGTCCGCCATGGGGCTACTCAGTGTGAAACCGATCGTAGGCAAACGCCGCTGGCCTGACCGGGCTCGGATGGGCCGGGGGCTGGACACCGGTGGCCCTGCGAAGGCGTAGCCAGAAAAAAACCGCCCCGAAGGGCGGTGTGGGAAGAAACGCGCCTGGAGAGATTCGAACTCCCGACCCTCTGATCCGTAGTCAGATGCTCTAATCCGCTGAGCTACAAGCGCCTACCCCGACATTCTCACCCCACGGGGTGCCGATCCGTCAACAACGCCCCACCGCCCCCGGCCGGATAGGGTCCGCATCAGAGCCCAACCACCGCCTGCGGCGGTCTTCCCCCCATGCCGATCCGCTGGTACGGCCCCGCCGATCCCGACGATCCCACCTATCGGCACTTCGAGCGGATCGTGAACCTCACGCTCCATGCCGCCCTGTTCGCCGCCGTCAACAGCGGCCTCTGGTTCGTCCAGGGCCTGCGCCACCCCTGGTCCCACCTGGCCTGGCTGACGATCGGCTGGGGCGTCCTGCTGCTGGTCCATGGCAGCGTGGTGGTGCTGCAACGCCCCGAACCCCAGCCATGACGCTTGCCGCCGCCGATCTCGAGGAACTGACCCGGGCGATCGCCGACCGGCTGTACGTGCAGGTGGCCGGCTGGCACCTGTATCTGGGGGATGCGGGCCTAGCCCAGATCCTGGCGATCGAATGCGCCGCCCGGCTCGACCAGGGCGCCGAGGTCTGCGCCCGCCAGGCCCTGGAGGCGGTGCAGGTGCCGATCGGCGGCGGGGCGACGCGCCTGCCCCTGGCCCGGCTGGTGCCCGCCGGCCAGCTGCGTGATCTCGAAGACGTGCTGCAACCCTTTTGCTGACGGCTGCGGCCGGAAGGCCGTTCTACGGATAGGGTGACGCCCCACGCAGGCTGGTCGTGCTGGTCATCGAAGTCACCAATGCCCGTGACGTGGTCCGCCAGCGCATCGGCCGACTCGGCGGGCGTCTGATCGGCAAGGTGGTCGATGCGGAGGCCCAGGTGGAGAAGGCCCTGATCCAGGAACTGGAGAGTGCCTTCCGGGACTTCGGCATCGAGGCCCGCATCTTCTCCATCGACGGCCCCCAGATGATCGGCCGCTCCCATCTGGAGATTCCCGTGCAGGTGAGAGAGGAGCGCCAGGTGCGGCTCCCCTAGGCCCGGCGGCGCACCATCCGCAGCAGCTGACCCGCCTCGGGCACGCCGGCGAGGCTCGCCAGCAGTCCGTAGAGGCCCACCGCCAGGGCGGCGCAGATCGTGTTCTGGAGCAGCAGCCCCCCCAGGCCCGGGGGCCAGGCCACCGCCAGCGACAACCACCAGCAGGCCCCCCCACCGACCAGGGCGGCCAGCAGCAGCTTGCCGCTGTCGGCGGCCCAGAGCCGCAGGGGCAGGCCCCCCAGCCGGCGGCTCAGGGCCAGCAGCAGACCGGCGCAGGTGATCAGGTTCACCGCCACGGTGGCCAGCACCAGGCCGGCGGCGCCGGCGTTGAGCATGGGCAGCTGGAGGCCCCAGGCCGGGGTGGGGCCACCGGTGAAGGCCCAGCAGAACACCGCATTGAGGCCGATGCCGGCCAGGGACCAGCGGAAGGGGGTGTTGCCGTCGCCAAGGGCATAGAAGACGCGCACCAGCACGTCCCGGCCCAGGTAGGCCGGCATGCCGATCCCGTAGGCCATCAGCAGCTGGCCCACCAGGTCGGCGGCGCTGTGATCGAAGGCGCCGCGCTGATAGATCAGGGCCACGATCGGCACGGCCAGGGCCACCATCAGTGCCCCCAGGGGCAGCATGGTGGCGTTGGAGAGCATCAGGCCCTGGCGGATGCGCGTGACCAGCTCGGGCCGGTCCTCCGGCGCCGTCAGCCGGGCATAGACGGGCAGCAGCGGCACCAGCAGGACATTGGACAGCAGGCCCAGGGGCGTCTGCACCAGCAGGTTGGCGTAGCCCAGGCCCGCCGCCGCCGCCGGCATCCCCGAGGCGAAGAACAGCGACACGAAGACGTTGATCTGCAGCATGCCGGAGGAGAGGGTGGCCGGCCCCATCACCTGCAGCACCTCCTGAACGCCCGGATCGCGCCAGTCCCACACCAGCTGCAGCCGGTTGAGGCCCTCCTTGGCCAGGGCCGGCAGCTGGATCAGCCACTGCAGGATCGCCCCCAACGTGGTGCTGGCGGCCAGCACCACCCCACCGATCACCGCCGTGGCGGGCAGGGTGATGGTGCTGCCCAGCTGCCACCAGAGCAGGCCGATGCCGCCGATGACGGCGACGCTGGAGAGCAGCGGGCTCACCGAGGGCAGCCAGAACACGTCGGCGGCGTTGAGGGCGCCGAAACCGAGACCGATCAGGCCGGCGAACAGGGCCATCGGCGCCATCCAGCGCAGCTGCAGCACGGCGAGGGCGTGGCGCTCAGCGTCAAGGCCGGGGCCCACCAGATTGATGAGCGGGTCCGCGGCCACCAGGAGCAGCAGGGTGACGACGATCAGTCCCGCCCCCACCAGGGTGTTGATGCTGGCCAGCACATGGGCGCCCTCGTGGCGCGGCCGCCGGGCCAGGACGCTCACCATGGCGCTGTGGAAGGGCCCGTTGATGCCGCCGAGCAGGATCAGCAGGAACCCCGGCAGCACGTAGGCGTAGTTGTAGGCGTCGTAGGCCGCGCCCACGCCGAAGGCGGCGGCGATCACCTGCTGGCGCAGCAGACCGGCCACCTTGCTGAGGGCCGTGGCCACCCCCACGATCAGGGCAATCCGGCGCAGGGATCGGGCCATGGCGGCGGGGCACTGCCCATCGGAACGCACGGCAGTATGGCCCTCCCCCCTCGGGCAGCCGACCCCATGGCCCCAGCGACCGTTGCCGTGCCCGTGCTGTCCACCGGCCCGCTGGAGGAGGGGGTGCTGCTGAAGCGCTACAAGCGCTTCCTGGCCGACGTGCAGCTGGACGATGGCCGGACGGTGACGGCCCACTGCCCCAACACCGGGCCGATGACCGGGGTGCTGCTGCCGGGCGGGCGGGTGCGCCTGCGCCACGACCCCTCACCCAGCCGCAAGCTGGCCTGGACCTGGGAGCAGGCGCAGGTGGGCGGCCATGGCGGGGGGCCGGTCTGGGTGGGGGTCAACACGGCCCTGCCCAACCGGCTGGTGCGGGCCACGATCGAGGCGGGTTGTCTGGAGCCGTGGCTGGGCCCCATCGGCAGCATCCGCGCCGAGGTGCCCTACGGCGAGGGGCGCCGCAGCCGGATCGACCTGCTGCTGACACCCGCCGAAGGCGCCGCCGATCCCCGGCCGATCTACCTGGAGGTGAAGAACACGACCTGGAGCGACGGCGATCTGGCCCTGTTCCCTGACACGGTCACCGAACGGGGCCAGAAGCACCTGGTGGAGCTCACGGCCCTGGTGCCAGGGGCCCGGGCGGTGCTGGTGCCTTGCCTGAGCCGCGGCGACGTGACGCGCTTCGCGCCCGGGGACAGCGCCGACCCCCGCTACGGGGAACTGTTCAGGGCCGCTGCGGCGGCAGGGGTGGAGATGCTCCCCTGCCGCTACAGCTTCGAGGCGGCGTCCGTGACGTGGCTGGGCCTGGCCGATCAGGCGTGGTGATGGTGGTAGTGGGTGCCGCGGTAGACGAGGTCGAGGGCCTCATCCACCGGGGACGGCTCGTGCCGCAGCGGCGCGTCGTAGTGATGACCGCGATAGACGTGGTCGATCGGGGCGGGGGAGGGAGGCGCGTCGTGGGAGTGGTCGTAGGAGAGACCGCGATAGCAGAGGGCGGAACGGGCCATGGGGACAAAGGCGGAGATGGGGAGGCCAGGAAGACTTCCCTGATGCATGTCTAGCGCCTCAGCACTGTCCATGCTGAACATTTCTGGAAACTCTTTGCATCTCTTCAGGACGGGGGCCGACCGCCGCCCGGGCGGGCGGGGTGGTGCCCTCGGATTCATTTGGTAGCGAATCAGACATTGGAACGGATGCCTGTCATGGATAGTCGGAGCTTGTTGATGCCTACCCCGGCGTCAGAAGACGAACGTTCTCTTCAACCACGATCCATGATCGATTCAAGTCACCCGCACAAGGTTCGACCGCCGAGAAGCCTCAGCGAAGCCAGCCTGCTTGAGGCACCGGGGCTGTTAATGCGCAAGGTTCGTGGTCTGTCCTCCCGCACCAGCCTCACCTGGTTCGCCTGCGTGCCACTGGCCCTGTTCATCCTGGGCCTGTTCAACCTCTCCGCCCACGCGGCCGACCTGCCCGAGCTCACCCCCGCCTTCCTGATCAACAACCTCTGGTTGTCGATCGCGGCCTTCCTGGTGATCTTCATGAACGCCGGCTTCGCCATGGTGGAAGCCGGGCTCTGCCGCCAGAAGAACGCCGTCAACATCCTGGCCAAGAACCTGATCGTCTTCGCCCTGGCGGCCACGGCGTACTGGTTCATCGGCTACAAGATCATGTACAACGCCTCGTGGGTGATCCCCGGCTTCTTCAAGTTCGGCGGCTTCTTCTTCGACCCCACCGTCACCGCTGAAATGGTGACCGAAGGCAAGCTCGTCCCCAGCGTCGACTTCCTCTTCCAGGTGGCCTTCGCCGGCACCGCCGCCACGATCGTCTCCGGCCTGGTGGCCGAGCGCATCAAGTTCAACGAGTTCGTCATCTTCTCCCTGGTCCTGGTTGGCATCCTTTACCCGATCGCCGGCTCCTGGCAGTGGAACGTCGGTGAAGGCTGGCTCAACAAACTCGGCTTCATCGATTTCGCCGGATCCACCGTGGTCCACACCGTCGGCGCCTGGGCCGGCCTGGTGGGCGCCATGATCCTCGGCCCCCGCATCGGCAAGTACATCGACGGCAAGCCCCAGGCCATCCCCGGCCACAACCTGGCCATCGCCACCCTCGGCTGCCTGATCCTCTGGCTCGGCTGGTACGGCTTCAACCCCGGCTCCGTCCTGGCGATGAACGAGCTGGTCCCCTACGTGGCCGTCACCACCACCCTGGGCGCCGCCGGCGGCGGCATCGCCGGCACCCTGTTCTCCCAGATCCACTCCGGCAAGCCCGACCTCACGATGACCATCAACGGCATCCTGGCCGGTCTGGTGGCCGTGACCGCCGGCTGCGACGGCTTCCCGATGTGGGCCGCCTGGGTCGTCGGCTTCATCGGCGGCGCCATCGTCGTCTACGCCGTCAGCTTCGTCGACTCGATCGGCATCGACGATCCCGTGGGTGCCTTCTCGGTCCACGGCATCGGCGGCATCTGGGGCACCCTGGCGGTGGGCCTGTTCAACGCCGACAAGGGTCTGCTGCTCGGCGGTGGCTTCAGCCAGCTCGGCATCCAGATCCTGGGATCCTTCGTCTTCTCCATCTTCACGATCGTCACCTCCTGGATCGTCTGGAGCATCCTCAGTGCCGTCTCCGGCGGCATCCGCGTCGAGGAGCATGAAGAGGTCCAGGGTCTCGACATCGGCGAGCACGGCATGGAGGCCTATCCCGACTTCGTGGCGTCCACCAACTGAGGCCCTGACGTCCGTTCCCTGAACCGACCGCGGCTCCGGCCGCGGTTTTTTTTCGCCCGTCCCACCGCCGACCCCCATAGAGTCGGCACAACCCGGTACCTGCCTGTGGACACCCGTGCCTTCAAGCGCTCCCTGCACCACTCGGATCGCTACAACCGCCGCGGCTTCGGCCTGGGCGAGGAGGTCGCGGGCAGCCTGGAGCAGGCCTACCAGAGCAACCTGATCGCCAGCCTGCGGGAGAACGGCCACGTCCTGCAGCGCGGGCGCCTCAAGATCCGCCTGGCGGAGGCCTTCGGCTTCTGCTGGGGGGTGGAGCGGGCGGTGGCGATGGCCTACGAAACCCGCCGCCACTACCCCAGCGAGCGGATCTGGATCACCAACGAGATCATCCACAACCCCTCGGTCAACGCCCATCTGCGCCAGATGGACGTCCGCTTCATCCCGGTCGACGACGACGTCAAGGACTTCTCCGAGGTGGGCACCGGGGACGTGGTGATCCTGCCGGCCTTCGGCGCCACGGTGCAGGAGATGCAGCTGCTCAATGAACGGGGCTGCCACATCGTCGACACCACCTGTCCCTGGGTCTCGAAGGTGTGGAACACCGTCGAGAAGCACAAGAAGCACGCCTTCACCTCGATCATCCACGGCAAGGTGAAGCACGAGGAGACCCTGGCCACGAGTTCCTTCGCCGGCACCTACCTGGTGGTCCTCGACCTGGCCGAGGCCCGCATGGTGAGCGACTTCATCCTCGAGCGGGGCCAGGGGGCCACCGATCGCGAGGCCTTCATGAGCCATTTCGCCAATGCCTGCTCCCCCGGCTTCGATCCCGACCGGGACCTGGTGCGGGTCGGCGTCGCCAACCAGACCACCATGCTCAAGAGCGAGACCGAGGAGATCGGCCGCCTGTTCGAGCGCACCATGCTGCAGCGCTACGGCCCCGCCGAGCTCGACGAGCACTTCCTGGCCTTCAACACCATCTGCGACGCCACCCAGGAGCGTCAGGACGCCATGTTCGCCCTGGTGGACGAGCCCCTCGACCTGATGGTGGTGATCGGCGGCTACAACTCCTCCAACACCACCCACCTGCAGGAGATCGCCGTCAGCCGCGGCATCCGCTCCTTCCACATCGACACCCCCGAGCGGATCGGACCGGGCAACCGCATCGAGCACAAGCCCCTGGGGGGCGAGCTGGAGACCCTGGAGCCCTTCCTGCCGGAGGGGCCGGTGCGGGTGGGCATCACCTCCGGCGCCTCCACCCCCGACCGGGTTGTGGAGGACGTGATCGAGCGCCTGGTGGGTCTCAGCGAGGAGTGAACCACCACCCGGTGGCTTTACATTCACGAAAGGTTTTCCTCCCTCCAGGGCCGCCCGGGAGATCAGAACCCCCGTCCTTTCTGGCCGTTCCCCTCTGACCCACCGCACGCCCCAGACCACGATGGCGGCAGGCTCCTCCCTGCACCAGGATCCCGACGACACCGGGACCTCCGCGAGCGAGCCCCTGCGCGACAGGCAGGACCCTGCCATCCGCCGCTACGCCAGCACCTTCGCCGATCTGATGGAGATGCGGGCGCCGGCCGCCGTGGTGGGCTCCTACCTCGACCGCCACGAAGGCTGGTTCCGTCGCTGCGCCGCTCCGATGACGGTGGAGCCCATCGGCAGCCAGGGGTATGTGCTGACCCTGGGCCGCTTCGGCAACTTCGGCTTCGAGGTGGAGCCCACCATCGGCCTGGAACTGCTGCCCCAGGCCGCCGGGATCTACCGCATCGTCACCGTGCCCCTGCCCCACTCCGACGCGGCCCTGCGGGGGCTCTACGACGTCGAATTCGCGGCCTCCCTGTGCCTCGACGAGGCCAGCGGCTCCGAGGTGTCCCACGAGGAGGTGGATGGGGTGATGCTCCACACCCTGGTGCGCTGGCAGCTCGACCTCGCCGTGTGGCTGCGGCTGCCCGGCATGCTCTCCCTGCTGCCGGAACATCTGGTCCAGAGCAGCGGCGACCACCTGCTGCGTCAGATCGTGCGGCAGATCTCCCGCAGGCTCACCTGGAAGGTCCAGGAGGATTTTCACGCCAGCCACGGGATCCCCTGCCCGCCGCGGCGCCGGGCCCAGTTCTGAAGAACCTCCCTCAGGAGGCGGTGCTTGCTGAGGGGGCGGGGGCTCAGGGAGCGGTGCTCAGGGGGCGGGGGCGGTGAGGATCTTGTTGACGATCTGCATGCCGGTGACGGCCTGCCAGAGGAACAGGGTCATCAGGGTCATGTTGAGGCCCACGTGCACCTTGCGGGCGATCAGGTTGCCGGCCTGCATCAGCGGCGAGAGGGCCGCCGCCAGGGCGATCAGGGACACCATCGCCAGAGCCACCAGCAGGTGGGGACCGACGAACAACTTGCCGTTGTTGATGTAGGTGACGGCCATGCCACCGACGAAGCCGAGCACGAGGACGGCCAGCACAAGGCTTCCCATGAGGTAATGGCGTTTGGCGAATTGCCCCTTGATGAGCTCCTTGCGATCCTCGGCCGTGGCCGTGCGGGTCTTCTTGGCCTTGATGCCCAGGAACATCGCGTAGGCCGCGAGGCCCAGCAGCACCCACATCAGCAGGGGGTGGGCGAAGTTGAGGGCGAAGGCGAACGAAGCGGGAAGGGCAGCGAACATGACGCGTTGGAACTCCACCGGGCCAGGGCGGCCGGCTGCGAGTGCACCGAAGTTACAACTTCTCCGTGCCCTCAGTGCAGAAAGTGACGACGGCCGGTGACCACCATCACCATGTCGTTGGCGTTGCAGGCGGCGATCGAATCCGGGTCGCGCTTGCTGCCACCGGGCTGAATCACCGCCCGGATGCCGTGCTCCGCCGCCAGCAGCACCGTGTCGTCGAAGGGGAAGAAGCCGTCGCTGGCCAGCACGGCCCCCCGGGCGGCGGCGCCGGCCGCCTCGAGGGCCAGCCGGGCCGAGCCCACCCGGTTCATCTGGCCCGCCCCGACCCCGAGCGTGCGGCCATCGCGGGCCACCAGGATGGCGTTGGAGCGCACATGGCGCACCACCTGCCAGGCGAAGCGCAGATCCCGCCATTCCTCCGCGCTGGGCTGGCGCTCGCTCACCACCTGCCAGGCGTCGGGATCGGCGGGGCCGTCGTCCGCCTGCTGGGCCAGCACCCCTCCGAGCACGCTGCGCAGCTGCAGGGCTCCGGCGGCCCCCGCCACGGCACTGGGGTCGAGCTCCAGCAAGCGCAGGTTGGCCTTCGCCGCCAGCCGCTGGCGGGCCTCCTCGGAGAAGGACGGCGCCACGACGCATTCCAGGAACAGCCCCGCCAGGAGCTCGGCAGCCGCCAGGTCCACCGGCCCGTTGAGGGCGACGATGCCCCCGAAGGCGGAGACCCGGTCGGCATCCAGGGCCCGAAGCAGGGCCTCGGCGGTGTCGGCGCCGATGGCGACGCCGCAGGGGTTGGTGTGCTTGATCACCACCGCCGCCGGCTCGGCGCCGGGGCCGTAGCCGAAGGCCGCCACCGTGGTGAGGGCCGCCTCCAGGTCGATCAGGTTGTTGTAGCTGAGTTCCTTGCCCTGGAGCTGGCGGGCCGCCCCCCAGCCCACGCCGGCCTCGCCGAACCAGCGGGCGCCCTGATGGGGGTTCTCGCCGTAACGGAGCACCTGCCGCAGGGGCAGCTCCAGCCGCAGGGGTTGGCCCGGTTCATCGGCGAGGCGGCCATCGATCCAGCTGGCGATGGCGGCGTCGTAGGCGGCGGTGTGGGCGAAGGCCGCCAGGGCGAGCCGGCGCCGCAGGCTCCCGTCGACCTGGCCGGCCGCCAGGGCCTCCAGGAAGGCCGGGTACTGGTCGGGATCGGTGAGCACCGCCACGTCGGCGTGGTTCTTGGCGGCGGCGCGCACCATCGCGGGGCCACCGATGTCGATGGTCTCGATGGCCGTTTCCCAGCTCACGGCGGGGTCGGCCACGGTGGCGCGGAAGGGGTAGAGGTTGACCACCACCACATCGATGGTGGTGATCCCCTGGGCCTCCAGGTCGGCGCGGTGGGCGGGATCGTCCCGGCGGGCCAGGATGCCGCCGTGGATGCGGGGATGGAGGGTCTTGACCCGGCCGCCGAGGATCTCGGGAGCACCGGTGTGCTCCGCCACCTTCGTGACCGGCAGGCCGGCGGCGGCCAGGGCCGCGGCGGTGCCGCCGCTGGAGAGCAGCGCGTAGCCCTGAGCCAGCAGCCCCTCCGCCAGCGGCACCAGGCCCCGCTTGTCGGACACACTCAGAAGGGCCGTGGCAGCCATGACGGCGGAATGGGCGGAGGAGGAGCCAACCTACGCAGCAACAGCCGAACGCCACCGTGCCCACGGATCCCCTCGCCGAAGTGCCGCCGATCGAAGACGACGCCACCGCCCTGTTCGCCGGACCGCGCCAGGCCGAAAGTCGGCTGGTGCTGCTGCACGGCTGGGGGGCCGACGCCGATGACCTGCTGGATCTGGGGGCGGTGCTCCTGGACACCGATCCCGCCGCCATCGGCCTGAGCGTGGTCGCCCTGCGGGCGCCCCTGCCCCATCCGGCCGGGATGGGCCGCCAGTGGTACGACCTGCAGCAGCCCGAGTGGCCCCAGCTGCCCGAAGCCCGCCGGGCGCTGCGGCGCCGGCTGCTGGCCCTGGGCGCCTCGGTGCCGCTCGAGCACACCTGCCTGCTGGGCTTCTCCCAGGGGGCGGCCATGGCCATCGATGTGGCCACGGGCTGCGGTCCGGACGCCACCGACCCCCTGCCCCTCGCGGGACTGGTGGCCTGCAGCGGCTACCCCCACCCCGACTGGCAGCCCCGGACGCCGCGCACGGAGATCCTGCTCACCCATGGGGAGCAGGATCCGGTGGTGCCCTTTGCGGCCAGTGCGGCGTTGGAACGATCGCTCGCGGAAGCCGGTGGGTCGGTGCGGCGGATCGCCTTCCCAGGCGGCCACAGCATCGATCCCGAGTTGATCGGCCCGGTGCGGGAGTTCCTGGTCAGGGGCTGGAAAGGACGCTGACCAGGAGCGGCGGAGCCGGAATCAGACGAAGGCGTACTCGTACTCCTCCATCTCCTCCCAGTCGTCGGAGGCGAGGGCTTCGAGGCCCTCGAAGAGCACCTCTTCGCCAATGCTGTCGACGATCAGCCGCAGGGACGGGAACAGGAAGTGGTTCTCTTCGGCGTACTGGGCGCTGAACAGGCCCTTCTCCCCCCAGAAGAAGCGGTCGGTGGTGTGCTCGTTGCGGCGCACGTTGAGGATCGCCGGAGCCGTCAGCTCCGTTTCGGCGATGTAGCGGCGGGCTGCCGTCACCGGTTTATGGGAGCCGGTTTCGAGGTTGAAGGTCGGGACATGGGCGAGGACCCGCTGGCCTGCGAGACGACGGCGACTGATCCGCTTGCGCTTCTTGGACATGGCATGGATCCCGGTGAAGGGAGACCGAAAGGTGGAGTTTGGGGGGGGCTGCAGACGTGCGATAGCGGCCGGAGCCGGCGACGAACGGCAGGGAGGACCGACCACCCAGAGGTGGCGGGTCCACGTCCATACGACTGTCGACCTGGGGCTGGTCGGAGAGGATCACCGTCGGTAACGCCGGCCGGCTCCCGGAGGAGGTCATGGCCGGTACAGAGGCGGTGCGCAGCTGCCTCTGCTGTAGCCTTGGTTGCGAGCAAAGCGCAACGCTGGCCGTTACGACTGCAACTTTCCGCCCGTCCGAGGACTGCGAAGTAGTGGTCGTTACCAAGATCTTAAAACTTTTTTTGCGTTTCGACACGCCTCTCCCGAAAATTCCCCGGACGGATCCGGTCCGCGGCTGGTGATGCCTGTCTCGCAACGGTTTCTGGCCCTGGTGGGGTTCCAGCTGGGCCAGTTCGTCGACTGCCCTGAGGTCCGGTCCCTGGTGGTCTACGTCACCCATCAGGGGGAAACGGGCCAGCCCAGCCTGCTGCCGGTCGGCCACTGGCCCCCCGACGAGCGGGCCCTGCCGGCGGTGGACAGCGTCAGCCGGCTGCGGGTGCCGGCGGAGCAGCGGCGCTGGCTGCCCCTGCGGGACGGCCAGCGCCTGCTCGGTGCCCTTCAGGTGGAGGCCGCCCGCAACCCCTGGCCGGAGCCGCTCGCCCAGCGGCTTCAGGCCGTGGCCCTGGCCCTCACCGAAGCCCTGCGGCTGGATCTGGAGGGCGGCGAGCTGCGACAGCGGCTCACCGAGCGTGAGGAGCAGCTGGGACTGCTGCTGCACCAGCTGCGCAACCCGCTCACGGCCCTGCGCACCTTCGGGCAGCTGCTGCTGCGGCGCCTCGGCCCCGACCACAACGACCGCTCCCTGGTGCAGGGCCTGCTGGCGGAGGAACGCCAGATCAACCGTTATGTGGAGGCCATCAGCGCCCTGGTCCACCCGGAAGGGCGGCTCGCCGCCCCCGCCTCCCCCCAGCCCCTGCTGCTGCCGCCCCTGCTGAGCGGACCCGAGGGCCAGCCCCTGGCCGGGCTGCTGGAACCACTGCTGCAACGGGCGGCCGCCACCGCGACCCTGCAGGGGCGGGAGTGGCACGGCCCCCGGACCCTGCCGGACTGGAGCGGCGACAGCGGATCAGTGGCGGAGATCCTGGCCAACCTGCTGGAGAACGCCTTCCGCTACAGCGCCCAGGGTGCCGCCGTGGGACTGCACTGGGCCACCGACGACGGCGGGCTCCACCTCACGGTCTGGGACGGCGGGCCGGCCATCGACACCGCCGAGCGGGAAGCGATCTTCGGGCGGGGGGTGCGGGGAACCCGGGGCCAGGAGCTGCCCGGCACCGGCCTGGGCCTGGCCCTCGGCCGTGATCTGGCCCGCAGCCTGGGCGGCGAGCTGGCGCTCGTGGTGCCGCCCCGGACCGTGGCCGAGGCCCTTCCGGCGCAGGGCAACGCCTTCCAGCTCAGCCTGCCCAGGCCGTCAGCACCGCGGCGATGAGCAGCAGGCCCAGCGATTCGCTCCACTCCACGCAGGCGCCGTAGCTGTCACCGCTGTGGCCGCCGAGACGGCGGCCCAGGACCACCGGAACCAGCAGGGCCGGCAGCAGGGCCAGCGCTCCGACGGGCACGGGCCAGCTGGTCAGGCCCGGCCAGGGCAGCAGCAGCAGGGGCGCCAGCAGCAGCAGGGCAGGCCGCAGTTCCACCGCCAGGCCGGCCCCGTGGACACGATGGAAGGCGGCGCTGCCGCCGGGCCGCAGGTAAGGGAACCAGGCCATGGCGGGCAGGGGCGCCACCCGGCCGCAGACCGCGGCCCAGACCAGCGCCACCGGCGCCGCCGGCCCCAGCATCGCCAGGGCCCCGGCCCGCAGCAGCAGCACCAGCACCAGGGCCTGCACGCCGCTCGCCCCCACCCGGCTGTCGGCCATCGCCTCCAGGCAGCGGTCCCCCGCCGCCAGGCCATCGGCGCTGTCCATCACGCCGTCCATGTGCAGGCCGCCGCTCAGCCACATCCCGAGCGCCAGCACCAGCGCCACCTGGGCCACCAGCGGCACCCGCCCCTCCAGGGCCCACCAGAGCAGCCCCTGCAGCACACCGAGAACGGCACCGATCCAGGGGGCGAAGCGGGCGATCCGCTCGAACCGGGGCGCCGGCGCCGGCCAGGCCGGCAGCACCGAATAGAAGATCCAGGCCCCGGCCAGATCCCGCAGCCACGGTGGAGCGCTCAGGCGGGGCATGGGCAGGGCGGTGGGGATGGAGGTGGCGGCGGGAACCCCGGGTAGCGTCGCAGCAGCGGCGCCTAGCGTCAGCGCTGAGCCGCTGCGGCGTCATCGCCTTCGACTTCACGATCACCGCCCGCTGCCCGCGGACCCGGGCCCGCTGCGGCTGCTTCACCACCCCCCACGGGCCCGTCCACACGCCCCGGTTCATGCCGGTGGGCACCGCCGCCACCGTCAAGGGCGTCAGCACCCCCCAGCTGCGGGAGACCGGGGCCCAGATGGTCCTGGCCAACACCTTCCATCTGCATCTGCAGCCGGGGGAGCCGGTGGTGGCCGAGGCCGGCGGGCTGCATCGCTTCATGGGCTGGGACGGCCCCCTGCTGACCGACTCGGGCGGCTTCCAGGTGTTCAGCCTCGACGCCATCAACCGGATCGACGACAACGGCGTGGTGTTCCGCTCCCCCCGGGACGGCTCGCGGATCGACCTGACCCCCGAGCGTTCCATGGCCATCCAGCGGGCCCTGGGGGCCGATGTGGCCATGGCCTTCGACCAATGCCCGCCCTATCCCGCCAGCGAAGCGGCGGTGGCCGAGGCCTGCCGGCGCACCCACCGCTGGCTGCAGCGCTGCGTCGCCTGCCACGGCGGCGGCGACCAGGCCCTGTTCGGGATCGTGCAGGGGGGCTGCTTCCCCCATCTGCGCGAGGCCTCGGCCCGGGTGGTGGCCGCGATGGACCTGCCCGGCATCGCCGTCGGGGGCGTGAGCGTGGGCGAGCCCGTCGAGGAGATGCACCGGGTGGTGCGCCAGGTGGGTCCCCTGCTGCCCCAGGAGCGTCCCCACTACCTGATGGGGGTGGGCAGCCTGCGGGAGATGGCGATCGCGGTCGCCAACGGCTTCGACCTGTTCGACTGCGTGCTGCCCACCCGGCTGGGCCGGCACGGCACCGCCCTGGTGGGGGGCGAGCGCTGGAACCTGCGCAATGCCCGCTTCCGCCACGACCACGGCCCCCTCGACCCCAGCTGCAGTTGCCTGGCCTGCCGGCACCACAGCCGCAGCTACCTGCACCACCTGTTCCGCAGCGACGAACTGCTGGGCCGCACCCTGCTGAGCCTCCACAACCTCACCACCCTGCTGCGCTTCACGACCGCCATGGCCCAGGCCATCGGCGAGGGATGTTTTGCAGAGGATTTCGCTCCCTGGGAGCCCGACTCCCCGGCCGCCCACACGTGGTAGGTTCCGGCCATTGCAACGGTTCTCCCCCAGGCATGGCTCTCTCCCTGCTGGCCAGCTACGCGCCCCATACCCTCGCCCAGCTGCCCGAGGCTTACCAGGCCTTCGGCCCCCTGGTGGACATCCTGCCGATCATTCCCCTGTTCTTCCTGCTGCTGGCCTTCGTCTGGCAGGCCTCCGTGGGCTTCCGCTGATCAGCGGCGTTCACTGAGCACCACCGTTCAGCGGCGTTCCCGGAGAACAGCCCAGGCGAAGGCCGGCAGCGAGAGCATGCGCCGCCAGCGGCTGGGCTCCTTGATCAGCCGGTAGAGCCACTCGATGTGCAGGGCCCCCATCCAGGCGGGGGCGCGTTTCTTGGCGCCAGCCCAGATGTCGAAACTGCCGCCCACCCCCATCCAGAGGCCGCTGCGGGGTCCGGGCAGCTCCTGGATCCAGGTCTCCTGGCGCGGCACCCCCAGGGCCACCAGCACCAGATCGGGGCGGCACTGGAGCAGCTGGCGCTCGAGCCCGGGCCAGGCGTCCGCGCTCTGGTAGCCGTGGACGCTGAAGACGAGCTTCAGCCCCGGCAGGTCGTGGGCGAGGCGATCGCGCAGCTGATCCATCACCGCCGGACTCGCCCCCACCAGGGCCACCCGCCAGCCGCTGGCGGCCGCATGGTCGAGCAGGCGGCGGGCCAGCTCGATGCCCGGAGCCCGGCGCACCCGGTACGACTGGCGGCCCAGGGCCCAGACCACGCCGGCCCCATCGGGGATGACCATCCGGGCCGCCTCGATCGCCGCCCCCAGGGCGGGATCCGCCCGGGCCGCCATCGTCATCTCCGCATTGAGGGTGACGATCTGGCCACCGCCGGCCGCGTGCAGGGCCACGGCATCCCGGAAGACGTCGTTGCTTACATTCACAGGGATGCCCAGGACGCGGGCACGGACCGGCGTGGTCGCGAGGGCTGCCATGGGAAGGAACGACGGCGGGGAGAATCTATGGCCTGGTTCCACGGCCGCCACCACCGGCACGCCCCGTCCTGACGCGACCATGATGAGCACGGCGAGCAACGGCGACAGGGGCGTGATCGATCCGCCCGCCCCTTCCACCGGCGAGGCGGAGGCCAGAGAGCTCCTCGAACGGCTCGACCGCGGCATCGAGCATGTCGTCCTGCGGCGCCAGCATCCGATCACGGGTCTGCTGCCCGCCAGCACCGCCAGCACCGTGCACGGCAACTACGGCGATGCCTGGGTGCGGGACTGCGTCTACTCCATCCAGTGCGTCTGGGGGCTGGCCCTGGCCCACCGTCGGCTGCAGGGACCCTGCCGCCGCAGCTTCGAGCTGGAGCAGCGGGTGCTGCAGCTGATGCGGGGGCTGATGCGCTCGATGATGCGCCAGTCGGCGAAGGTGGAACGCTTCAAGACCAGCCTCGAGCGCCTCGACGCCATCCACGCCAAGTTCGACACCGCCACGGGGGATCCGGTGGTGGCCGACGACGGCTGGGGCCACCTGCAGCTCGACGCCACGGCCCTGTTCCTGCTGCAGCTCGCCCAGCTCACCCGCTCGGGCCTGGTGATCGTGCAGACCAGCCACGAGCGCGACTTCCTCCAGAACCTCGTCTACTACGTGGCCCGGGCCTACCGGGTGGCCGACTACGGCATCTGGGAGCGGGGCGACAAGGGCAACCACGGCCAGCCGGAGCGCAACGCCAGCTCGATCGGCATGGTGAAGGCCGCCCTCGAGACCCTCGTGGGTCTGGACCTCTACGGCCCCCAGGGCGACGGCAGCAGCTGCCTGACCATTCCCCATGACGCCATCGTCCGGCTGCGGCGTGCCCTGCGCGGCCTGCTGCCGAGGGAGTCGGCCAGCAAGGAGGCCGACAGCGCCTGCCTGTCGGTGATCGGCTACCCCGCCTGGGCCGTGGAAGATCCGGCGCTGGTGGAGCGCACCCGGGAGAAGATCCGCAGCGAGCTGGCCGGGTCCTACGGCTACAAGCGCTTCCGGCGCGACGGCCACCAGACGATGCTGGAGGACGTGACCCGGCTCCACTACGAACGGGAGGAGCTGGCCCAGTTCGAGCACATCGAATGCGAGTGGCCCCTGTTCCTGGCCTACGAGCTGATCACCGCCTGCTGTGAGGGCCGCTGGGAGGAAGCCCGCCTGTGGCGGCGGCAGCTGGAGGAGCTGAGCGTGTCGGTCGACGGGGAGGCCCTGCTGCCGGAGCTCTATCTGGTGCCGGAGCGGCTGATCGAGGCCGAGCGCCGCCAGCCCGGCAGCCAGACCCGCGTCCCCAACGAGAACGTGCCCCTGCTCTGGACCCAGAGCCTCACCTGGCTGTCGGATCTGCTGCTGCACGGCCTGATCACCGCCGAGGATCTCGACCCCTGCGGGCGCCGCCACCCGTGCCCCCCGGGGGCCGAGGAGGTGCTGGTGGCCCTGGCTCCGGCCAACGACAGCATCGCCGCGGCCCTGGCGGAGGCAGGCCTGCCGGTGCGGCGGCCCTCGGACGGGACGTCCCCCCTGCGGGTGGCCAGTTCCCGCGAGCTGGCCCGGCGCCTGGCGACGGTGGGCGCCAACGGCCGCCTGGGCCTCTCGGGCCACCCGCCGGTGCGCATGGAGACCCAGGCCACCGCCCGCCTCTACCGCCACGACGGCGAGCTGATCGGCTTCCTGCCGGCGGTGCTGGAGGAGGACACCTTCTACCTGGCCGACGATGCCCAGGTGCTGGTGGACACGGTGGCCACCGAGGTGCGGGTGCTGCAGCGCCACTGGCGGGGTTCCGGCGCCCCGCTGCTGCTCGTGCCGGTCGCCGCCGGCCCCTTCCGCCGCGACCCCGACGCCTTCCTGAACCTCGGCCGCGATCTGCAGCAGGGCCAGCTGGGCTCGGTGCCGGTGCGGCTGGTGTCGCTGGAGGAGCTGGTGCCGCTGGCCAGCCTGATCGACCTGCCCCCCCAGGCGCTGGCGGCCTGCGATCTGGTGCCGGACGGCCACACCCTGCTGCCGCCCAGCGCCAGCCACCAGCCCCTCACCGCCCGCCAGGAGCAGGAGCTGGAGGACGTGCCGCTGGCCCATCTGGTGGACAGGCTCTGGGCCAGCCGCTCCCTGGAGGAGCAGGCCGAGGTGCTGGAGCTGCTGAGCCGCCGGCTCGGCCCCAATGCCCGCCTGCAGGGACCCCGCAGCGGCCCTGGGGTGCGGCTGATGGTGCTGCTGGAGGAGGTCTACCGCCGCGGCCTCGCCGACGCCGACTGGAGCGTGGTGCGCCGGGCCGCCGGCGCCATGGGCCTGGTGCACCCCCAGCTGGAGGATGCCCTCACCGACCTGCTGCTGCGCCAGAAGCAGGTGGTGGTGGGCCGCAACTACACCCGCGATTCGCTGCTCGGCCATCCGGAGGGCAGCCTGGCGATCGCGGCGATGGTGCGCCGCTTCAGCGGTGAGGACGGCCGGGAATGGATGCTGCAGCAGGAGCTGCTGCTGGCCATCGACGCCCTGGCCCGCTCCGACGTGGATCTGCTCAGCGGCAGCCTCACCCTGCAGCTGGGGCAGTTCCTGCTGCTGCTCACCGGCGAGCTGGCGGCGGAGGCCAACCTCAGCCCCAGCGAGGCCTTCGAGGCCCTCTGCGGCCTGCCGCCCCATGCCATCCGCCGCCGCCTGCGGGCCGTGCTGGCGGACGTGGAGCACGCCCGGGCCTCCCTGCAGCGCAAGGAGCAGCTGCACCTGCGCGGGCGGGTGCGCTGGGAGGTGCCCGACCCCCTGGCGGAACTGCCCAAGGACGGCAGCTGGCTGCAGCACCGCATGCGGCTCGGGGCGCTGCAACGGGTGCCGAAAGACTTCTATCCCGGCATCTGGGACCTGCTGCACCACTGCCGGGGCCTGGTGATCGGCGACAAGCTGGAGCGGCGCAATCGCCTGGAGAGCGCCCCCCTGCTGCGCGAGAAGACGCCGGGGGAAAAGAACTTCGCGATCCTGGTGGAGCACCTGCTGAGCAAGATCGAAGCGCCGGAGTACCGCCGGCTCTGCATCGAGACCCTGCTCACCCTGATGGCCTTCGTGGCCGCCAACCCCCAGGTCCAGTTCGACGACGACCTGGCCCTGGACGTGGTGATCGGCCACGCCGTGCGGGTGGGCTGGCAGCAGCGCCATCCCGAGGTGCCGAGCGAGGCCTACGGCCGCCACAAGGCGGAAGCCTGGGATCTCTTCTACCGCTCCTCCCCCGCCGACTGCCGCCGCTGGCAGTTGTTGGCCCTGCAGGAGCTGGCCGACAGGGACGCGGCCCCTGCCGCGATGATCCCGGCGGCGGGTGTCTAGATCGGGGCCTCCAGGGCCATGCAGAGGTTGGGCTGCTCGACGCACTGCTCGATCAGGTCGGCCAGCTGCAGGGCCCGGGAGGCCTGCAGACCATCCACGGCCGGGGTCTCCCGGCCGCGCACGCACTGGAGGAAGTGCTCGAGTTCGGCGTAGAGGGGTTCGATCGAGGTGGTGCTCACCTCTTCGATGAAGCCGTCGTTCCGGTAGAGCAGCTCGCCGTGGTCGGCGCTGACCGATTCATGGGAGCGCCGGTGGATGCGCAGATTGCGGTTGAGGAAATCCGTCTCCATCAGGCTGCTGCGGCAGTGGGCACTGAGGCTGCGGATCTTGCGGTGGGCCATCTTGCTGGCCGTGAGGCTGGCCACCACGCCGTTGGCGAACCCCAGGGTGGCGTTGACGTAGTCGATCGGGCCATCGGAGCTGCGGCCACCGGCCGCCGCCAGCCGCACCACCGGGGAAGCGGCCAGTTCGAGCACCAGATCGATGTCGTGGATCATCAGATCGAGCACCACCGACACGTCGTTGGCCCGGTCGGCGTTGGGGCTGTGGCGCCGAGCCTCGAGCACCACCACCTCCTCGTTGGCCACCACCCGCAGCAGCTCCCGGAAGGCGGGGTTGAAGCGCTCGATGTGGCCCACCTGCAGCAGGCGTCCGGCCGCCTCGGCGGCGCCGATCAGGTCGGCGGCCTCCTCCTGGGTGGCGGCGATCGGCTTCTCGATCAGGACGTGCACCCCCGCCTGCAGGCAGGCCATGCCGACCCGGTGGTGCAGCAGGGTGGGAACGGCGATGCAGACGGCCTCCACCTCGCCGAGCAGGTCCTCGTAGGCGGGGAACCAGCGGCAGTCGAACTGCTCCACCGCCAGCCGGCCGCGGGCCTCGTCGGGGTCGGCGACACCCACCAGTTCGGCGTCGCGGAGCAGGCTCAGCACCCGGGCGTGGTGCCAGCCCATGTTGCCGATGCCGATGACACCCACGCGCACTGGGTTCATGGCAGGGGCAGAGCAGGTGGCCGCATTATCGATGATCAGGTTCCGTCCGTGCTGGCGAGGGTGATCTGAACCCGCTCGATGCGGGGGCCGTCCATGGTGAGAACGTCGATGCGGACGCCCTGCCAGCGGAGACCCTCCCCGGGGGAAGGGATGTGCTGGAGCCGTTCCAGCACGAAGCCGGCCAGGGTGTGGTGGCCGTCCGCCTCGGGCAGCTGCAGGCCCAGCTGGCGGTTGAGCTCGACGATCTCCAGGTCCCCCGCCGCCGACCAGCTGCCGTCGACGAGGGGCAGCAGGTCCTGGGCCGTCTCCAGGGGGTTCTCGTCCTCGCCGACGATCTCGCCGGTGAGGTCGGCCACGGTGACCAGCCCCTCGGTGCCGCCGTGTTCATCCGCCACCACCAGCAGGGGCTGGCCGCTGCGGATCAGCGGCAGAAGATCGGCCAGGGAGGCGCTTTCCTGCACCTGGGCCACCGGCAGGATCCAGGGGGCCAGGGCCGTGTCGGGGCGCAGCAGGCCCCGGGCGATCGGCTCGGCCAGCCGCCGCAGATCGAGCATGCCGCGCACGTCGTCGAGGGAGTTGCCGATCACCGGGAAGCGGGCGTGCTGGCTGGCATGCACCGCTTCCATCATCTGGGCGAAGGTGACATCCAGCGGCAGGGTGACCATGCCGGAGCGCGGCATCATCACCTCGCGCACCAGTGTGTCCCTCAGGGAGAACACCCCCTCGAGGATGCTGCGCTCGTCGGGCATCAGGCCGGTGACGCTGCCGCTCTCGATGAGCGTCTCCAGCTCACCTGCCGACAGCACCGGCACCAGCTCATCCCAGTTGCGCGGCAGGCCCAGCAGCCGCAGCAGGCCGCCGCTGAAGCGCTCGATCACCAGAAGCAGCGGCGACAGGGTGCGGGTGAGCGACTCCAGCAGCGGCGCCAGCCGCAGGGCCGAGCCCTCAGGACGGTGCAGCACCCAGGCCTTGGGCACCAGGCCGCCCAGGAGGGTGGCCAGCAGGGCCAGCAACAGGAAGACCCCGGCGTCGATCCAGGCCTGCTCGCCCCGGCCCATCCAGCCGGCCACCTGCTCCGCCAGGCCCCGGGCCAGCCAGCCCATGGCCAGCAGCGCCAGCACCAGGCCCAGCTGGGTGGCCACCAGGACGCTGCGCATCCGGTGCTGGAGCCGGGCCACGGAACGGGCTCCTGGCTCCTCCGCCTCCTCGAGCTGCTGGACGCGGCTGGGCCGCAGACGGATCAACGCAAGCTCCCCGGCAGCGAAGAAGGCCAGCAGGGCCAACAGGATCGCCAGAACCAGAAAGCGCATCGGTGGGGTGTCGTGGCTGAAGGTTAGGCCCCGCAGCCCGGCTCAGCCCTCGCCGCCCTCACCGCCCTCGCCACCGTCCCCGTCGCCGCCCTTGTCGCCGTCCTTGTCGCCGTCCTTGCCGGCCCCATCCGGCGCCCCGGGGGCCGGCCGTTCCGCGGCCGGGGCGCTGATGCCATTTTCGCCGCCCTCCTGGTCCTTCGATTCGGGGGCCTGGGCGCAGCCCATGGTGGCCGTGATCAGTCCGGTGGTGACCAGGAACAGGGCGATGCTGGATCGGGCCATGGCATGCACCGTGGTGGGGTGGGGGGAGAATTGTGGCGCAGCGGACAGCCGAAGAATGCAGTTCCGTCTCGAACCCCTGCTGAGTGCCGGCCAGGTCGACGAGCTGCGGCAGGCGCTGCTGGCGGAGGACGTCCCCTGGCGGGACGGGGCCGAAACGGCCGGATGGCATGCCCGGGACGTGAAGCGCAACCGCCAGCTGGACCCGGGGTCCTCCCTGCACCAGACCCTCGCCTCCGCCCTCAGCGACCGCCTGCTCCAGCATCCGCTGCTGCAGGCGGCGGCCCAGCCGGTGCGGCTGCACAATCTGCGTTTCAGCCGCTGCGGCGTCGGCGAGGGCTATGGCCGACACGTCGACAATGCCTTCATGGCCGGCGGCCGCTCCGACCTCTCCTTCACCCTGTTCCTGAGCGAACCCGACCAGTACGACGGTGGCGCCGTGGTGCTGGAGGATCCGGGCGGTGAGAACGCCCTGCGCCTGCCCGCCGGCCATGCCCTGGTGTATCCGAGCTCCCTGCTGCATCGGGTGGAGCCGGTGACGCGGGGTGAACGGCTGGTGGCCGTGGGCTGGATCCAGAGCAGGGTGCGCCGCAGCGATCAGCGCGAACTGCTGTTCGAGCTCGACACCGCCCGACGCGCCCTCTTCCAGGCGCAGGGCAAGGACGAGATCTTCGATCTGCTCAGCCGCAGCTACGCCAACCTGCTGCGGATGTGGGGCGAGTGAGGCAGATGGGGGTCGCGAGGATCGAACTCGCCTAAGGCGAATTATGAGTTCGCTGCATTCACCAGATTGCTAGACCCCCGGGGGACGGGCCACCGGCTGGGCAGAGGCGTCACCAGAGGCCCCGGATCGGCGGGGTCCAGGTGGTGGCGGCCGGCGTCCGGACGTAGGTGGGGGTGGCGGGCCCTGAGCCGAGGCTGGTGCTGAAGCCGTTGGTGATGTCGGCGGTGCGCTGGGGCATCAGACCGCTCTGATCGGTCAGCATCACCGAGGCGGTGTTCTCGATGGCGGTGCCGTCCCAGATGATGTTCTGGTCGGGGAAACCGAAGGCGACGATCCTGCCGCCATCGCGGCCGGGGATCGAGAGACCGAGGGGATCGGTGATCTGGTGCAGCAGGTTGACGCCCTGGGCGAAGGGCGCCGAGAAGCTGTAGAAGCGCTGCTCCATCAGCTCGGGGGCGGAGCGCGTCACGCCGCAGCGGGTGACCTCCACCGGCCCCGTGCCGGCCGAGCCGGGGATGGGGGCTTCGAGGGTGGTGGTGCAGAGGACAGGGCCGGCCAGGGCGGGGGCCAGGACGGCGAACGGGAGCAGGGCCGTGACGCCGGCAGCGAGGCGGGCTGTGAGGCGGTGAGTGAGGCGGGCGGCGAGGGGGGAAGGCACTGCCAGGATCGGTGCTGTCATGGGGTCTACGGGCCCAGCCTCGGGGCGATATGTGCGCAGGTTAGCGACCTCTGACGCTCTCGCCCATCCATGGCCCGCCGCACCGGCCACATCTGCGACGCGCTCCTCCAACGCCGTTCCCCCAACGTCCATGGTCTCCCTGCCCTCCAGCCCCAGCCAACAGCGTTCCGCCCTGCTCGCCCTGCTGGCGGAGCGGGCCTACCGGCTGGGTGACTTCACCCTGGCCTCGGGCCGCCGCAGCCCGCACTACGTCAACTGCAAGCCGGTGAGCCTGAGCGGCATCGGCCTGGCCCTGCTGGGCCGCCTGATGCTGGAGTTGGTGGAGGACGAGGCCGCCGCGGTGGCGGGGCTCACCCTGGGGGCCGATCCCCTGGTGAGCGCGGTGGCCCTGCAGGCCGCCCTGGCCGGCCGCGACCTCGATGCACTGATCGTGCGCAAGGAGGCCAAGGGCCATGGCACCGGCGCCTGGCTCGAAGGCCCCCTGCCGCCGGCCGGTAGCCGGATCACGGTCCTGGAGGACGTGGTCACCACCGGCGGCTCGGCCCTCAAGGCCGTGGCCCAGCTGCAGGAGGCGGGCTACGCCGTGGAGCGGGTGGTGGCGATCGTCGATCGCCAGGAGGGGGGAGCCGAGGCGATGGAGGAAGCGGGCCTCGACCTGCGCAGCCTGTTCCTGCTTGAGGAGGTGGCCGCCACGGCCGCCGGGCTGGACGGCGCGGCAGGCTGAGCCCCGCGACAGGCTGAACCCCGCGACGCGCTCCGCCATGGCCCCCTCCCCCGACCCGACACCGGCTGCGGCCGATCCCTGGCAGTGGACGCCGCCGGAGGGGAGCCGCTGGTCGCGGCCGGTGGGGCTGCTGCGGCTCGACGGTCCCGACACCCTGCGGGTGCTGCACGGCCAGACCAGCCAGGCCCTCGAAGGGGCCCGCCCGGGCCAGTGGCTCGGCACCTGCTGCATCAGCCCCACGGCCCGGCTGCGGGCGGTGGCGGAGGTGCTGGTGGATGACGCCGGGGCCTGGCTGGTGATCGTCGACGGGGATCCCGGGGCCGTGCGCACCGCCCTCGACCGGGTGTTGTTCCCCGCCGACAAGGTGCGGCTGGGTCCGGTGACGGCGGCCGTCCTGCACCAGCCTCTGGGGGCGCCGGAACCGGAGGCCCTGCCGGCCGGCACCTGGGCCCCGCTCGAGGGCTCGCCGGGCTGGCGGCTGGGGGAGGCCCTGCTGCTGCCGGCCGAGGCTCCCTTGCCCCCCTCACTGGCCGCCAGGCGCCCCCTGGAACCCCAGGAGGCGGAACGCTGGCGGCTCCAGCAGGGCCTGCCGGCGGCGCCGGGGGAGATCAACGAGGAGATCAACCCCTTCGAGCTGGGGCTGGCGGGCCGGGTGAGCCTGAGCAAGGGCTGCTACGTGGGCCAGGAGACCCTGGCCAAGCTGGCCACCTACGACGGGGTCAAGCAGCAGCTGCGCCGCTGGTGGGCCACGGCTGTCCCCGACGAGGCCATCGCGGTCGGCACACCCCTGCAGGACGGGGCAGGGGGCCGCGCCGGCCTGATCACCTCCAGCCTGGAACTCCCCGGTGACGGGGGCTGGATCGGCCTGGCCCTGGTGCGCAAGGCCTGGCTGGCGGAGAGCCATCTGCTGGCCGGGCCGGCCCCTGGCGTGTCACTGAGCCTTTCGCTGCCGGAGGCGTTTCAGCCGCCGCCGGTGGGGCCCGGGGGCAAGGCCGCGTCCTGATCGAGCAGCCAGCGGACCACCGCCCAGGTGGCCAGGCTGTCGTCCTGGTTGTAGCGGAAGATCCGCTGCAGCTTGCGGCCCAGGGCCCGCCGGCTCGGACGCCGCGGGCCGCCGGAGCCCTCCCGCCACTGGCGCCACCAGAGCAGGCAGCGGGCGCCGTCGACCCCCTTCTGGCTCCAGGTGAAGCCCCGCCAGCCGGCGACGGCCTTGAGCCCGTAGCTGTTGACCGGCAGCAGCCAGTGGCGCCGCAGCCGCTGGTGCACATCCACCAGCCGGGCCCGCAACCGTTCCCGCTCCCGCTCGCTGGCCCCCTGGCGCTCGGCCAGCCGCAGCAGGGCGACCGACTCGGTCTCGCCGTAGTGCAGCACGGGCCAGTCGGGATAGCGTGCCAGCAGGGTGCTGAGCCGCCGCCAGAGCAGCGCCTCGCCGTGCTCCTGCAGGGCGAGCAGGGGCTGGTAGCTCCCCAGGTCCTCCCCCGGCCCGGGCGCCCCTGGCCAGAGGCCGTCCGCGCCGCGCTCCAGCCGCACCAGGCCGTGGAGGAAGTCGTCGCGGGCATCGGGGTCGGATTCGATGTCGTAGAGCAGCACCCCGGGCGCCGCCGAGAGCTCCGGCAGGGCGGGGCCGTCCCCCTCGCCGCTGCGTCGGGGGGTGCCCTGCCGCTGCACCCTGGCCTGGGCCACCAGCCGGGGGGCCACCTCCCGGTGCTGCTCCCCATGGGCGGCCAGGTCCTCGGCCAGCCGGTCCGGATCGGCCGCCGCCAGCTGGTCGAGGCTGGCGATGCCCAGTTCCAGCAGCAGCTCGCGCCGTTTGCCGCCGATGCCGCTCACCTCGCTGAGGTGCCCCTCCGCGGTGGCGACCCGATCGCAGGCGCCGCGCCAGCTGCAGAGGGTGCATTTCTTGCGGTCGCTGACGAGGGGCGGCGGCTCGCTGCGGGCCAGGTCGAGCGCCAGTCGCTCCAGGCTCTCGTCGAGCTGGCGCTGCAGGGAAGGGCCGAGGGCGAGCCGTTCCCGCTCCAGCCCCCGGTCGGCGCCGGCCACCACCAGCCCATGGGGCACGGGGGCCCGCTGGTGCTCCGCCAGCAACCGCCCCCACAGGGCCAGCTGCAGGCGGTGCTCCCGGGTGAGGCGCCGGCCCTGGCGGGCCAGCACCGGCCGGTAGCTGTGGGCACCCCAGCGGCTGGGCTCCTCGACCCGCTCCAGCAGGCTCGGGTGGGCCTCCAGGCGCAGGCCCCGGGGGCCGGTTCCCGCGAGCCTGAGGCCCACCACGCCGGGCGCCCCATCCCGGCAGGCCGCCTCCCCGTGGCCGGGGCGCTGGGGCAGCAGGCTCTGGAAGCTGCGCAGCTGGTCATCGAGGGCCAGGGCGCGGTGGGCACTCCACAGCCGCTCCTGGGGCACACCGTGGAGATCGAGCCAGGCCCGCCGCCGGCAGCGCACCCAGCTGCGCAGCAGGCGGTCGGTGAGGACGGGGGATCCGGGGGAGGCGGCGTCCGGGGTCTGGGGCATGGGATGCAGGCTAGGGGGACCGGTGGCCTGCCATCAGGCCGGCACCCGCCCCAGCCATCCGGAGGGGCCGGCCTGCTACGACCGGCCTGCCCCTCCATCGCCTCCGCGCCGCCCATGGCCTCCGCCCCCCTGCCCCTCGAGGCCGGACCGATCCACTTCGGCACCGATGGCTGGCGGGGCATCCTCGGGGTGGACATCACCATGGAGCGGCTGCTGCCGGTGGCGGCCGCCGCCGCCCGGGAACTGGCCGCCAGCGCCCCGGAGGGCCTCGCCAGCCGGGAGGTGGTGATCGGCTACGACCGGCGCTTCCTGGCCCCGGAGCTGGCCGAGGCCATCGCCGCCGCCGTGCGGGGGGCCGATCTGGTGCCCCTGCTGGCTGCCACCCCCGTGCCCACCCCGGCCTGCAGCTGGGCGGTGGTGGAGCGGGGTGCCCTCGGGGCCCTGGTGATCACCGCCAGCCACAACCCGCCGGAATGGCTGGGCCTCAAGATCAAGGGACCCTTCGGCGGCTCGGTGGAGGGCGACTTCACCGCCCGGGTGGAGCGGCGCCTGGCGGCCGGGGGCCTGACGGTGCCGATCCCCGGCGACACCGAACGTTTCGATGCCATGGGCACCTACCTGGCGGGGCTCGGCGCCAAGGTCGACGCCGCGGCCCTGGTGCAGGGGCTGGCCGCCGCCGGCCTGCAGGTGATCGTGGACCCGATGCACGGCTCGGCCGCCGGCGGGCTGCCGGCCCTGCTGGGGGAGGCGGGGGCAGCTGCCGGCGTGATCCGGGAGATCCGGGGGGAGCGGGATCCCCTGTTCGGCGGCCACCCGCCCGAACCCCTGGCTCCCTACCTGGAGGCGCTGATCGCCGAGGTCCGCCAGGCCACGGCCGCCGGCCGGCCAGCGGTGGGGATTGTCTTCGACGGCGACGGTGACCGCATCGCCGCGGTGGACGAGCAGGGCCGCTTCTGCAGCACCCAGCTGCTGATGCCCCTGCTGATCGACCACCTGGCCCGGGCCCGCGGGCTGGGGGGCCGCGTCGTCAAGACCGTGAGCGGCTCCGACCTGATGGCCCTGGTGGCGGCCGACCTGGGCCGGGAGGTGATCGAGATGCCCGTCGGCTTCAAGTACATCGCCGCCGAGATGCTCAGCGGCGAGGTGCTGGTGGGTGGAGAGGAATCGGGCGGAGTGGGCTTCGGCATCCATCTGCCGGAGCGGGATGCCCTGTTCGCAGCCCTGCTGCTGATCGAGGCCCTGGTGGAAGGGGGGCTGCCCCTCGGGGCCCGGCTGGCGGCCCTTCAGGAGCGCTGCGGTGGCGCCAGCGTCTACGACCGCCTCGACCTGCGTCTGCCGGACATGGCCAGCCGCCGCCGGCTGGAGGCCCTGCTGGCCCAGGATCCGCCCCAGCAGGTGGCGGGAGCGACGGTGCTGGAGGTGAACCGCACCGATGGCGTCAAGCTTCGGATGGGCCCCAGCCACTGGCTGATGCTGCGCTTCTCCGGCACCGAGCCCCTGCTGCGGCTCTACTGCGAAGCCCCCGACGCCGACCGCGTTCAGGCGGTGCTGGCCTGGGCCCGCCAGCTGGCGGAGAGCATCTGATGGCCGCCCCATCGGAGCCCGGGGTGGCGCCCACCGTGCTGGTGATCGCCAGCGGCAACGCCGGCAAGATCCGGGAGTTCTCCCACCTGCTGGCCTCCCTGCCCCTGGAGGTGCGGCCCCAGCCCGAGGGCCTGGAGGTGGAGGAAACGGGCACCACGTTCGCCGCCAATGCCCGGCTGAAGGCCGAGGCGGTGGCCCGGGCGACCGGCCACTGGGCCCTGGCCGACGACTCGGGCCTGGCAGTGGCGGCCCTGGGCGGCGCACCCGGGGTCCATTCGGCCCGCTACGCCGACAGCGACCCCGCCCGGATCGCCCGCCTGCTGCAGGAGCTGGGGGATGCGGACCAGGCGCGCTGCGCTCAGGGCCTGGGGCCGGACCGCCGGGCGGCCTTCGTGGCCGCCCTGGCCGTGGCCGACCCGAGCGGGGCGATCCGCCTGGAGGTGGAGGGCCGCTGCGACGGGGAGATTCTGGAGGCCCCGCGGGGCAGCGGCGGCTTCGGCTACGACCCGGTGTTCCTCGTGCCCGAGACGGGCCTCAGCTACGCGGAGATGGACAAGGGCCTCAAGGGCCAACTGGGCCACCGGGGGCGGGCCTTCAGTCAGCTGGAGCCGGGACTGAGGGAGCTGCTGGCCTCGGAAATCGATCAACCGGGCAGAAGCCCTCAACAGGGAAGAGACGTCGCCTGTCCGGAAGGCTGATCTCAAGCATCCATTCATGGGGACTGTCGAAGGGAAAGGAGCTGATGGGCCAGTTCCGTCTGCCTTGAATCGTCCTTCTCCAAGGCCTTGAAGATGCTGTCCTCCTGACACTCCTTCAAGGGCCTGACCCAATGTCTGCATTGAGGCAAGATCCAGAGATCGAGCCGTCGACGGGCCGACTCAAGCGCAAAATTCAGATCGACCATGTTGATCTCCGGCCAGCGGAGAACATCAAATTGCATCGTCCCAACCCTGAACATGCAGCCGTTCGTGGCCAGCACATCCACACGTCGAGGACGAAGTCGCCGGCCAGCGAAATGGAAAATCGTTCGTTGCTTCGAAAAGCTGACAAAGTCACGGTGCAGGCGACTACCGTGAATTCCAACGGCCGCAGAGCGATTCAACGCCAGCAACATTAGTCGCAGCCGCAGAGAGAAGTCTCGCGGATAGAAATTGTCATCGTCAAAACAGACATAGAAGTCGTCGGGGTTCGCCGAAGCCAGGCCCAGAAGCTTGCCGTTAGCGCCAATAGCCCCAAAGTCCTGAGATTTGAGAAGGACAATTTTGGGATGCACCACATAGGATGGGGTGGCCGTGAATCGGTCAAGATAGACGTATAGCCGATCCACATTGGGAAGAATTGATCGTATGGCCAAAGCGGCGGTGTCCTGCCTGCTTGGCATCGTCGCCAGTCCTCCAATGATCATCAGCCCACAGGAGAAGCCGAAATGGCGCGCAGCGCCAGCTTCACAGCGGGGGCATCGGGACGGCTGGGAATCAGGGGCCTGTTGGACAGCCCCCTTCGGCTTCTGATCTCGCGACGCTTGGAGAGGAACTCAAGAAGTGGGATGAAGAACCGACGGAAGACCCGCTTGGGCAGATACCTGGAAAGACGTGGATACGCGGAGGCGATGGCTCTGGCTCGGTGATTGGCAATCCATTGGGTACGAATGTGTTCGCGTTCAAGATTTAACTGCCAGGTCTCCTCGAAGGCATCCATGGATTCCACGGCTCGATGGTCAGACCAACGAAAAAGGTGATAGCCAAGATCCATGGGGTTGAAGGGATCAAAGGCCCGGTACGTCACATGGCTGTCCTTGGCAAACGTGATCCTGGTCCCCATGCTGATCAACCGAAGCCCGAAGTCGACCTGCTCTCGGGTGATGAGCCGTTCATCAAGGCCACCCATGGCCTCCCAGACAGACTTACGCAGCATGGCACAATGGAACTCACAGACATCATTGTCTGCTGGAGCCAGCTCTGAAAGCCTGGATTCCACCCTCTCAAAAGGTACATTCATCAATCGATGTTGCTCTTTGATGATCGGGCGACCACTGGATTCGTTGAAGATCAGTCGGCCTCCAGCGTGGTGAATGGTCTTGGCCTCACTCGGTCCGATAAAGATCAAGGGCGCCACCGCATCAGCGCCTGATTCCAACGCATTCCGCTCAAGGGCCTCCAACCATCCGGGTTCATACTCGATATCATTATCGGCAAGCACCACATAGGGGGTCGAGGCCATGCGCATCCCGATGTTCCGCGCCTCATTCGGCGTCACCATGTAGCCAAGCGAAACATGGGTGAAGGCTCGGAGTTCGTTCAGCTCTCGGAGGCGCCGTCTGATCGTCCGCGGGGTTGAGCCTTCAACCACAATGACAGGCACATCGGGAGAGATCGTTGAAAAGAGCGACTCCAAGGAGGCAAGGATTGACGAGTATCGCTCCCTTGGAGAAACAACAATGGTGGTCATCATTGCGGCTTACCTGGCGAAGGATAATGAGGAGATTCTTTGGAATTGATCAACCCTTGCAACGGGCAGTGACAATGAACTGCCGAAAGACTTGACTAGGATTTTGAAACAGAACCTGGAAGAAGACGTGCGATCTGAATCAGAGACTCGCCCGCAGGGGCGGCTGCGCAACCCTTAACCACACAACAAAGCAGTGACAGCGGCACTGGCGTGGCGGTGACACTGGCACGACTGATGCTGAATTATGGCCCGGATCCCAGGCCAGTGGGTGTGCGATCAGGCCCCCATCCAGGCCGCGCCGCTCCATGGAGGCGGAGGGCAAGTTGTTTGTATCGCACAGGGATTGAGGCTCTTGACCCGCGATGGCGGCTCCGTCTAGGCGCCAGGGCGTTGACGACATGGGTCGGCGGGACCCCGGCGGGCCTGCAGGGCCGCCGTCAGGGCCTCGGCCGTCGCTTCGGCCCGCTTCTGCCAGGTGCATCCCATGGCAAACCGATGGCGCTCCGTGGCAAAGCCGTCCTGGAAGCCGGTGGCGGCCAGGCGCTCGAGGGTGGCCGTGAGGGCCTGGCCATCGGCACAGTGATAGGCCAGATGCGGCGTTTCGGCGATCTGGGCGCAGGTGCCTGTGTAGAGAATCGGCTGGCCGGTGGGCAGCTGGGAGAAGAAACGGACGGGGCTGCTGCAGGGGTTGATGTCGCCGTCGGTGAGGGGCAGCACGGCCGCATCGAGGGTGGCGAAACAGGCCTGGAGTTCGGTGTAGGGCATGGCGCCGAGGAAGCGGCAGCGGGGGCTGCTCTGGAGATGGGCGAGGCCGGGCACCTGGCGGCGCACCGGCCCCACGAACAGCCAGCGGAGCTCAGGCAGCGCGTCGTGGGCGGCGACGATCGGCAGCAGGTCGATGCGGCTGCCGATCACGCCGATGATGCCGATCAGGGGCCGGAAATCGGCCGGCACCAGATCCGCCGGCAGGGCGGGGCGCTGGGGTGGCTGGGGCGTCAACGCGGCGGGAGGCTCGGCCGGCAGCCAGGAGGAGGGAATGCCGTTGGGAATGATGGGAAAGCGGGACGCCTCAAGGCCGTACCGAGCACGGATCACCTCGGCAAGGCGCTGGGACACGGGGAGGATGAGATCCACGTGACGGACCAGATCGTGTTCCTGATCGAGTCGGACATGGGGGTAAGCCGCATAGTCATCGCTGACCAGATAGGCGATGACGGAAGCGAGGGCGCGGTGATGAATCGCGTAGGGCCAGGAGTGGGGATCGGTGATGATCAGGGCGTCGGCCTTGCCGTAGGTCGCCAGCAGGCGCCGCTGCACCAGGGGGGCAAGCATCCTGACCAGCCAGCGATGGCGGGAGAAGGCACCGCGCGGGAGTTCACAGGTCCGGCGACGGCGACCGAAGCCGGGCAGCCAGCCCCGCCAGCTGAGCCGGGGAGCCAGAGTCTGCACCGTGCAGATGGTCTCCAGCGCCTCGAACAGAGCCTGGTGATAAGGCTCTTCGGAACCGACAACGAAAAGGCGTCGCAGTTCGTCCGTCGTCCTGGCTGAATCCGTCGTCCTGGCTGAATCAGTCACGGCGGGACGAGTAAGCCATGGATTCTTGATCCTAAAGGTGTGG
This sequence comes from Synechococcus sp. CCAP 1479/9, assembly GCF_019038535.1. Classification (NCBI taxonomy): domain Bacteria; kingdom Bacillati; phylum Cyanobacteriota; class Cyanophyceae; order Synechococcales; family Synechococcaceae; genus Synechococcus; species Synechococcus sp. CCAP 1479/9. Next base: position 61,031 of record NZ_JAFKRK010000021.1, on the reverse strand, counting down.
ATCCCTGGCGATGGCCGAGACCAGCACGACCCGGAGACGCCGGCCAGCGACGCTGGCTGGAAGCGCACGGCTCGGGGATCGAACGCGACCCAGGCCGAGGCCTGTATGGTTGGTTGGGATGGAACCGTCCTGCTCTCCAGCCATGTCAGGTTCAGACAAGGGCGGGCACGGGCAAGAGGCAACGGTCGTCTTCCTGCCCGACAAACGACGCTTCAACCCCTACCAGAAACGGCTTGCCGAAGCGCTCATCCATCAGGGCTTCTGCGTCGACGTCAAGGATCATCCTCCACTGTTTGGAGCCTTTTTTCGACAGCAACGGCTGTATTCCAGGAAGGTGATCGTTCACCTGCATTGGCTGAACGGCCTGACGGACCAGGCCGTCTATGCCCAGTCCAGGATCCGATTCCTGGCCTGGTACCTTCTGATGCTGATCGACCTGAGTTTGTTCAGGCTACGGGGCGGAAGACTGTTCTGGACAGTGCACAACCTGATCAGCCATGAATGCCCAGACCATGCCAGGGAGCTGAAGGTTCGAAGGCTGATCACCAGATTTGCCAATGGCATTCATTTTCACAGCAGATCGTCCATTGACCGAGCCGAGGAGGAATACGGCGTTTCGCTGAAGAAGAAAGCGCTTGTGGCAGCTCACGCCGGCTACCCCGAGGACTATCCACCCAACCCATCCAGACGCGAAGCCCTGGCCAGGGAGACCGACATCAGCAACGCCGACTTCACCTTTCTGTTCTTTGGCAACATCCGTCGTTACAAGGGTCTCGAGTCCCTTGTTGAAGCCTTCCATCGTCGACCGGGGTCCCACTACAGGCTCCTGGTCGCCGGTGCCCCCATCCCGGGGGTATCGACGGAATGGCTCAACGAAGCCTCAGCGAAGGACCCCCGCATCCGCCTGCGCATCGGCTACGTGTCGGAACCGGATGTGTCCGCCCTCTTTTCGCTCGCGGATGTCTTGGTGGCGCCTTACACCGCCACGCTCACCTCAGGGGTTGTCTCGCTCGGGCTCACCTTCGGTTGTCCCATGGTGCTCCCGGAGGCCGCCAGGGTCTACGACCTGCCGGGCGATGCCGGAGCGGAATACTTCGCCCCCGGCCTCCTGGCGGAGGCCCTGGCCAGGATCGAGGGGCGCGATCTCGATGGGATGCGGGCCCACAACAGCAACCTCGGCCGATCCCTGACCTGGGAGGCCATGGCCCGGACGATCGCCGGGGGCTACCGGAAGGCCGGCCGAAACCGCTGAACCGGAGGCGTGTCCAGGGCCTCCAACAGGGCCTCCCGCGCCTCATGGCGCAGGCCGTCGAGATGCTCCGCTGCGGCGACACCGGCCTTCCGGGCTGCCGCAGGATCGCGGAGATAGGCGAGCACGGCCTCGGCGAAGTCGTCAGCCGTTCCAGCCACCGAAACGCCCGGGGTCAGGGCCATGCCCTCCACACCGGCCGGCGTCGTCACGATCGCCCGGCCATGGGCCATGGCTTCCACCGTCTTGATCTTCAAGCCGGTGCCGGTGCGCATGGGATTGATCATGAACAGCGATAACTGATAGATGTCCCGGGCAGATGGCACGACCCCGAGGAGCTCAACCTCCTCAGGGAAGGGCATCGCCTCGCAGATCCCGCCGGCGACCACCAGCCGGCCGACGCCCCCCCTCTTCCTGACCAGCGGCCACACCTGCTCAAGGAACCAGCGCAGACCCACCCGGTTGAGGGGATTCGCCGAGGCCAGATAGCCCACGACGGGAACCCGGGCTTCGGCGAAGGGCAAAGGATCCGATGGAATGATGTGGCCGACGGTCCTGACGACACGCCGGCCATGGGTCAGGCGCTGGAAGTAGCTGGATTCTCGCTCCTGGATGCCGAGGATCACATCGGATCGCCGCAATCCCCGGCACTCGTCGCCCTGGTTCAGGGAAATCCAGAAGTCCTCAGGATCCAGCTGGGCCCTCTGGAGCAGGGCGTTCCGATCCGTGAAGACATCATGACAATCCAGAATCTTCAGACAACGGGAGTCGAAGACTTCAAAGAAGGCGGAATGGGTCACGTAGGACACCAGCACGCGCCTGTAGTTGCCGGCGCGCTGGAGACGGCGCGCCTCAGGGAGCCAGCTCGGATGAAACCAGTCGTCCAGGGGGCGGTTGCCGATGGAGGGCCCCGGCTCCCGCCCCGGCCAGCAGCGACGACGGAGCCCCTGCAACGCTCTGCCAAGTCGCTGCCTGACCCGGGCGGCCAGCGGCCGCCGGCCGCCCGGGGGCCAGACGAAATCGTGAATCCAGCGGTCGACAGCCTTGCGGGTCTCCCGTTTCTCTTCAGCGGAGAGATCGACACCGGCGAAATGGAGCTCGAAGCCAAGGGCCCGCAGGTCGTCGAGCAACGCGGCCATGCGGCTTCGGTTGCCGGCGTAGGGGGGGCCGACGCCGATTCTCGAGATGACCAGGAGACGTCGATCCGTCATCAGGACACCGCCAGGTCCCCCACCGCCGGCCGCCACCCCTGCAGCTGCCAGTGCACACACCCGGCGATCACCATCGGATCCTGGAGCACCAGGGCGAGGGCGGCGGCATGGTCGGGAGCCTCGAGCAGCAGCAGGCCGCCGCCACCGGGCCGCCCCTGGTCATCCACCAGATAGCCGCTGCTGATGCGGCGTCCCTCCAGACGCAGCCGCTCCACCCAGCGGCGATGCTCCTGCAGGTGGGGGATCACGGCGTCGTGGGGGAACCGGAAGGTTTCGGTCTTGATGAACCAGGCCATGGCGGGAACGGAACACCACATCGGGCTCCAGGCCGCGCCCTGAAAGGGAGTAGGACGGAGAGTCCGTAGTCGATGGTCCCATGTCCAAATCCCAGCTCACCGCTTTCCTCGCCAAGGTGGCCGCCGATCCGGCCCTCAAGGCCCGTGTGGATGCCGCCGCCGACGCCGATGCCGTGGTCGCCATCGCCCTTTCCGAAGGTCATCTCTTCTCCCCCGCCACCTTCACCCGTTTCTCGCGCGGCTGAGGCCGGCGCGGTCCTTTCACAGCTGGACGATGGGGGAGACGATGCAGGGGCGGAGCGGGGTGAACCGAGCCAGCGCGTGGCTGCTTTCAGGGGCGTCCCTGGCCTCCCATCCTCCGGCCAGCCGCGGCATTCCCAGGATCATCCATCAGACGTTCAGCACCAGGAGTCGGTTGCCGTCCGTGCTGGAGGAGAACTGTCGCGCGATCGAAGCCCTCAACCCTGACTTCACCTATCGCTTCTACGACGATCGCGACTGTGAGCGGTTCATCGGCGACACCTACGGCGAGGCGATCCTGGCCCGCTATCTGCGGATTGATCCTGCCTACGGTGCCGCCCGTGCCGATCTGTTCCGCTATCTGTGCATCTACCACTTCGGCGGTGTCTACCTGGACATCAAGGCCTGCGTCACCCGGCCGTTCTCCGAGGTGCTGCGCGACGATGATGCCTTCCTGCTGAGCCAGTGGGACCATTCACCCGGCAGTCCCCATGCCGGCTGGGGCACCCACCGGCAACTGGCCGCCATCCCGGGCGGCGAATTCCAGCAGTGGCATGTCATCGCCTCTCCCGGCCATCCCTATCTGGCCGCCGTGATCGCTGCGGTGCTCAGAAACATCGATCGCTACGAACCCTTCGTTCACACCAATCCCTGGGAGGCGGTGATCTGCACCACTGGCCCGGTCGTCTACACACAAAGCATCCACCGGATCCTGGCGGCCCATCCCCACCGGCGCCTGGTCGGCAGCGAGGAGATCGGCCTGCAGTACAGCGTCTTTGATGGCTCGGAAGACCCGAACGCCCATCGTCGGCTCTACAAGGACTACCGGAAAGCCGAAACCCCGCTGGTTCGCCAGCCCTTTCCCCTCTCCCTGCTCTGGCCCCTGCTCAAGCTGGCCCGCAAGGTGGCGCGCCGAACGCGCGGGCTGATCCGGCGCTGATCGCCCAGCCGCTGGCAGAGCGGCGCGGCCTCAGGCCGCCACCCAGCTGCCATGCAGGCCATGGGGGATGGCCAGGGGAAGCTCCAGCACGGCGACCTCGCCCATGGAGGCGGCATCGAGAACCACAAGATCGCTGGCACTGCGGGCGCCGTTCCAGACCAGGCCGAGCACCCAGCCGTCGTCCTCGGCCGTGGCGCCGGGACGGGGCACCATGATCGGCTCACTGACGAAGCCGCGGGGCGCCGCACTCCAGACGCGGGACTCACCGCTGGCGAGATCGAGCTTCATCAGGGCCTGCAGGGGGTCGTTGCCGCGCTCCCGCTCGGCCACCGCCATCCAGCCGTAACGACTCTCCAGCCCCACCCGGGCCGGCGCCACCATGGCGAATTCACAGGTGCGCTCACTCAGCCGCGTGGCCGTGACCGTGCCGCTGGCCAGGTCGAGACGGCACCGCTCCAGCAGGCCCTCGGGGATGCGGTCGAAGTCGACCTCCTTGTAGTCCTGGTCGGGGCCGATGGAGGGGAAATCGGCGTAGAAGATGCTGTCGACCACCACCGCATCGCCGTCCTCCCAGGCGTTGAGATGGTGGAACACGAAGCCTTCCGGAGCCTCCAGCACCCGCGGCTCCTGGCCGGCGAAGGCACCGTCCTGGCGCGGAATCAGCCAGAACTGGCCGCGGGCACCGGCCCGGGACTTCAGGCACTGGGCCGCCCCTTTGCGGCCGAGCACGTAGGGGAGGGGGTTGAAGTCGATGGCGTTCTGCAGGAACACCGCCCAGTTGGGGGTGATGGCGAAATCGTGCAGGAAGGCGAAGCCGCCGAAGCTGTGGCTGGAGTCGGCCAGCAGGGTGCCGGCCCCGGGACCGTCGGCGGCGAACTCCATCAGGCGCACGGTGCTGCGGGGGCCGGCCTTCACACCGAAGGTGACCATCCGGGGAGCGCCGTGGTGGCCGGGATCGAAACGGGGGTGGGCACTGAAGGCCTCACCCGGCTTGAGCACCCCGTCCAGCAGGGTCAGACCGCGGGTCTCGAGGCTGAGGGGATCGAGGGCATGGGGGGAGCTGGCCTCCCAGAGGGCGAGCAGCTGGTCGCCGAGTCGCACCACATGGGTGTTGGCGATGTTCTTGAGCCGCAGATCGAAGGCGTTGGCCAGCGGGCCGCCGGGCTTGGGGGTGCCGAACACGCCCCGGTAGAGCACCGTGCCGGCCTGTTCCTCGGCCAGCCAGCCCTCGGTGCGCACGAAGCGGTTGCTGAGCCGGGTGCCACCCTCGGAAAAGCGCAGGGCCGTGATCATCCCGTCGCCATCGAAGGGGTGGTGGACCCAGTGGCCACCGCGCTCAAGCCGGCCGGGGCCGTTGCGGTAGAGGGTACCGCTCAGCTCGGCGGGGATGGCACCACGGGCGGCGACGAGGGGCTCGTCGCTGAGCTCGACGCTGACGTTGCAGAAGGAGCTGGACCAGTCGGCGCGGTCGTAGGCAGGCGAGGCCGCGGCGGCGGGGGAGGCAACGGTCATCGGATCAGCCCACGGGAAGAACAGCGCAGCGCGCTGTCCCGATTATCACGTAACGGAGTGTGAAGGCGTGGGCGGCCGTCCCGGCCTCAGGCCTCGCAGGGGAGCTCCACCACCGGGCAGGGGGGCTGGGACACGGCACAGGGGGCCTCCTGGGCCTGGCTCGGCAGGCAGTCAGCGGCACGGGCCGGGGCAGCCACGGCAAGGGCGGCCGTGAAACCGGCAACCAGCAGAAGGAGGGGACGCATGGCGCGTACGCAGATCACCTGATGCTACTGGCGACGCACCGTTCAGGCAGCGACCTGACCGGCGCGCTCCAGCACCCCCTTGCTGCTGGGCACGGCTCCACCGCGGCGGGGATCGATCTCCACCGCCTGGTCCAGGGCGCGGGCGAACGCCTTGAAACCGGCCTCGACGATGTGGTGGGAGTTCACCCCCGCCAGCTGGCGGATGTGCAGGGTGAGGCCGGCGTTGTTGGCCACCGCCACGAAGAATTCCCGCACCAGTTCGGTGTCGTATGTGCCGATGCGCTGGGCGGGGATGGCCAGGTCATAGCTGAGGTGGGGCCGGCCGGAGCAGTCGAGGGCCACCTGCACCAGGGCCTCATCGAGGGGGGCCAGGAAGTGGCCGAAGCGGCGGATGCCCCGGCGATCGCCGAGGGCCTGGGCCAGGGCCTGGCCCAGGGCGATGCCCACGTCCTCGTTGGTGTGGTGGTCGTCGATGTGGGTGTCGCCCCTGGCGGTGATCTCCAGATCCAGCAGGCCGTGGCTGGCGAGCTGGTGGAGCATGTGGTCGAGGAACGGCACGCCGGTCGCCACCTGACAGCGGCCGGTGCCGTCGAGATCGAGGGCCACATGCACGTCGGTTTCACCGGTGACGCGATGGACTTCGCCGGTGCGCTGGGGGCTGGTGGACACGCGAGCGAAGGCAACGGGCCGGACCTGAATCATGCCAAAGCCCCCGGGCCCGCGCTCCGGCGGTCCGGTGCGCCCATGGCGATAAGGGGCCCATGGTGTGAAGCGCTACGGCGCCGGGCCGCCAGGGGTGGTGGGGTGAGTCCCATGCATGAACGTCCGGGTGCCGTCCTCGATCAGCTGCGCGCCGGGCACCAGCGCTTTCTCGACGGCCATGTGCTCCACCCCCACAGCGATCGCCTGCGGATGCTGGAGGTGGAAGCGGGCCAGACTCCCGTGGCGGCGGTCCTGGGCTGCGCCGACTCGCGGGTGCCGGTGGAGCTGCTGTTCGACACGGGCTTCGGCGATCTGTTCGTGGTGCGCAATGCCGGCACGATGAGCACCGTGGCCGCCATCGCCTCGCTCGAGTACGCCGTGAGCCACCTGGAGGTGCCGGTGATCGTGGTGCTTGGCCACGCCGCCTGCGGGGCGGTGGCGGCCGCCTTCGACCGGGAGCTCAACCTGACGCCGAGCCTGTCCCAGGTGGTGGGCCAGCTGCGCATGGAGCTGTTCAGCCTCGGCGGCGAACACAACCTGGAGGAGGCCTGCCGGCGTCACACCCTCAACGCCGCCCGCAACCTCGTCGATTCCAGCGTGATGCTCACCGACAGGCTCCGATCGGGCCGTCTGCAGGTGGAGGCGGCGTACTACAACCTGCACACCACCAGCATCGAGTGGATGGGGACCCTGATGCCGATGCCTCAGGGCTGAGCCGGCAGGGCCGCCAGGATCCGTTCCACCCGACTTTCCCAGGTCTGGGCCCAGGCGAAGGCCACCCGCGCACGGAACTTCTCCGGACTGTCGGAGGCCAGTTCCTCATCGATGGCCTTCAGGAAGCCGGCGGGATCCTTTTCGATCCGGATCAGATCCTCGGCCAGCTCCAGCCCTTCCACGGCGGAGGAGACCACCGGCTTGCCACTGGCGATGTACTGAAACAGTTTCAGCGGACTCATCGACCGCGAGAAGGGCGTATCGAGATGGGGAATCAGGCAGAGATTCATCCGCTTCAGCTGCATCGGCACCTGATCATTGGGAAGGCTCCCGAGCCACTCCACATTGCCGAGGCGGAGCAGGCCGGAGTCCGACAGGCGCCGGTTGAGTTCGGGCCCCACCAGCAGAAGCCGGCAGTGGGGCCGCTCCAGGGCGATCCTGCGCAGCAGATCGATGTCCGTGCGATCCCAGAACGTGCCGACATAGCCCAGAACTGGCTGGGGGCCGGCGGGCCTGAAATCGGAGGCCTCCGCCAGAAAGGCCGAACTCACGGCCTGATCGATCCGGACACAGGGAGCCTGGGGCGAAAACTTATCCTCATTCGCCTTCGAGGTGACGGCGATGAGGTCGGCCATGGCTCCGATTCGCGGATACTGATCCACCGCAAAGGGGTAGTACCAGTCGGTCTTGTCGACCAGGGTGAAATCATCCACGATCTGGATGATCCGGGCCGCAGCAGGCACCTGGCGCACCAGCTCATCGAGGACGGGATGGGGCGGAAACAACCACAGCAGGGTGTTTGCTTTTCGGAACCCGAGGGATCGGATGCGTCGCCTCAGGCCGATGCGCTCCCATTCGAGCTTCAGCCGTGAAGCGAGGCTTCGCAGCCGGAAGGGGCTGGCATCACCGGGCCTCCAGTAAAGGCGCGCGACAGCAAGCCTCTCGGAGATGACCTGAAAGGACGTGGCCAGCGTCTCCCCTTTGGATGAGGGCAGAACCACAAGCACCTGCTCGATATGGTCGCAGCGGCTCAGCGTCGTGGCGATCTGCTCATAGGTGCGGCCATAGATCCCCCAGTCGTCGCCGAACCAGAAGAGCAGAACATGGGACAGGTGCCGGGGACTGGAATGACCACCGGGGAGAATCATTCGAGAATCCACCCCCTGTGCCGTCCCCAACGGATCTTATAGCTAAGATAGCAACGAAACAGGAAACTGGCGACGGCGACATTGGCCCAGCAGAGCAGGTTCAATCGCTTGCCGGAAAGAGCAGATTCAAACCAGGAAACAATTCTGCCACGATAAATGAATTCGCTGAAAGTCGATCGCTGACAGGTACCCCAGAATTGACGTGCCGAACCGGCGATCATGAGGTCGACAATGGCTGAACGGTTGACGTCCTGCTTGGTCAATCCATGCTGGCCAAGCTGTGCCTCTCTGAGATGGTGGACCCCATGCCGGCTACCACGCTTGACCGCAGGGATGACGGACGGGCAGATGATTCCATAGGAAACGCACAAGTCGGCAACGTCCATGCTGTCCGTGATCACGACTTTCTTTCGGGCGCTTGAATAGTGAGCAATGGCCTTCAGAATGTCGAGAGGGCATCCACCCGAGGCATCCGTGTGACGAATATGCCAACAGTCATAGCTGCCCGGCGACAGGCCCAGGTCACCCATCCGATCGTCGACCGCCTTTCTGACATCTTGATGCAACCGAAGCAGGCGGAATAGCCGATTGGAGTAGCGAGCAAGATAGCGACATACAACCAGAGTGTCCCAGGGACCGTCCAGAGATGGCCCATGGTCAGTCAGAAACAACCCATCCTTCAGGGCATCACATTTCAAGGGGTCTTGCGTGATGCGGCTCGCATAGCGGGGTGGAATCACAAGACCAAAATCACCATCGGGCCGCCGAAAGGCCGGTTCCGAAGGGCATGCCAGCGAAAAATAGCTCTCGAAATGATCATTCCATGAGTTATGGGTCCAGTCAACACACAGAACAGCGTTGAATCGTCTGGAGAGATCACAGCAATGGCCCAGGACCTGAAGGCGATTGCCAAGCCCCGCAACTCCCTTGTCGACAATTGTTCGCTGCATGGGGTCGCTCAAGGACTCTCCAGTGCCGAGCACCCTTTGGCCGACGGAAGACAGGGCTGGCTCACATCCCCGTGATGCAATACCCGGCATCCACGTAGATCACCTGGCCGGTGATGCCGCTGGCCAGGGGGCTGGCCAGGAAGGCGGCGGTGGCGCCCACCTCGTCCTGGGTGACGGTGCGGCGCAGGGGAGCCTTCTCCTCGACGTTGTGGATCATGTCAAGGATGCCGCCGATGGCCGAGCTGGCCAGGGTGCGGATCGGGCCGGCGCTGATGGCGTTCACCCGCACCTGCTGCCCGGGGCCCAGCTCCGCCGCCAGGTAGCGGACCGAGGCCTCCAGGGCCGCCTTGGCCACCCCCATCACGTTGTAGTTGGGGATCGCCCGCTCGGCGCCCAGGTAGCTCAGGGTGATCACGCTGGCCCCCGGGCTGAACAGGGGCTTGGCATGCCGGCAGAGGGGCGCCAGGGAATAGGCGCTCACTTCCAGCGCCCGGGCGAAGCCCTCCGGGCTGATGGCGCTGAAGTCCCCCACCAGCTCGTCCTTGCCGGCGAAAGCCAGGCAGTGGATCAGCACATCCAGCGTTCCCCACTGCTCGGCGATGCGTTGGAACAGGGCCTCGATCTGGGCCGGGTTCTGCACATCGAGGGGCTCGAACAGGGTGGGATTCAGGGGGGCGGTGAGTTCGCGCACCTTGCCCTCGAAGCGCCCCCGGTCGTCCGGCAGGTAGGTGATGCCCAGTTCGCAGCCCGCCGCCGCCAGCTGCTGGGCGATGCCCCAGGCGATCGAGCGGTTGTTGGCGATGCCGGTGACGAGAGCCTTCTTGCCGCGCAGATCAAGGAGCATGGGAAACGGAGCGCCGGAGGGCGAAGGAATGCAGTCCGGCGATTCTCCCCCACCCGCGGGGGGCCCCTGGCTGCTCCGGCCTCAGCGCTGGCCGCCCCGGACGGACCCGGCCCTGGCTCCGCCACCCTTGCCCCCCGCCGGGTCCGACGGGCCTCCCCTGCTGCTGCTGCTGCTCGATCGCCGCGATCCGGACGTCCGGGCGCTGGTCACTCCCCTGGGGGATCTGCTGAATGAAGGCGAGCGCCAACGGCTGGAACGGCTGCGGGGCGAGGGGGATGGCGAGCGCTTCCTGCTGGGTCGCGGCGCCCTGCGGCTGATTCTGGGGAGCTGGCTGGGGTGCGACCCCGCCGGCCTCGTGCTGGGGGCGGGGCCCCATGGCAAGCCGGAACTGCTGCCGCTGTCTGGCCCGGGGACCCCGTGGCCGGAGGGGGGGGAGCTGCCTCCCCACTTCAACGTCTCCCATTCGGGGGACCTGATCCTGCTGGGCTTTCACCCCCGTCGGCCGGTGGGGGTGGATGTGGAGCGGTGTCGGCCGGTGCCGGAGTGGGAGAGCATCGCCCGCCGCTGTCTGCCGCCGGGGGAATGGGACGCCATCCGCAGCCTGCCGCAGGAGCAGCGCGAGCAGGCCTTCCTGGCCGCCTGGTGCCGGCTGGAGGCGGGCCTCAAGGCCAGGGGGATGGGTCTGTTCGGCCCGCCGCCGGCCCCGGGGGATCCGGAGCCGGAGGTCTGGCCCCTCGTGCTGCCGCAGGGGTACGTGGGCGCCGCGGCCCTGGCCTGAGCCGCTGAGGCGATGGCCCTCACCAACCCCCGTGGTCCATCGCCCCGGGCTCCTCGAGGTCCTCGGGGGCGAGGGGCAGACCCAGCAACTGCTTTTCAGCCCGCCGGATCGCCCGCGGGTCGCTGAGCAGATCGGGTTCCTCCAGCAGGGGCAGGACCGGCGGCCGGTGCTCGGCCGCGGTCCGCGGGGGCGGCTCCCACAGGAAGCTGCTGCCGGGGGCCCGCTGGCGGCAGAGCGCCTCCATCTGGCGGCGCAGGGCCAGACGCACCGTCCCCCGGTCCAGGGCCTGGAAGAACTCCTCCCGCGGGGCCAGCCCGAAGCTGGTGGGCTGGGGGCCGTTGCCGTCCCGCAGCCGGGCGGCGTCCGGAAGCCAGCGCGGCCGGCAGACACCGGGACGGGCGGTGTCGGTCTCGATCCAGATGTGCAGGCCTTCGCCACCGGGCCGACTCACCACGGCGAGGCCGTCGTTGGGCTGGTGTCTCGGCAGGGGATACACCCGGCCGCTGGGGCGCTGATCGGCGGGCACACAGCCGGCGAGTGCGGCCGCCAGAAGCGGCAGCACCAGCAGACGGCACGGTGGCGACACGGCGGGGATGGCTCGGTGGCGGCGATGATCCTTGCCCGCTCTCCCCCATCCGCTCTGCAGCAAGGGCGGCAGCACAGCCATGGTTCTCACGAGCTCCACCATGCTGCCCCTCGGCACGCCGCTGCCGCTGGACGCCATGCGGGCCGGCCTGCGGCCCGTCACGGGTGGCCCGCTCGAGGCCGCCGCCCCTGTCGGGAGCCCCGTGCTGGTGCTGTTCCTGTGCCCCCACTGCCCGTTCGTGAAGCATGTGGAGGCGGAACTCACCCGGCTGCAGGGCGACCTGGAGGGACGGGCGGGCCTGATCGGCCTCTGCAGCAACAGCACCGCCAGCCATCCCCAGGACGGGCCGGCGGGGATGGCGGCCCAGGCCGCGGCCTGCGGCTGGACCTTCCCCTACCTGCAGGACCCCGACCAGAGCGTGGCCCAGGCCTTCCGGGCCGCCTGCACCCCGGACGTCTTTCTCTTCGATCGGACCCACCGGCTCGCCTACCGGGGCCAGCTGGATGGCAGCCGTCCCGGCGGCGAGCCCTGCGATGGCCGGGATCTGCGGGCGGCCCTGGCGGCCCTGCTGGAGGGGCGGCCGGTGCCGGAACCGCAGCGGCCGGCGATCGGCTGCAACATCAAGTGGCGGGCCGGCGCCGAGCCCCCCTGGTTCAGCGGCTGACGCTTCCTGGGTGGTGGCGGCGGCGGTCGGATCCGCAGGCTTAATGTTGCCGCCATGCATGTGCCCCCCTTCAGTCTCAGCGAGCAACTGCACCAGCTCGGAGACGCCCTCGACCAGGCCGTCCTGGACGTCCTGCGCAGTGGCCAGTACATCGGGGGGAGCACCATCAACGGCTTTGAGGCCGCCTTCGCCGAGGCCTGCGGCGTGCCCCATGCCATCGGCTGCAACAGCGGCACCGATGCCCTGGTCCTGGCGCTGCGGGCCCTGGGGATCGGCGCCGGCGACGAGGTGATCACCAGCTCGTTCAGCTTCTTCGCCACCGCCGAAGCGATCAGCGCCGTGGGGGCCACGCCGGTGTTCGTGGACGTGGACCCGGACACCTACCTGATCGATCCGGAGGGGATCGAGGCCGCCATCACCCCCTCCACCCGGGCCCTGATGCCCGTGCACCTGTTCGGCCGGCCGGTGGACATGGAGCGGATCATGGCCATCGCCTCCGCCCACGGCCTGCGGGTGATCGAGGACTGCGCCCAGGCCAGCGGCGCCAGCTGGGCCGGCCGGCCGGTGGGCGGCTGGGGCGACGCCGGCTGCTTCAGCTTCTTTCCCACCAAGAACCTGGGCGCCGCGGGCGACGGCGGCATGGTGGTCTGCGGTGACGCCGAGCTGGCCCAGCGGATCCGGGAGCTGGCCGTGCACGGCATGCCCCGCCGCTACCTGCACACCGATCTGGGCTACAACAGCCGCCTCGATGCCATGCAGGCCGCCGTCCTGATGGTGAAGCTGCCCCACCTGGCCGGCTGGGTGGAGCGGCGTCGGGCCATCGCCGAGCGCTACCAGCGGGAACTGGCGGGCCTGCCGGGCCTGGTGCCCGCGGCCCCCGGACCGGAGGGCCACAGCTGGAACCAGTTCGTGGTGCGGGTGCCCCGCTGCCCTGCCGCCACCAGCGCCTGCGGGGGACGCTGCACCCCGGCGGCCGACAGCGCCAGCTACGGACTGCCCGAGGCCTGCTGCCGCGACTGGCTCAAGCAGCAGCTCCAGGAGGCGGGAGTGACGACGATCATCTACTACCCGATCCCCATCCACCGGCAGCCGGCTTACGCCTCCCTCGGCTACGCCCCCGGCAGCCTGCCGATCACCGAACGGCTCTGTGCCGAAGTGCTCAGCCTGCCGATCTTCCCGGAACTCACTGCCGAGCAGCAGGACAGCGTCATCGCCGCCGTGCGCAGCCTGGTGGGGGCCGAAGCCGTCGTCGCCTGAGGCCCCAGAAGCCAGGCCCAGGGGCACCCAACCCCGCCCGCCTAGCCCCGGGGCAGGGCTGCGTACAGGGCCTTGAAGCGGGCCTGCTGGACCTTATGGCTGACGATCGGCGCCGGGTAGCCGCGCCGTTCCAGGGGTGCGATGTCGCCGCTGATCAGGTCGGCGGTGGCCACATGGGCCAGCTCCGGCAGCCAGCGGCGGATGTAGGTGGCCTCCGGATCGAACTTGGCCGCCTGGGTGGAGGGATTGAAGATGCGCAAGGGCCGGGGATCCATGCCGCTGCTGGCGCTCCACTGCCAGCCGCCGTTGTTGGCGGCCAGATCGCCGTCCACCAGGCGGACCATGAAGGCCTTTTCGCCATGGCGCCAGTCGATGATCAGGTCCTTGACGAGGTAGGACGCCACGACCATGCGGCAGCGGTTGTGCATCCAGCCGCTCTCGTTCAGCTGGCGCATGGCGGCATCGATGATCGGCAGGCCGGTGAGCCCCTCCTCCCAGGCCCGCAGCCGCTCGGGGTCGTTCTCCCACGGGAAGTGGCGCCACTGGGGGCGGTAGGGGCCGTCGGCCAGCTCGGGGAAATGGAACAGGGCCTGCTGGTAGAACTCGCGCCAGGCCAGTTCCTGCTCCCAGACGCCGATGGAGGTGAGGGCCTCGGTGCTGCGGGCGAGGGCGCGGGCCTCCCGGGCGGCGGCCCAGGCCTGGCGGGGGCTGAGGGTGCCGGCGCTCAGGGCGGCGGACAGCCCGGAGGTGCCGGCCTCACCCGGCAGGTTGCGACCCGGCTCGTAGGCCGCCAGGGGACCGCCGTTGACGCCGCCGTCGGCGAAGGCCTGCAGCTGGGCCAGGGCGGCCGCCTCCCCGGGGCGGCAGGGGCAGAGGTCGGCGCCGCTGAAGTGGAAACCCAGCGCCTCGGCGGTGGGCACGGTGTCCAGCCGGGGCAGGGCCTCCCACTGGGTGGCGCGCTCCGCCGGCAGGGAGCCGGGATCGAGATCCCGCAGGCCGCTCGGCGCCGCCACCGGCTCCAGGCCGCCGACCGATCCGGGACCGAGCCCGGCCCGACCCTCCACCTGGCCGCGCCAGTTGCGCAGGAAGGGGCCATAGACCCGGTAGGGCTCGCCGGCGCCGGTGCGGATCGCCTCCGGCGCCACCAGCAGCTGGTCCCAGTCCACCAGCACCCGGGTGCCCTGGCCCTGCAGCGCCGCCGCCACCTGCCGGTCGCGCTCGCGGCCGTAGGGCTCCACCTCCCGGTTCCAGGTCACCACGGCCGCCCCTGCCGCCCGGGCCGCCAGGGGCACCAGGGCGGTCGGGTCACCCCGCAGGATCAGCAGCCGGCTGCCGGCCGCCCGCCAGCGGGCCGCCAGCTCCCGCAGGCTCTCGCAGAGGAACCAGGCCCGGGCCGGCGCCATCAGCGGGTCCGAGAGGATCGCCGGATCCAGCACGTAGAGGCCGGTGACGGCCGGGGTGGCGGCGGCGGCCGCCGCCAGGCCCAGGTTGTCGGCCAGGCGCAGGTCGCGGCGATGCCAGAACAGCCAGCGCTCCGGGGCCATCAGAGTCCGAGCAGCTGACGGGCGCGGTACCAGGCCGTGACCGTTTTGCCGTCCAGGGCCTCGTCGCCGCTGGCCAGGAGCGCATCCAGCTGCGCCGGCTCCAGCAGCAGCACCTCCATGTCCTCGTCGTCATCGCCGGGGGGGCGGTCCTGCAGGAGGGTGAGATCGCGGGCCAGGAAGAGGTGGATCACCTCGTCGGAGTAGCCGGGGCAGGGGTACATGGCGCCCAGGGGATCCCAGCGGCTGGCGCTGTAGCCGGTCTCCTCCTCCAGCTCCCGCCGCATCGAGCCCAGGGGCTCCTCCCCCTCCTCCAGGGTTCCGGCCGGGAACTCCAGCAGCCGCCCGGCCACGGCGAAGCGGTACTGGCGCAGGATCACCACCCGGCCGTCCTCGAGCACCGGCACCGCCAGGGAGGCGCCGGGATGGCGGATCACGCCGTAGGTGCCCTCGATGCCGATCGGCAGCACCACCCGGTTGAGCTCAAAACGCACCTTGCGGGCCTGCAGGGCGGCGGTGGTCTCCAGATGGGTGCTGGGCTCGGGGGGCGGCAGGGGAGCCATGGGGCGGGCCATTGGGGCCCCCAGTGTGACGGGCGGGGGCCGGTGGGCGCGGTTCAGGACCCTTCCGGCCAGCCCGGCTCCCCCGCCAGGGTCAGGGGCGGCGGCTCCAGGGCCGCCCTTGGCAGGGCCGCCAGGCCGGCGGAGGCCGTGCGGGGGGTACCGGCGGGCGCCAGGGGAAGGGGAAGGTCCGGATCGATCGCCGCCAGCGGGGCCAGCACGAAGGCCCGCTCCCCCAGGCGCGGGTGGGGCAGCACCAGTTCCGGGCCTGGGCAGGCCATGGCCCCGCACCAGAGCAGGTCGAGGTCGAGACGGCGGGGTCCCCAGCGCTCGCGGCGCTCCCGGCCGAACGCCGCCTCCAGCTGCAGAAGCCGCGCCAGCAGCCGGGTGGGATCAGGCCAGGGCGCCGCCGGCACCGGCGCCGCCGCGAGCCGCGCCAGCAGGACCGCGTTGAGGTAGGGCGGCTGTCCCGGCGCCCCCCCCACCGGCTGGGTGCGGAACCGGGGCGACCAGCTCAGCTGCAGGGGGGCCGCCGCCCAGGCCCGCAGCTCGACCTCCAGCCGCGGTCGCACGGCCATGAAGGTGGCGACGGGGTCACCGAGGTTGGCGCCGATGGCGATGGCCAGGCTGGACGCAGAGGGGCGAGGCGGTGCGGCCGCCGGGGTGGGAGGCATCGGCTCAGCCGCCGAAGACCGCCAGGTTGAGGAGAACGGGCTCCCCCAGCCAGGCGGCATGGTCGGTATGGTCGGCATGATCATGGCCGGTGATGCCATGCACCAGCACCGTGAGGCCGCCGCGGTGGGTCTCGAGCCAGGGGATCAGGGCCTCGAAGTCCGCCTGGCCGAAGCTGATCTGGCAGCTGCCGACCGGATGGGGTCCCACCGGCTCGAGGTGGAGACGGCCCACCGGCAAGCCGAAACGGGCTCCGGCGGCCCCACAGAGGGCGCCGGCCTGCGCCGCTTCGGCGGCGCCGAAATAGACGTGGGCGTGGTAGCGCTCGTGAACGTTGGAGGGACGGCGGGTCATCGGCGGCCGACCGGGGCCTGACACCCAGGCAGGGTATCGGGGTCAGCGGGCCGCCCCCGCCGCCACCCGGTCGGCGAGACTGGCCAACCCACCCAGCCACTGCCCCATGGTCGTCAGCGGGTCCCCTGCCGCGCCCGCCGGTGCCGCGCCCACCGGCAGCTTTCCGCTGGCCGCCATCACCGGCCACGGCACCCTGAAGCTGGCCCTGCTGCTGGCGGCGGTGGACCCTGGCCTGGGCGGCGTGGTGATCGCCGGTGGTCGCGGCACCGGCAAGTCGGTGCTGGCCCGGGGGCTCCATGCCCTGCTGCCGCCGATCGATGTCATCGATCTGGCCGATGGTCCGGGGCTGCGGCAGGCCGATCCCTCCCGGCCCGACGAGTGGGATGGGGCCACCCGGCGCCGCATCACCGAACTGGGCGGTGATGCCAGCGGCACCGATCCAGGCGCCCTGCTGCCCACCCGGGTGATTCCAGCCCCCTTCATCCAGGTGCCCCTGGGCGTCACCGAAGACCGGTTGATCGGTTCGGTGGACGTGGCCGCCTCCCTGACGGCCGGGGCGCCGGTGTTCCAGCCCGGGCTGCTGGCGGAGGCCCACCGGGGCGTGCTCTACGTCGACGAGCTCAACCTGCTGGATGACGGCATCACCAACCTGCTGCTGGCGGCGGTGGGCTCCGGCGAAAACCGCATCGAACGGGAGGGGCTGAGCCTGTCGCACCCCTGCCGCTGCCTGCTGATCGCCACCTACAACCCGGAAGAGGGGGCGGTGCGCGACCACCTGCTCGACCGCTTCGCCATCGCCCTGTCGGCCAACCAACTGCTCGACACCGACCAGCGGGTGGCGATCACCCGCTCGGCCCTCGACCACGGCGCCTCCAGCAGCGCCTTCGGCGCTCGCTTCCAGGAGGAGACCGAAGCCCTGGCCACCCAGCTGCTGCTGGCCCGCCAATGGCTGCCGGACGTGGTCATCGACCGCGAGCAGATCCGCTACCTGGTCACCGAAGCCATCCGCGGCGGCGTCGAGGGGCACCGGGCCGAGCTCTACGCCGTGCGGGTGGCCCGGGCCCATGCGGCCCTCTCCGGCCGGGACCGGGTGGACGCGGACGATCTGCAGGTGGCGGTGCGCCTGGTGATCGCCCCGCGGGCCCTGCAGCTGCCGCCCCCGGATCCCGACCAGCCCATGGAGCCGCCGCCGCCGCCACCGCCCCAGGGGGAGCAGCCCCCCGAGGAACCGGAGCCGCCGGAGCAGGAGCCCGAGAGTGAGGAGCCTGAGGATCAGGACGAGGACGACCAGGACGACAGCCCCCAGGACCAGGCCCCGCCCCAGATCCCGGAGGAATTCCTGCTCGATCCGGAGGCCACCGCCATCGACCCGGACCTGCTGGTGTTCGCCTCGGCGAAGGCCAAGAGCGGCGGCAGCGGCAGCCGGGCGGTGGTGTTCAGCGACAGCCGCGGCCGCTACGTGAAGCCGATGCTGCCCCGGGGTCCCGTGCGCCGCATCGCCATCGACGCCACCCTGCGGGCCGCCGCGCCCTACCAGAAGGCCCGCCGCGCCCGGGAGCCGCACCGCAAGGTGATCGTGGAGGAGGGGGACCTGCGGGCCAAGCAGCTGCAGCGCAAGGCCGGCGCCCTGGTGATCTTCCTGGTGGATGCCAGCGGCTCGATGGCCCTGAACCGCATGCAGAGCGCCAAGGGGGCCGTGATCCGCCTGCTCACCGAGGCCTACGAGAACCGGGATGAGGTGGCCCTGATCACCTTCCGCGGCGAGCAGGCCGAGGTGCTGCTGCCGCCCACCCGCTCGATCACCGCCGCCCGCCGGCGGCTGGAGTCGATGCCCTGCGGCGGTGGCTCACCCCTGGCCCACGGCCTCGCCCAGGCGGCCCGGGTGGGGGCGAACGCCCTGGCCACCGGCGATCTGGGCCAGGTGGTGGTGGTGGCCATCACCGACGGCCGCGGCAATGTGCCCCTGAGCCGTTCCCTCGGCCAGCCGGTGCTGGAGGGGGAGGAACCGGTGGACCTCAAGGAGGAGCTGCGGCAGGTGGCGAGCCGCTACCAGAGCCTCGGCCTGCGGCTGCTGGTGATCGACACCGAGCGGAAGTTCATTGGCAGCGGCATGGGCAAGGAGCTGGCCGAGGCGGCCGGCGGCCGCTACGTGCAGCTGCCCAAGGCGAGCGACCAGGCCATCGCCGCCATCGCCCTGGAAGCGATCAACGGTTTCTGACGGTGGGGGCGAGCCGGTCCTGGGCGGCCTCGCGGGCGGCCCTGGCCTCCTGCTGGCTTGCATCCTGGCGGGCCTTGCGGTCACGGGCCGCATCCACCTCGGCGGGGTAGAGCTCCTCGAAGAACCGGCCCAGACCGATCGAGACGCTGCGAATGCCGTCGAGGAACTTGGGATCACCCGTGAGCTTGCTCACGTCGCCGCCGACAGCCGACCAGCGGTCGGTCAACTGCTTGGCGTTGGTGAGGGTGGCCTGCAGGTCGGCCACGGTCTTGGGGTTGTCCAGTGCCGCCGCCAGGTTGCCGACGTGCTTGGTGGCGCGGGCCGCATCGGCGCTGGCGAGGTTGAGGTTGCTCAGGATCGGGTCCACCTTGCCCGCCGAGCGGTTCAGCTGGGTGACCAGCACCTGGGCGTCGCGCAGGAACACCTGGCCGCTCTTGGTGAGCAGCTCGGTCTCCCTGGCGGTCTTGGAGAAGGCGGCCGTGGCCGCCACCATCTGCTGAACGAGCTGTTCCTTTTCCGCCTGGTCGAGCAGGCCCTGGACGGTCTCGGTGACGGTGTCGAGGCTGGCCGCGGCGACACCGGTCACCTTGCCGCCGTTGCAGACCATGCGCGTGTTGTCGCAGCCCCGCTCCCGAGGGCCCGGCAGGCTGGCCGGCAGGGGGGGACCGCCGGCCAGCAGGGACACCTGGGCATCTCCTCCCAGCAGGGAGGCATTGCCGACCCGGGCCACCAGGGGCCGGGCCAGACGCAGGCGTGGGTCGGTGATCTCCAGGTCGGCCACCACGGCCGCGTCGGTGACGGTGACCCGGCGCACGCTGCCGACCAGCACCCCGCGGAAGGTCACCGGAGAACGGTCGGCCAGGCCGGCGGCGTCGGCGAAGCTGGCGCGGATCGTCCAGGTGTTCCCTCCTAGGGAGATCCCCCGCAGCCAGAACCACAGACCCAGCCCGCTGGCGATCGCCGCCAGCAGAGAGAATCCAACCAGGGCTTCACGGACACTCCGGCGCATGGGCTCAGTTCTCGGCCGGCTGCATCGGTCCGTGCAGACTACCGCTCCGAAACTGCACCACATAGGGATTGGTGCTCACGCGGAAGTCCTCGACCGAGCCGATCCAGCGGAAGCGGCCGTCGTAGAGGAGGGCCACCCGCTCGGCGCAGCGGTCGATCGTGCTCATCACGTGGCTGACCACCAGGGTGGAGGCGTGGACGATGCGGGAGGTGCGCACGATCAGGTCCTCGATGCGGGTGCAGGCCACCGGGTCCAGACCGGCCGTCGGTTCGTCGAAGAGCAGCAGGGGGGTGCGGGCCGAGGCCAGGGTGGGGTCGTCGATCAGGGCACGGGCGAAGCTCACCCGCTTCTGCATGCCGCCGCTGAGCTCGCCCGGCATGCGATCGGCGATGCCCGCCAGCCCCACGGCCTGCAGGGCCTGGTCCACCCGTTCGGCGATCTCCCGCTCCCCCAGGCCGCTGAAGCGGTAGAGCAGGAAGCCGACGTTCTCGCGCACCGAGAGCGAGGCCAGCAGGGCGGGGTTCTGGAACACCAGGCGCACGTCCGGAGGGTGGCGCTGGTCCAGGCGCAGGTAGGTCTGGGGTTCGCCGTGGATGCGCAGCAGCCCATCGGTGGGCAGTTGCAGCCCGGCCAGCAGCCGCAGCAGGGTGGATTTGCCCGAGCCCGAGGGGCCCACCACCACCAGCCGCTCGCCCGGGGTGAGGCTGAGGTCGACCCGATCGAGAACAAGGGTTTCGCCCCAGCGCATGCTGAGGTTCTCCATCTGGGCCACCGGTGGGATGGCCGGGGGAGCGTTCAGCGCGAGTTGACTGAGGGCCAAGGAACCACGGCGAGGGGGCCCCGGAGGCCCGGCTCCCATCCTGCCGGTTCAGGACGGGCTTTTCATCCGTACAGTTCGGGTGGTCTGTGCCGCGTCGCCACGCCCTGCCCTTGACGGTTCGAGGCTCCGCTGCGAACGCCCGTCGGCGCCGGGGCGGCTCCCGCCCGGGGCGCCCCCGCTGGGTGGGCCGCGGCGACCTGCGTCAGCAGGACCTGATGAGCCGCTCGCGGCGGGCGGCCCGCTGGCTGCAGCCGGGCCTGGTGGTGAAGCGCTGGATGATCACCTCGGGCCTGGGCCTGGTGATCGCCCTGCTGGGGGCGGCGGTATGGGCCGACCTGCAGCCGATCTACTGGACCCTCGAGACGATCCGCTGGGGCCTGAATCGCCTCACCCAGGTGATGCCCCGGGGGATCACCGGCCCGCTGGTGCTGCTGATCGGCGCCGCCATGGTCTGGCTCGGCCAGAGCCGCAGCTTCGGCGCCATCCAGCAGGCCCTGGCCCCGGAGAAGGACACCCTGCTGGTGGATGCCCTGCTGGCCCAGCGGCGCCTGAACCGGGGCCCCACGATCGTGGCCATCGGCGGCGGCACGGGGCTGGCCACCCTGCTGAGCGGCCTGAAGCGTTACAGCAGCAACCTCACCGCGATCGTCACGGTGGCCGATGACGGCGGCAGCAGCGGCGTGCTGCGGCGGGAGCTGGGGGTGCAGCCCCCCGGCGACATCCGCAACTGCCTGGCGGCCCTGGCACGGGAGGAACCCCTGCTCACCCGCCTGTTCCAATACCGCTTCAAGGCCGGCAGCGGCCTGGAGGGCCACAGCTTCGGCAACCTGTTCCTGAGTGCCCTGACGGCGATCACGGGCAGCCTGGAATCGGCGATCATCGCCAGCAGCCGGGTGCTGGCGGTGCAGGGCCAGGTGGTGCCGGCCACCAACGCCGATGTGCGCCTCTGGGCGGAGCTGGAGAACGGCGAGCGGATCGAGGGGGAATCCCAGATCGGCCATGCCCCCTGTCCGATCGTGCGCCTGGGCTGCACCCCGGAGCGGCCGCCGGCCCTGCCGCGGGCCCTGGAGGCGATCGCCAACGCTGAACTGATCGTGCTGGGGCCGGGGAGCCTGTACACCTCCCTGCTGCCCAACCTGCTGGTGCCGGAGCTGGTGAGTGCCATCAGCGCCAGCAAGGCGCCGCGGCTCTACATCTGCAACCTGATGACCCAGCCCGGCGAGACCGACGGCCTGGACGTCGGCGGGCACCTGCGGGCGATCGAAGCCCAGCTGGCGAGCCTGGGGGTGGAGCAGCGCCTGTTCACGGCCGTTCTGGCCCAGGAGGAACTGGACGACTCCAGCCTGCTGGACGTCTACCGTCTGCGGGGCGCCGAACCGGTGACCTGCGAAGCCTCCGTCCTCAGGGATCAGGGCTATGAGGTGATCCTGGCGCCCCTGCAGGGAGCCCGCCCCAGCGCCACCCTGCGCCATGAACCGCGCAGCGTGGCCAAGGAGGTGATCCGGTTCTACCGGAAGCACAAAAGGGATTGAGAGTTGAACGTCGATGAGTGCTGCAGCCGCTGATCTCTGGGTCCATGTCCCCAAAGGGTTGTCGACCAGCAGCGTGCTGGCCGAAAACGCACTGAGGATTGGGACGCAGGAGAATCGCAGGCCCATGACCTGCAGGGCAGCCACACAAAACGAGGATTCTGTGGGGAGTTCAGATTTCGGCCAACCCATGGCGCGCCTGCCAGCAAAATATGAATGGAGCTCCAGCAGCGATTCAACCCCTGAAGGCCAGATCGAACGCATTCGCCTCAGACATCAGGCATTGCGGGCAATAGACTACACAGCAATGTTACGGCGTCCTGACGTGACAAGGGAACGGCCCCTTCAACGCCCTTACAGGGCCTCAGAGCCGATAAAGTCAAGAGCAGCGCTGGTGAAGTTACTGAGAGAAGTCAATGATGATCAAAGCTCTTCGATCAATCCTGAGCTCACTTCGAAAAAAGCCATCAGGCCTAGACGACTTCCTAAAGGAAGTTTCAGGCATCATCCATATCGGTGCAAATACCGGGCAAGAGCGCAATCTCTACGCCAAGTACGACCTGAAAGTTGCCTGGGTTGAGCCGATCCCCGAAATCTTCAGACAACTTCAAAAGAATACAGAAGAGTTCACAAAGCAGAAAGCCATCAACGCCTTGGTCACAGATGTTGATGGCAAGGAGTATGAGTTTCATATTTCCAACAACAGCGGGGAGTCCTCCTCCATTCTCGAGCTACATCTTCATAGGGACATTTGGCCTGAAGTCAACTACTCAACCACGATTCGCCTGAAGAGCACAACCCTGCCATCCCTGCTCAAGGCGCATGAACTGAATGAAACAGATTACCAAGCACTGATCATGGACACCCAGGGATCAGAGCTGCTTGTCCTCAAGGGATCCATTCCAGTACTGAAAGCCATTCTATTCATCAAGACAGAAGTCCCAGATTTTGAGGCCTACGCTGGCTGCTGCCAACTAAAGGACATGAACTCCTTCATGTCGCAGCATGGATACAAAGAATACCGTCGCTCACGGTTCGCGCGACGCGCACAAGGAGGAAACTACTACAACATTGTTTACAAGGCACGCAGGTTTACCCGCTGACACGATCGCAGCAGACAAACGTCCAGGGACAAACAAGTACGATCGGGTCAACTTCACTGCAGGCCAAAAGACGCCTATGGCGAGATTGGCCATGCAGGATGAGGGCCCGCCAGCCAACCAGATCCTGCGTCGGCCAAGCCAGAAGGTACAAGCTGACACTGCCGATGCTCAAGGACATTATCCACCCGGGTTTCCATGGGCAACACTTATGGACAGCGGGAGCGAGAAGTTCAGGGATCTACCTGTTAGGATCTTCTCAATTTGACTGAGGTCTTGAGGTGCCAGTCGCCAAGCTTATTTCAGGGGGCATGTCCTAAACAATGCCTTCATCGTGGACTAAAGAAGAGCAAGAGCTCGCGAAGAGGATCAGAGACATCCTGATCATGAAGCCCAGGCGATGCCCATACCCCCTGATCAGAATCGGAGGTAATGAAGATGGTGCCTATCTGATTCCTGATGATCTTCAAGGAATCAGAGCCTGCTTCTCTCCAGGAGTGAACAATACAAAGAGCTTCGAAGATGAATTGGCAATCACTTACGGGATTGCCTGCCATCTCTGCGATTACACCAGCGACCTGGAAGCTCTGGAGACGCCGCTCATTGAGGTCATGCAGACATTCAGAAAGAAATGGCTGGACATAGACCACGGCAAGGACAGCATCACCCTTGACGAATGGGTTGAAGAAGAATGTCCAGACCCCGAAGGCGATCTGCTCCTTCAAATGGACATTGAAGGCGCAGAGTACAGGAATCTTCTTGCCTGCAAGCAAAGCACACTGAACCGATTCAGGATCATTGCGATTGAGCTGCATAGACTTGATTCAGCCAATGATCCAGAAGAGTTTGAGAACGAGCTTGGCCCATTGCTCAGAAGGCTCGACAACAGTCACATCTGCGTCCATGCCCATCCCAACAACTGCTGCGGTGAAGTCACCATTGAAGGCTCAGGTCTTGTCATCCCGCGAGTCATCGAACTCACCTTTCTCAGGCGCGATCGATTGAACCTGGGGCCGCCAGGCGCCTCCTACCACCCACTACTGCCGCAGCCCTTGGACCTCGACAGAAACGTCAAAGAGTTACCGCCTCTGCTGTTGGAGGGAGATTGGGTTGACGATAAGAGCTTTGAAGCTGAAACTCCCGCTGGAATCAGCACCTGGAAGAAAGTTGCTTTGCTTTCTCAAAAGCTGGATCACGCCCTTCGACAGCTCAATGAGGCCAACAAGCTATTCGAATACAAGCAAGAGTCCGCAAAGCGCAGGATTGAATACCTGGAGAGACGCCTCGGCGAACTTGAGCGTCCCATCAAGATCTATCTTGGCATCAAAAGGATACTCAAGCCTAGAAGAAGTCGTGAATAAGGAAATTGGACCGGCCCAGTCTCCTTCTGCAGGTTAGGTGCACCGCAGGCCGGCCCTTCGGGCTTGCCGGATCAACAACCGATCACTTTGGGGCGGCTGTGTCCAATCGCCTCCCTTTTCAGCACCTGCCCGAGCCCATGGCTTCTGCGAAGCTGAACGGAGCAAATGGAAGGGCATGGACCGATTCAACCCAAGCGGCAAGCCACGCTTGAACCCATCCACCACGTACCGCCACAGCAGGATCTCCAGGCTTCCTTAGAAGCACTGACGTTCCCGCTCGCGTTAGCTCCTGGAAGCAGATTCACGCGTGGATTCCGAAAAGAAGGCAGCAATTTTGCAGTATGCAAGTGTAAGCAAGGCAAGGATCATGGGGCGCTTCCGCTTCCAATAGCCCCACGTCAAGGCCAAGGCGCCATAAAAGCCGTCTGCTTTCATGGAGGATGAAGTCCCCCCTCCCAAAAAGACAGAGATCGTCAATGGGATGTAGCCGTACCCCCCACCCGTCCAGGCTCGTATGTTGTAGTCCCAATCGGCGGTCACCTGGAAATCCGGGTTATAGAGCGGTCGCCCACCGCGTGCATGGCGGCCTCGGTAGAAGATGGCTTGATGACAGATATTGCGCCTCAGCAGCTTCGCCAGATTGAATTCACCATCGTAGATAGCCCCAGCTTTTGCCCAACCTGCATCACCGTCAATCAAGACATTCCCATAGTATGCCCGTCTCCAAAAGCAAAGCCTGGAGGCATGGATATGCTGCCTGACGATCCTCAGCACAGATGGATCGGCCAGCCGATCATCATGGCCAAGGAACAAGACCCAAGCCCCCGTAGATTGAGCCAAAGCCATATTCATGGCTGGATAGATACCACCGGCCTCGAGATCCTGCAAGTAACGAACACGGGCAGACTCTCCGACAAGCCGTTTGACATCGTCGCTGCGGGCCGAGAGTGAATCAAGGATAATGATTTCCCAGTCTGAGAAGCTCTGCCCATAGACACTCTCCAAGCACGTCGCGAAGCGATCAAGATGGGGATTAAATGTAGGGATAATAATGCTGAAGAAAGGTGCACGCATCATGTCCATGGACGAAGGAACCAGCGCCACAGACAGCCTCAGCCGGGGAACTCAATCGTACACGGTGAGGAATAGTCTGTGCCAATGAATGCCACGCCATCGGCATGGCCTTGCCCACGGGATCAGATCTTTACCATCGGCCTAATCACGATTTCAGGTAAGAGTCCATTCACAAGCCTGCGGGCATCAGAACTGCATGGGATCAACCAACTAACGGCCTATGGGAGTTTCCAAGACTAGGATCCGTCCATCGGACTCGCGTGCAGCAGTGCCCTTACCCAAGGCCATCGCCTTCTATCTTCCCCAGTACCACCCGATTCCTGAAAACGATGCCTGGTGGGGGAAAGGCTTCACAGAATGGCGCAACGTAGCCAAGGCACGTTCCCTGTTCCGCCATCACTACCAACCCCATCTGCCGGCGGATCTTGGCTTCTACGACCTTCGCCTGCCGGAAGCGCGCCAGGCCCAGGCGGAACTGGCCCAGGCGTTCGGAATCCATGGCTTCTGCTACTACCACTACTGGTTCAATGGCCGGCGCGTGCTGCAGCGGCCCTTTGAAGACGTGCTGGCTTCAGGGGAGCCTGACTTTCCCTTCTGCCTCTGCTGGGCCAATGAAAACTGGACCCGGCGCTGGGACGGGTCCGATGATGAGATTCTGCTTGCGCAGATCTACAGCGAACAGGACGATCGCGACCACCTGATGTCCTTGTTGACGGCCTTCAGGGATCCCCGCTACATCAGGATCGAAGGTAAACCGCTGTTTCTGGTCTACCGCACCAGCGCCCTGCCCCAGCCGGCCAGGACGGCCGAAATCTGGCGTTCGATCGCCCATGACCAAGGCCTTGGAGACCTCTATCTCGTTTCCGTTGAATCGAAGGAGGAGGAGATCAACAACCCCCACAGCTTCGGCTTTGATGCCGCCGTGGAGTTTCAGCCCTGCTGGCCGATGCTGGGCACCCTTCCCTCCCAGGCTCCCAGCCTTCGTGAAACGATCAAGGGGATCATCAAGAATGAGTCTCCAGGCAAGAAGATCCACCGGGTCATCGACTACGGGAAGGTCTGCCAAGCCGCCCTTGCCAGGCCAGCTCCCCCCTATCCCCGCTTTCCCTGTGTCACCCCTTCATGGGACAACACGGCTCGCCGCCGCTGGGGGGGCATCATCCTCCAGGATGCAACGCCGGAGCGCTACGGCCAGTGGCTCAGGCAGACGGTGGAACGCCTCCCTGACTACGCTCTTCCTGAGCCGGTCGTGTTCATCAACGCCTGGAACGAGTGGGCCGAAGGCAACCACCTGGAACCCGATCAGCGCTGGGGAACCCGCTACCTCAAAGAAACGCTCGCTGCGCTCAGCGGCTGAGGCGTTGCACCAAGACGTTCAATAGGCATCCTGCATCTCATAGAAATCAGGCTGCACATAGTCCTTGCGGAGCGGATAGCCCTTCCAGTCCTCGGGCATCAGCAGCCGCTTGGGATGGGGATGGCCCTCATAGGAGATGCCGTACATGTCGAAGGTCTCACGCTCCTGCCAGTCCGCACCGCGGAACAGGCCATAGAGGGTGGGGATCGAGAGGGCACCGTCCCGGGGCAGGAACACCTTGAGACGCACTTCCTCCGGACGCGCATCGGCCGGCAGGGGGCCGGTGGCTTCGGCCATGGCCGCAAACTGGTCGACCATGGAGGCCAACTTGACCAGGTGGTAGAAGCTCACCAGCCGGCCCCCCGGCCCCTCGTCGTAGCCACCCTGGCACTGGAGGTAGTCGTAGCCGGCCGCCTTCAGGGCGGTGGCCACCAACGGCAGGGCCGCGGGCTCTACCCCGAGCAGTTCGACACCTGAGTGGTCCGGGCCCAGGGCGACGGCATCGAAACCCTGGCCGCTCAGCCAGGTGGCCACAGGGCCAGGGGCGGCGGCCTGGAGGGCACCGGCATCCGCGGATTCCTTGGCGTCCGAGGCGCCGGGGGTGACGGGGGACTCCTCAGGCATCAGTGGTGGTAGCGGTGGTGGCAGGGACGGTGGCGGTGTCAGCGGCGGCGCCCATCGGCAGACCGGCGGCGGCGGCCAGGGCGGCCTGCTGGGTTTCGGCCCGCAGGTAGGCCCCGGTGACGATCGGCTCGATCCGCTTCATCTGGTGGGGGATCGTGCAGTAGCGGTGCGTGGGTCGCAGGTTGCCACGTTCGGCCAGGGCTTCGTTGCCGACCTTCTTGCGCAGCTTGATCACCGCATCAAAGATCGCCTCCGGACGGGGCGGGCAGCCGGGAAGGTAGAGGTCGACGGGGATCAGCTTGTCGACCCCGCGCACCGCCGTGGTGGAGTCGGCGGAGAACATGCCACCGGTGATGGTGCAGGCCCCCATGGCGATCACGTACTTGGGCTCGGGCATCTGCTCGTAGAGCCGCACCAGCGCCGGCCCCATCTTCATCGTCACGGTGCCCGCCACGATCAGCAGGTCGGCCTGACGGGGGCTGGAGCGGGGCACCAGACCGAAGCGGTCGAAGTCGAAGCGGGAGCCGATCAGGGCCGCGAACTCGATGAAGCAGCAGGCCGTGCCGTAGAGCAGCGGCCAGAGGCTGCTGAGCCGGGCCCAGTTGTGGAGGTCGTCGAGGCTGGTGAGAATGATGTTCTCGGACAGGTCGGCGGTGACGCCGGGGGCGCCCACGGGGCCGCAGCTGGCCTCACGCAGGTCGCGCAGGGCATCGACGGAGAGGGAGCCGGCAGGAGGTGTGAGGGTCATGGTGGGGAGGTGCTCAGCTCCACTCGAGGGCGCCCTTGCGCCAGGCGTACGCCAGGGCCAGCACCAGGATGGAGATGAAGATCAGAGCCTCGATGAAGGCCAGCAACCCGAGACGGTGGAAGGCCACCGCCCAGGGATAGAGGAACACGGTCTCGACATCGAAGATGACGAAGACCAGGGCGAACATGTAGTAGCGGATATTGAACTGGATCCAGGCCCCGCCGATCGGTTCCATGCCCGATTCGTAGGTGAGCTGACGCTCCCCCTGGCGGCTCTTGGGCGCCAGCAGCTTGTTGGCCACCAGCGCCAGCACCGGAACCGCCGCCGAGATCAGCAGGAAGCCCAGAAAGGCGTCGTAGCCGGAGAGCACAAACATCGGCAGACCCAACCTGGCGCGCATTCTGCCACCTGCTTCCGGGGGCGGGGGTCGCCGCGACGACCGGCGCGGCCGGATGGCCGGAGCAGCCGCGAGCCCCGGGGTCGCCGTCGATAGAGTTCCCATGTATGGCCAGGCACGGGATGAGCACGGAACCGCCGACGGAGACACCCACCGAAGAGGTCCCCACCGGGCCCGCCGGGGCCGTCAGCGAGGCGGCCGAAACCGTCGCCGAGGATCCCTCCAGCCACCGGTTCGAGTGCCGCAGCTGCGGCTTCGTCTATGACCCGGCCGAGGGGGTGAAGAAGCTGGGGATCCCCTCCGGCACCTCCTTTCTCGACCTCGACCCGGTCGGTTTCCGCTGCCCGGTCTGCCGCAGCCGGGTGGGGGCCTTCAAGGACATCGGCCCGCGCAACAAGCCCAGCGGCTTCGAGGAGAACCTCAACTTCGGCCTGGGGGTGAACCGCCTCACCCCCGGTCAGAAGAACGTCCTGATCTTCGGGGGGTTCGCCCTCGCCTTCGCTTTCTTCCTCTCCCTCTATTCCCTGCGTTGATGCCTGCGCCCCTTCCCGCCCTGCCGGCCTTGCTCCGCCCGCTGCGGCCCCTGCTCAGCCTGGCGATCGCGCTCGTGCTCGCCCTCGGCCTCACGGGCTGCGTCACCACCGGATTGCCCACCGCCGTCGCCAGCCCCTGGCAGGCGGTCCCCCTGGACACCCGCTCCAATCCCCTCGACGTGGCCTTCAGCAGCGCCGACCACGGGTTCCTGGTGGGCAGCAACCGGCTGATCATGGAAACCGACGACGCTGGCGCCAGCTGGCAGGAGCGGGCCCTCGACCTGCCGGAGGAGGAGAACTTCCGGCTGATCAGCATCGACTTCAGCGGCCCTGAGGGCTGGATCGTGGGCCAGCCCGGCCTGCTGCTGCACAGCGACGATGCCGGCAGCAGCTGGAGCCGGCTGCTGCTCGACACCAAGCTGCCCGGCGAGCCCTACCTGGTGACGGCCCTGGGGCCGAAGACCGCCGAACTGGCCACCAACGTCGGTGCCGTCTACCGCACCACCGATGCCGGCTCCAGCTGGCAGGCCCTGGTGGGGGATGCCGCCGGCGCCATCCGCGACCTGCGCCGCAGCGCCGAGGGGGACTACGTCAGCGTCAGCAGCCTGGGGAACTTCTTCGCCACCTGGGAACCGGGCCTGCCCGCCTGGCAGGTGCACCAGCGGGTCAGCAGCCAGCGGCTGCAGTCGATGGGCTTCCAGCCCGACGGCCACCTCTGGATGGTGGCCCGGGGCGCCCAGCTGCGCTTCGACGGCGACCCGAGCACCGCCGAGAGCACCGAGAGCGGCGACTGGAGCAAGCCCGTGATCCCGATCACCAACGGCTATGGCTACCTCGACATGGCCTGGGACCCCCGGGGCGCCGTGTGGACCGGCGGCGGCAACGGCACCCTGCTGGTGAGCAACGATGCGGGCGCCAGCTGGCAGCGGGATCCGGTGGGCACTGAGCAGCCCACCAACTTCTCCCGGATCGTCTTCGCCCCCGATGGCAAGGGCTTCGTCCTGGGGGAGCGGGGCGTGCTGCTGCGCTGGGTGGGCTGAGGGCTGAGGGCGGAGTGCGGTGGGCAACTGCATCCCTCTGTAACCAACCCCCCGCCCGGCTGGCGGAGCCCCCCGATCGACCCCTAGGATCTCCTGGCTGAACGCTTGTTGCTATGGCTGCCGGCTCCACAGGGGAACGCCCGTTCTTCGAGATCATCACAAGCATCCGCTACTGGGTCATCCATGCGGTGACCCTGCCGGCCATCTTCCTGGCGGGCTTTCTGTTCGTGTCGACCGGCCTGGCCTACGACGCCTTCGGCACGCCCCGTCCGGATGCCTACTTCCAGGCCCAGGAAACCAAGGCTCCCGTTGTGAGTCAGCGTTACGAGGGCAAGAGCAGCCTTGATCTGCGCCTCCAGGAACCATGACCCAGTCCACCGCCCCCACCACGCCGCGCAACTATCCGATCTTCACGGTGCGCTGGCTTTCCGTCCACGCCCTCGGCATTCCCACGGTCTTCTTCCTGGGTGCCCTGGCGGCCATGCAGTTCGTCCGTCGCTGAGACATCCATGCAGCGCAATCCCAACCCCAACAACCTGCCGGTCGAACTGAACCGCACCAGCCTCTACCTGGGCCTGCTGTTCGTGTTCGTCATCGGCATCCTCTTCTCCAGCTACTTCTTCAACTGATCGGGAGGCACCCCATCCATGAGCGGCAAGAAATC
The DNA here is from genome assembly GCF_019038535.1 of Synechococcus sp. CCAP 1479/9. Taxonomy (NCBI): domain Bacteria; kingdom Bacillati; phylum Cyanobacteriota; class Cyanophyceae; order Synechococcales; family Synechococcaceae; genus Synechococcus; species Synechococcus sp. CCAP 1479/9. Next base: position 30,094 of record NZ_JAFKRK010000021.1, on the reverse strand, counting down.
CTCACTTCCTGACGGCCGGATCCCCGACCGCCTTCCCGACGGCCGCCCGGCCGTGGCTTGGAAGAGCCGGTGGACCGAAGGGGTCCTGCCGCTCTGGATGGTCGCCACCGCCGGTGGCATGGCCGTGATCTTTGTGGTCGGTCTGTTCTTCTACGGCTCCTACGTGGGTGTCGGTTCGGCCTGAATCAGCCAGCTCCGTCGTCCCACATGGCAAAGACGCCTTCAGCGGATCCCAACGGATCCGCTTTTTTTTGGCAACACGCCACAGCGACCATCGAACCTGGGAACCGGTTCACCGTGCGGTACCTGGCTCCCTACCTAAACTTCATCCAGAACCCGCGGCGTTCCGTGATGGCATGAGCAAGTTATACCAAGACCGAGATAGGGAATTCATCGATTATCAGCTCTATGAGCTGGATGGGCTCACCCTACGAGGCCCCCAGTCCAGCAGCCCCAACGGCATCGCCTACCTGGGGGCTGCCCAGACGTTCGGCACCTACTGCGAAGACCCTTTCCCCACCATCATCGGCAGAACACTGGGGATCGGCACCATGAACCTCGGCAGAGGCGGAGCAGGACCTGACTTCTTTCTCACCTCCCGGGATTCAGAGACGCTGCTGGGCATCGCCAACCGGGCACGATTGGTCGTTGTCCAGGTCATGTCGGGGAGAAGCATCAACAATTCAGCCTTCTTCTCAGGTCTCGGCATCTCCAGAGGCCATCGGCTTCCCGATGGCTTGCCGATGAGATCTGAGCAGGTCTGGCTCGATCTTTTCTTTGGGACGGATAAACGCGGCAATGACCCGGAGTTCCTACGGAAGCTCATCGAAGAGAACTCCAGGGCGTATGTCGAGAAAATGGTTCAACTCCTGAACAAGATCTCAGTCCCAAAGATCCTCTTCTGGTTTTCCGAGCGAGCTCCGGATGACTATCGGTTTCCAAGCCAGCAGCGGCTGGAAGAGCTGAAATTTTCTCGCACGATGCGGGGCCGGTTCTCTGCCAAGGTCCTCTACAAGCTAGGGATGTGGGACCGCAGCCCAAAGCCGTCGCTGCTCGGCCAGTTTCCCCATCTCGTCACGGAACAAATGCTCGAGATGATTCGACCCTTCGCCGATGCCTTCGTGGAGTGCAGCACCCCTGCAGGCATGCCACAGCCATTACGGAACTCCCAAGGCGTCACGGTCAACTACAACCGATACTATCCGTCGCCTGAAATGCATCGACAGGCGGCAGAAAAGCTGCTTCCCATCTGCAAGGCGATGCTGGAGTCGAGCTCAGGTTGATGGTGGCATCGCCATCATTACCATGGAACGAAGCGGTCGCCAAACAGTTCGATGATCTGTTGGTGGTTTTCCACGAATTCGGAGATATCCTCGGAATGAACCTTTTGAAAGTCAGCACCTTCAGCAACGACTCTGCGAAGATCGGACTCGGGGACGTCGAGCCGAATCAACCGACAGATGCGCGCCAGGGTCTCATGGTTACTCTCTAAGAAGTCCTCATAGCAAATGGGATAGACCTCCAGTCCCGCCCCCAGGAGCTGCTGCATCAATTCTCGTTTTCGCGCAATAAAGGCTTCGCAGCTGGCAACGATCGCCTGGAAACGCTCAGGGTCAACATGGATCTTGCCAATCTCGCTTTTCTGAAGTTCGCCTCTCGCCAGCTTGAACTGCAGGTGACCAGGCTGGCCCGTTCCATCACCGTGATACTTGGAGAGCCCCCATCGAAAAACATCCTGTCGAACAGCCAGGAAGACAACGGTGTCATTCCTCTTGAGAATATTGATCATCAACCTCCTGTGGTTCCCGACGTTGATTCTCTCGGAAAGGTCTTGAATCGCTCTGCTGAGCCGCGGCTGGACCTTACGCAAGACACGATGCAGTCGTGGCAGGCGATCGGGATACCACGGCAGTGTCAAGACCCTGAATCGCATCTTGAGGCCCGTCACTCCCTGGTGGCTGATCCCGATCAGCCGGCCCTTGGCCGTTCGGCCATAGCGTGTCTGGATGGCATCAGGATTGACAGGTCGCGGGCCCAGCAGGCCATGCAGACAGAAGCTCAGATCGGCATTGGCCATCCGTCCACAGCAGTGGACGTCAAAGGGTTCTGCGCTCGTGCGTCCATCGCCTCTGTCCATCCTCAGGATGGTGATCCCGGGGAGCTTGTCGAGCAGCGACATCAAGGCCGTGGTGCCCTCTTTCTCATCAAAGAAGATCACGAAATTGGCCGGTCCCTTACGCATTGATGGCCTTGGCTCGCTGAGCCATTCCTACGGCGGTCTCAGCCTGTCATGGCAGCCGATGGCCAGCGGTTCACCCCTGGCGCCGCAGCTCCTCCGGCGGCAGGGCCAGAAACGCCTCCCGGCTCAGAATTCGATCCCCTGACCCAGCCTCGGTGGTCAGGGGCATCAGCCGCACCTGGCCGGCCCTGGCTTCCTCATCGCCCAGCAGCAGGGCCCAGCGGGCGCCGCTCCTGCGGGCGCGCTTGAGCTGCTTGTCGAAACCGGCGCCGCTGAGATCCAGCTGCACCGCCAGCGGAGCCCCGGAGCGCTGGCGGCAGCACCGGGCGAGCTCCAGGGCGCAGGCCTCTCCCAGGTTGCCCCGGTTCACCACGTAGACGTCGGGTTGGGCGGCCGTCACTGGAGCCTGGGTGCCCGCCTCCATGGCCTGGCTGAGCAGCAGCACCAGCCTCTCCATGCCCAGGGCCCAGCCGATGGCCGGCGTGGGGGGGCCGCCCAGCTGTTCCACCAGGCCGTCGTAGCGTCCGCCGCCGCACACCGTCGCCTGCGCCCCGAGCTGGCTGCTGGTGATCTCAAAGGCGGTGTGGCCGTAGTAATCAAGCCCCCGCACCAGCCGTGGGTTGAGCTCGAACGGGATGGCGAGGGCCTCCAAGCCCTGCCGCACCCGCAGAAAGCGTTCATGGCTCTCGCCGCTGAGGGCATCGGCCAGGGTGGGGGCTCCAGCCAGCAGCGCCTGGGTGTCGGGGTTCTTGGAATCGAGCACCCGCAGGGGGTTGGTGCTGATCCGCTGCTGCGAATCGGGATCCAGACGCTCCCGATGGGCCTCCAGCCAGGCCACCAGTTCGGCCCGATAGCGCTGCCGGTCCTCCGGACTGCCGAGGGAATTGAGCTCGAGGGAGAGGCCGCCCACCCCCAGATCCATCAGCAGATCCCAGGCGATGGCGATGGCCTCGACGTCGCTGCGGGGATCGCCGTGGCCCAGAAACTCCAGGCCGATCTGGTGGAACTGCCGCTGCCGGCCGGCCTGGGGCCTCTCGTAGCGGAACATCGGCCCGCCGTACCAGAGCCGCTGGGGTCCCTGGGCCACCAGGCCATGCTGGATCGCGGCTCTCACCACCGAGGCGGTGCCCTCGGGCCGCAGGGTGCAGCTGCGGGCGCCGCGGTCCTCGAAGCTGTACATCTCCTTGCCCACCACGTCGGTGGCCTCGCCGATGCCCCGGGCGAACAGCTCGGTCACCTCGAGCAGGGGCGTGCGGATCTCCTCGACGGCGGCCCGACGGAAGTGCTCCCTGGCCGTGGCTTCGATCCGCTGCCAGAAGGGGGTCTGACCGGGCAGCAGGTCGACCATGCCCCGCAGACTCTGGAGCGGTTTCAAGACGGTGTGGATCGACAGCGACCCATTGTGCCCGAAGGGGTTGGCTCAGACGCCGTGGAAGGCGCGGTACCAGGCGGCGAACTGCCCGATCCCGGTTTCGATCGCCGTGGAGGGACGGAACCCCACCCAGGACTCCAGGGCGGTGGTGTCGGCGGCGGTGGCCGGCACGTCCCCGGGCTGCATGGGCTGCAGATCCCGGATCGCCGGACGGCCGAGAGCCTGCTCGAGCAGGTCGATGAACCGCAGCAGGGGCACGGGCCGGGCATTGCCGATGTTGAAGACCCGGTGGGGGGCGGCGGCCGTGGCGGGGTCGGGGTGCAGCGGATCGAAGGCCGGATCCGCCGTAGCGGGCTTGTCGAGGCAGCGGATCACCCCTTCGACGATGTCGTCGATGTAGGTGAAATCCCGCTCCATGCGGCCGTGGTTGAACACCCGGATCGGATCGCCGGCCAGGATCGCGCGGGCGAACAGCATCGGAGCCATGTCGGGCCGGCCCCAGGGGCCATAGACGGTGAAGAAGCGCAGGCCGGTGGCCGGCAGACCGTAGAGATGGCTGTAGGTGTGGGCCATCAGTTCATTGGCCTTCTTGGTGGCCGCATACAGGCTCACCGGATGGTTCACCGGGTCCTGCTCGCGGAAGGGCATGTGGCGGTTGCCCCCGTAGATCGAGCTGCTGGAGGCATACACCAGATGCTCGACACCCGCGTGGCGACAGCCTTCGAGCACGGTGCCGAACCCCACCAGATTGCTCTGGATGTAGAGCGCCGGGTTATCGATCGAGTGCCGCACCCCGGCCTGGGCGGCCAGATGCAGCACCCGGGCGGGGCGCTCGGCGGCGAACAGGGCCGCCACCGCTTCGGCGTCCACCAGATCGAGGGGATGGAAGGCATAGGCCCCGGCCGGAGCCAGGGCCTCCAGCCGTTCCAGCCGGGCCCGCTTCAGGGCCGGGTCGTAGTAAACGTTGAGATTGTCGAGCCCCACCACCCGCTCGCCCCGGGCCAGCAACCGCTCGGCCGCCGCCGCTCCGATGAAGCCGGCGACCCCGGTGACGAGGATCGGCCCTTTCGCCGTCAACGGCCCGCCCGCACCCGTTCCCGGAAGTAGGCGATGGTGGGCTCCAGCCCCTCGTCCAGGCTCACCTTCGGCTCCCAGCCGAGCAGTTCGCGGGCGAGGTCGATCACGGGCTGGCGCTGCAGGGGATCGTCCTGGGGGAGGGGCTGGGTGGTCAGCTCCAGAGAGGGCTGAATCCGCTCCCGGACCTTCTCGGCCAGCTGGCGGATGGTGAACTCACCGGGGTTGCCGATGTTGATCGGGCCGGTGTGTTCGCCGTTCATCAGCCGGATCATGCCCTCGATCAGGTCATCCACGTAGCAGAAGGAGCGGGTCTGGCTGCCGTCGCCATAGAGGGTGAGAGGCAGACCCTGCAGGGCCTGGACAATGAAGTTGCTCACCACCCGGCCGTCGTCGGGGAGCATGCGGGGCCCGTAGGTGTTGAAGATCCGCATCACACGGATCTCGGTGCCGTGCATGCGCTGGTAATCGAAGCAGAGCGTCTCGGCGATCCGCTTGCCTTCGTCGTAGCAGGAGCGGATGCCGATGGTGTTGACGCAGCCCCGGTAGCTCTCAGGCTGGGGATGGACTTCGGGATCGCCGTAGACCTCGCTGGTGCTGGCCAGCAGCAGCCTGGCGCCGACCCGACGCGCCAGGCCGAGCATGTTGTAGGTGCCGAGGAAGCTGGTCTTGGCCGTCTTGATCGGGTTCGACTGGTAATGCACGGGCGACGCCGGGCAGGCGAGATGCCAGATGCGGTCGATCTCCAGGCGGATCGGCTCGGTGACGTCGTGGCGGATCAGCTCGAACTGGGGGTGACCCAACCAGTGGCGGATGTTGTCCTTGCGCCCGGTGTAGAAGTTGTCGAGGCAGATCACCTCCTCGCCAGCCTCCATCAGCCGGTCGACCAGATGGGAACCGAGGAAGCCGGCCCCGCCCGTGATCAGATTGCGCCGCGTCACTCAGCCCTCACCCACCCGCCAGACGTTAAGACCCGCCGCCCGGGCGGCCGCGGCATCGGCGATGGCCCTGGCGTCGAACAGCCAGGCCGGGCGACGCATCTGGGCCGCGATCGCCCCCCAGTCGAGCCGGGCGTAGTCGCGCCATTCGGTGAGGATCACCACGGCATCGGCGCCGGCGGCGGCCTCCAGGGGCGATCCCGCCGTCTGCCAGCCGCCGTCGGCCGGCGAGGGGGGCTGGCCGAGGTCCTCGGCGATCTGGGCGGCTGACACCTTGGGATCCACGATCACCAGGCGAGCCCCCTCCTCGATCAGGTCCTGGCAGATGCGGATGGCCGGCGCCTCCCGGGTGTCGTTGGTGTCCGCCTTGAAGGCGAAGCCCAGCACCGCCAGCCGCTTGCCGGTGACGGTGCCGAACAGGCGCTGGACCACCAGCCGGGCGATGCGGTCCTGCTGCCAGGTGTTGAGGGTCACCACCTGCTCCCAGTAGCCCGCCACCTCCTCCAGCCCGTAGTGGCGACAGAGGTACACCAGGTTGAGGATGTCCTTCTGGAAGCAGCTGCCGCCGAAGCCCGGTCCGGCCTGAAGGAACCTGGCGCCGATCCTGGAATCGGTGCCGATGGCACGGCCCACCTCGCGCACGTCGGCCCCGGTGGCTTCGCAGAGGGCGGCAATGCTGTTGATCGAGGAGATCCTCTGGGCCAGATAGGCGTTGGCGGTGAGCTTGGAAAGCTCGCTGCTCCAGAGATTGGTGCGCAGGATCCGCTCCTGGGGCACCCAGGTGCCGTAGATCCCGGCCAGGGATTCAATCGCTGCGGGGTCTTCGCCGCCGATCAGCACCCGGTCGGGGGCCTCAAGGTCGGCGACCGCCGTGCCCTCGGCCAGGAATTCGGGATTGGAGAGGACGGCGAAGGTCTTGGCTTGCCTGCGATCGCCCTCCGGGCGGTTCTGCTGGGCGGCCCCAAGGATCGCCTTCACCGTCTCGGCGGTGCGCACCGGCAGGGTGCTCTTCTCCACCACGATCGTGTGGCCCCGGGCGGCGGCGGCCACCTGGCGGGCCGAGGCCTCGATCCAGCGCAGGTCACTGGCCTGGCCGGCCCCCACGCCCTTGGTCTTGGTGGGGGTGTTCACCGAGAGAAACACCATGTCGGCGGCGGCAATGGCCGCATCCACCTCGGTGGTGAAGTGGAGGTTGCGCCCCCTGGCCCTGCCCACCACGGCATCGAGGCCGGGTTCGTACACCGGCAGCCGGCCCAGATCCGGATCATTCCAGGCGGCGATCCGCTCGGCATTGAGGTCGACCACCGTGACCTGAATGCCGGGGCAACGATCGGCGATCACGGCCATCGTCGGTCCCCCCACATAACCCGCTCCGATGCAACAGATGGTGCGAATCGGCGGATGGGCCGGGTCCATGGGGGATGGCAGTGCTGCGGGGACATTACCGCCATTGCCTGGCTTTGGCCGTGGCCGGGCGATGGCGGGGAGCGGCTCCGGAACGGTGACGATGGTTAAGCACAGGTAAGTTGAGATCGAGAGCCTGACGGGGGTCGGTCCTTGACCACGGTGCTGCTCACGGGAGGGGCCGGATTCATCGGCAGTCACACCTGTCTGGTGCTGCTGGAGGCCGGCCACCGGGTGGTGGTGATCGACGACTTCAGCAACGGCAGTCCCGAAGCCCTGCGCCGCGTCAGCGAGCTGGCCGGGCTGGGTAGCTGGCGGCAGCTGGCGCCGGAGCGATGGGCCGCGGGAGATGGGCTGCCGGCCCGGCTCACCCTGCTGCAAGGGGATGTGCGCTCCCCCCGGGATCTCGACCGGGCCTTCGAAGACCGGGAAGCGATGGGCGACGGCGGCATCGGCGCCGTGCTCCACTTCGCCGGCCTCAAGGCGGTGGGGGAGTCGATGGGGCAGCCCCTCCGCTACTGGGACGTGAATGTCGTCGGTGCGGTCCGGCTGCTGGAAGCCATGGGCCGCCACGGCTGCCAGACGCTCGTCTTCAGCAGCAGCGCCACCCTCTATGGGATCACCGACCGGGTGCCGATCCCGGAGACGGCGCCGCTCCAGCCGATCAATCCCTACGGCTACACCAAGGGCGCGGTCGAAAGGATGCTGGCCGATGTGGCCGCCAGCACCCCGGGCTGGCGCATCGCCCTGCTGCGTTACTTCAATCCGGTGGGCGCCCACCCCAGCGGACGCATCGGCGAGGACCCCAACGGCCGCCCCAACAATCTGTTTCCGTTCCTCTGCCAGGTGGCGGCAGGGCGCCGCCAGCGGCTGGAGGTGTTCGGCGGCGACTGGCCCACCCCCGACGGCACGGGCGTCCGCGACTACCTGCACGTGATGGATCTGGCGGAGGGCCACGGCCGGGCCCTCGAGGTGCTCCAGGCGGAGCCTCCCCAGCTGCTCACCCTCAATCTCGGCAGCGGCCGCGGCCATTCGGTGCTCGATCTGGTGCGCAGCTTCGAGGCCACCAACGGCCTCACCCTCCCCTACGCGGTGGTGGATCGCCGGCCGGGGGATTCCGCCATCAGCGTTGCCGATCACCGCGAGGCGGAGCGGCGCATGGGCTGGCGGACCAAGCGCTCCCTGGCGGACATCTGCCGCGATGGCTGGGCCTGGCAGAGCGCCAATCCCGAGGGCTACCGCGGCAGCGATCGGCAGCCCGGGCGGTCCCTCATCCAGGTGCAGCCTGTGTCCTGAGGTACACCCTGATCCCGTGCTCGTGCCGCACCAGCTGGAATCCCACCCGGGCGAGCTGGGCCGTGGACAGACGGTTGAGGGAGAGATCGCCATAGCGACTCAGCAGATCCGGCTGCCAGTGGGTGCTGGCCCGGGCGATCCGGCTCTCGTAGGGCACGTAGGCATCGCGGAGCACCACCACATCCACCCGGCGCTCGTCGAGCCAGGCCCGCAGGGTGACGGGTGAGCCCAAGGCGCTCTGCAGCCCCGGGTACTGGCCCGTTTCCACCGTGGGCGCCGCCAGCTTGGTGATGTCCCTGGCGGCCAGCGGAGCCAGGCACTGGCGGGTGCCCAGCACCGCGCCGACGTAGGGATCGCTGAGCAGGGTCCGGCCCTGCAGCCGCGGCTCCCGCCCGCACAACTCCCGCAGGGGCCCGAGGATCGGTTCGATGGTGGCGCCATCTGCCGGCCGCACCTCCTCCAGGGGGGTGAGCAGGTGGGGCACCTTGGAGGCGAACACATTGGGTCGCCCCTGCAGCCCGATCGGAACCGTCAGCACGGCGATCAGGGCGGCCAGCATCGCGATCAGGAGGCTTCGCCGCAGGGACCATCCCCTGGAGCCGTCCGGCTGCACGCCGGGATCGAGCGCCTGGGCCATCGCCGGGATGCTGATCCAGAACAGGCTCGTCCACACCAGCCGGTAGGCGCTGTCCGGTTCGATCAGCTTGAAGACCAGATCGCTGACGAAGGGGGCCCACCACTCCAGCAGCACCAGCGGTGCCAGCAGCGCCAGGGCCAGCACCCCGCCGGGGGGGCGGCACCGGCCCCTCCAGGCCACGGCACAGGCCAGCGACAGCCCGAGCGCCGCCAGAAAGGCCGGCTCCCAGGTCGCCACCGGCAGGCTGGGCCAGAAATAGAAGAAGCGGTGGCCCAGAACCCGGTAGTCGTGGACGAAGCGCATGGTCTCCGGCCAGTCGTAGAAGGATTCGAGCCTGGGGTGCCAGGGCAGGCGGTGGAGGGCCATGAGCAGCAGTCCGGCGCCGGCGACGCTGGCCAGCAGCCGCCGCCGTGAGGGCCAGACCACCAGGCAGGCGGCCGTGGTGACGGCCAGCAGGTTGACCGTGAGGAAGGCGGTCACCCCATGGGCGTGATAGGCGAGATAGGCGGACCCCAGCAGCAGCGCCGTCGCCGCGGCCAGGGGGCGGGCACCGGGCCAGCGTGGCCGCTGCAGCAGCCCCAGCAGCGGCGTGGCGGCAGCCAGCACCAGGGCCAGCCCGGGCAGGGTGCCGTTCAGGGCGATCTGGTGGAAGAAGCTGAAGTTCTGGTGCCCCATGCCCAGCAGGAACAGCAGGGCCGTGAGCCAGCAGAGGGCCACCCGGCCGCTGAGTCGCAGGCTGAGCTGGCAGCTGGCGACGAGCACCAGGAAGGTGTTCAGCCCCGCCAGCAGGCTGGCCCGCCAGGGGGCGAGGGCGTCGGGGAAGCCGAACAGGAAGCTGGCCGCGGTGAAGAACCAGTTGGCCGGCGAGCGGTAGTGCAACGGGTCGAGGCGCACCGTGTCGAGCAGATCGCTGCCGAAGTAGGTCGTGTAGTAGACGAAGCCATCGGAGGGAAACTCAAAGACCACCCCGCGCCTCGCCAGGGCGAGCGCACACACCAGGGCGGGAGCCAGCACCGCCAGCAACGGCCGCCCCAGGGCAGGGTCCGCCAGCCGCTGGCGCCAGCGGAGCGGACGGATGCCCAGGGCCGCCGCCACCACGAGCAGGTCAAGCACGACCAGCACGCCATAGGACTGGCGCAGCGTGGGCCCCGCCGGCAGCAGCGACAGCCAGCCGATGGCGGCCCAGGGGCCCACGCCCAGCAGCAGCATCTGCCAGCTGGGCCGGCGCCAGCGCCATCCCCACAACAGCGGTGCCGCGACGGCCAGCAGCAGCGGAAGGAAGGGTTGGGTCAGCGCAGCCATTCGGCGCAGGGGAAGCCGCTGCCCCGAAACCCTAGGGGACCTGCCGGGACTGACCGTTGGGGCGGCGGCTCAGAGCCGCTCATCCCGCAGCCGCTCCCCCCGCAGCTCCCGCAGCCGCTCCCCTAGGGCCGGTCCCGGCCGCAGGCCGGCGGCGATCAGATCGGCCGCCGACACCGGCGAGGGGAGGTGGCGCCAGCGGCACCACCAGCGCAGCAGGGGGCGCCGCGGCAGGGCCCCGCTCACCAGCGCCAGGGCGACGGCTTCGGCGGACCAGCCCGGCCGCTCCAGGAAGCCGGTCCAGGCCAGGGCCGTGGCCGGCGCCGCCTCCAGGGCCTGCCAGCTCTGCCGCAGCAGGGCCAGCTGGGCCAGCAGCCGCTGCTGGCCGTGGGGGAGCTGCAGCCGCGTCGCCACGGCGGACGCCGCGTCGCTGGGGGCCAGCAGGGCGGCCAGGGACGGCAAGCCGCAGCGCCGGGCCCAGCGAAGGCGGCGACACCAGCCGGAGTCGTTCTGCAGCGCCGGGTCCACCAGCACCAGGGCGCCCCACGCCTGCAGGCAGCCCAGGGCCACCTCCCAGGGTTCCCGCTCGAGCAGCAGTTCCAGCTCCATCCGCAGCCGCGTGCCCAGGGCCGGCGGCACCCGTCCGTCACCGGTGCCACCACAGCGGCTCTCCTCCCCCCAGGGCCAGCGGGCCAGGGTGGTGCGCAACTGCTCCAGGCTGGCGGGGGCCAGGCTGAACCCCAGCCGGGCGGCATAGCGGGCGGCGCGCACGATCCGGGTGGGGTCGTCTTCCAGACTTCTGGGGTGCAGCAGGCGCAGCTGCCGGTGGGCCAGGTCGTCCCAGCCTCCATGGGGATCGATCAGACGCAGGCCGGGGCCGGAGCTGGCGAACACCAGGGCCATCGCATTGATGCTGAAGTCGCGGCGGGCCAGGTCCTCCTCCAGGGAGCCGTCGGTCACCACGGGGTTCTCCCCGGGGGCCGGGTAGGTCTCGCGACGGGCGCTGGCCAGGTCGAGCAGGATCCCGTCGAGCTCCAGTTCGACGGTGCCGAAGGCCGGGTGGAACTGGCAGAAGCCCACCGCCGCGGCCGGGGTGTCCGCCAGCAGGGTCTCGGCGAGACGATGGGCCGCCGGGCGCGGATCGGCCGGATCGGCGCCCGGGGCCAGCTCCACCACCAGGTCGAGGTCCGGCAGGCCCCGGAGGGGATCGCGATGCACCCGATGCAGCAGCAGATCCCGCACGGCGCCGCCCACGATGGCCAGCACGCCGCAGTCCGCCGAGCGACGGAAGGCGGCCAGCAGACGGGGCGGCAAGGAGAGATCCCCGGGATCGATCGCGGAGACCGTCATCAAGGCAGGCCCATGGAGCACTGTCCAGAAGGCGCACGGTACACTCGGGCGATCGACATCGTGCGACGTCCCGATACAGAAACTTCGGGAAGGTGTCCGCCGGCAAACGCCCTTGGCCGTCGCCTCCGCCAGCCGCCCGCCCATCGCCAGGCCATGAACCGATGAGGCGATTCAGCGCCAGCGAACACAAGCGACGAAATCCCACAAGCCACACCCTAACGGCATGACTGACAGCGCCAAGAAATTCATCAAAGCGCCGCTTGGAATCTACAAAAGGATCAAGATCAAGGCCTTCATTCTGGCCGATTACCTTGCGTCCCTGGGCGAGTACTGGCTCGGTCCCAACGGGTCACGCAGCAGCCCGTCGAAGCGACTGATTCCCATTGGGAAGCCGCCTGCCGATGGCACGACGCCATCCCGGATTGCTGTCTTTGTTGCCTATTCGAAGCGGCTGACACGATCCAACAAAGCCTATCTCGAAGCGCTGAACAAGGCCGGCTTTGCGGTGCTCTACATCAACAACGAGACCACGGAGGAGGGGGACCTGAACGGCATCAGCAACCTCAGCTGGCGCGCCTTCGACAGACGCAACATCGGCCGGGACTTTGGCGGCTTCAAAGATGGCATCCTGCTGCTTCTGGAGGAGGGGCATCTGCAACGCTGCCAACTGCTCTGCATCGTGAACGACTCGATGCAGTTCATCCCGGGAAGGAATGCCGATGCCCTCGTCAGGTCGATAGAGGAGTTCGCCACCTCCGACCGGAAAGCCCTCTTCAGCCATATCAGCCATCAGATTCAGACCCACTATCAATCCTATTTTCAGATTCTCAAACCCGACGTCTTTCTCTCCAGGCCCTTCATCCGTTTCTGGAAGAAATACCTACCCTTGTCCCATCGGGGGCACTGCATCTACAACGGAGAAATTGAGCTTTCTCAGCAGGTGTACCGACGCTTCAACCCCGTCGAGACCCTTTACACCAGCGACAAGCTCCTGGAGGCCATTGAGCGGTCCAGCCCGGAAAAAACGGGAGTTCTCGCCGAGGAAGTCCTTCGGCTGATGCCCTCTCCTGCGAGGACTGCGCAGATGAAGAAGATCGGCTACTCCCTGAATCAGCTGATGGCCAAAAGCGACAAACAAGAGGCCCTCTCACGGGTTGAGCTCTACAGCGTTCCCGACCTGATTGAAAATGGCAATCCCAGCCATATCGCGGCTTTTTTGTACCCTTTCTATCTCCACTGTCCGTTTGTCAAGCACGACCTTGGAACCGCAGGCAGCTATACGATGGCTCAGGCCATCAGCCTGTTCAAGGAAGCCCTGTTGGATTCCATGGGAGAAGAACACCAGGAAGAAGTCAAGGCTCTCGCCGATGATTTTCGCGATCTCATCTACGCGCGCGGAGTGCCCCTGAGCTACAACAACAGGCTGCGCGAAGCGGCCCTGAAAGGCATCACAGGCGCCTTCGTCTACCCCTCCACCTATCAATGACCGACGGGCGGGCGCTGCAGCCGATCCATTTCATCACGATTAACTATCACTGCAGTGATTTCATCATCGGTCTGATCGAGGACACCATCGCCTCGGAAGAACCTGATCTTCACTTCATCGTCGTCAACAACTCACCCCAGGACATCGGTGTCCAGGACTGGCTGTCCTCCACACCCCATCGCCAGCGGGTGACCCTGATCGAAGCCGGTGGCAATCTCGGCTTCGGCAGCGGCTGCAATCTGGGGCTCCGCCACGTGTGGCAGACCGACAGGCGGGCGGTGGCCTGGCTGATCAACCCCGATGCCCGCCTCGATGCAGGGGCGATCGCCTACGTCAGGCAGTGCCTGTCCGACGACGATCAGATCGCCATGCTCGGCACCCGGATCCGGGACCCCCGGGGGGACGTCTGGTTCAGCCACGGCAGCTTCAACCCCTGGACCGGCCAGCTCGGCCATCGCTTCCCCGGCGACGACTGCCGCCCGCTGCCGGTCCGCACCTGGCCCACCCGCTGGATCTCCGGCTGCAGCATGCTCTTCCAGCTGGGGGTGCTGCGGGACTGCCCCCAGTTCGACCCCCGCTACTTCCTCGACTACGAGGACGCCGACATCTCCGAGCGCCACCATCGGCTGGGCTACCGGCTGCGGGTCACCCAGGCGGTGCTGGTGGAGCACCAGGTGTCAGCCATCACCCAGCGGGCCCCCCGGGCCAAGTACCAGCACGCCACCTTCAGCAAGCTCTACTTCCTGCATCGCCACGCCACGCCGCTGGCCCTGCTGCTGAACCTGCTGTATTACGCCGTCCGCCCCCTCAGCTTCTGCCTGGCCGATCCGGAACGGGCCCGGGGCCGCTGGTGGGGACTGGGGGATTACCAGCGCTGGTGCTGGTGTCGGCTCCTGCACCGACCGGAGCCGCCCCACCCGCGCACATCCTTCACCGTTTCATCCTGAGGAAGCGGCCCGCCAGGGCCCGCAGGGTGGGCCAGCGCTGGGCCGGCGGACAGTGGCGCCAGAGGATGGCGGCCACCGCCGGCAGGTAGAGGTGGGACTTGGGGTGGAAGAAGACGAACAGCAGTCCCCGCAGGCTGCCCAGGGGCAGACGTTTCTGCTCGTCGCCGAAGTCGTTGAGCACCACGACCCCCGGGGTCACGCGGGCATCGATGCCGCAGCGGACCGCCCGCATCACCCACTCGGAATCGGCGTGGTAGTGGGGCAGCCAGCGGGCGTCATAGAGGCCGACCCGGCGGAAGACCTCCTGGCGGATCAGCACGCCGTTGCCCGGCATCGCCTCGGCCTCGAGCACCTCGGCGGCCGCCAGCGCCGGATCCAGCTGGCTGGCCAGCTCGTCGTGGTGGGACAGGCGCAGGAAGCGCTCCGTCCCCCAGTCGGTGCGGGTGCCCAGGGCCCAGATCCGCCCGGGCTCGGCCAGCAGGTCGATGCGGCTGCCCAGGATGCCGCAGCCATGGCGCTGGGCCAGGGCCACCATCCGCTCCACGTAATCGGCGGGGACGACGGCATCGTCATTGATGGTGAGCACGAAGTCGGTACCGGCCGCCAGGGCCCGCCTGACGCCCCGGTTGGTGGCGCCGGCCCAGAAATCCCGGTCGCCGGCCGTCACCACCGTCACCTTGGGATGCTGCTGGCGGATCGCCGCCACGGTGCCGTCGCTGGAGTTGGCATCCACCACCACGACCCGCAGGGCGCCGTGGGTCTGGCCGGCCATGGCGGCCAGGAAGCGCAGGGTGGTCTCGCGGCGGTTGCGGGTGGGCACCACGGCGGTGACCAGCGGCATGGTCATGCCGGCTCGATCGGAGCCAGGCGCGGATCGAGGATCTTCGGCCCCATGCCTTCGAACTTCACGGCGATGGAGGTCTTCTCGCCGCTGCCGAACAGGTGCGTGACCTGGCCCTCGCCGAAGCTGCTGTGGCGCACCCGATCCCCCACGGCCCAGGCGCGGGCCGGGCTGCGGCGGCGCACCGCATTGGCGGGATCAGCAGCCGCGCCGCCGGCCGCGACCCGCTGGCTGTCGTCACGGTCCACCCGGGTGAGCCGCTCCAGCCGCTGCTCCCGCCGCAGGGCCGCACCGCCGCTGCGGGGGATGTCGCCCTGGAGCAGGGCCTCGGGCAGCTCGGAGAGGAATACCGACGGCACCGCCGGCTCCCGCATCCCGCCCCAGAGCCGCCGCTCGCTGGCATGGGAGAGGAACAGCCGCTCCTTGGCGCGGGTGATGCCCACATAGCAGAGGCGGCGCTCCTCCTCGAGGGCGGCGGGGTCCTCCAGGGAGCGGTAGCTGGGGAACAGGCCCTGCTCGAGCCCCACCAGGAAGACCACCGGAAACTCCAGCCCCTTGCTGGCATGCAGGGTCATCAGGGTGACCCGGTCGGCTTCGGTGTCCTTGCTGTCGGCGTCGCTGGCCAGGGCGGCGGAGGCCAGGAAGCCCTCGAGGGAACCCTCCTCGTTCTCCTCCTGGTACTGCAGGGCCGCATTCACCAGCTCCTGCAGGTTGCGGCGCCGCTCCTCCGATTCATCGGTGGCTTCGGCCAGCAGCTCGGCCAGGTAGCCGCTCTGCTCCATCACCCGCTGCACCAGCTCGGAGGGGGGAGCGTCCTGCAGACGGCGGCTCAGGTCGGAGATCAGCTCCTGGAACTGCAGCACCCCCCGGGCGGAGCGGCCGGCGAGGGAGCGCACCGCCTCCGGATCGCTGACCACCTCCCACAGGGGCAGCCCCAGCTGGTTGGCCGCATCGGTGAGCCGCTCGATGGTGGTCTTGCCGATGCCGCGCCTGGGCACGTTCAGCACCCGCAGCAGGCTGACGGTGTCGGCCGGGTTGACCAGCAGGCGCAGGTAGGCGAGCACATCCTTGATCTCGCGCCGGTCGTAGAAGCGCAGGCCCCCCACCACGATGTAGGGAAGGCCCCAGCGCACCAGCGACTCCTCCATGGCGCGGGACTGGGCGTTGGTGCGGTACAGCACGGCCATGTCGCCCCAGCGCAGGTCGGGATGGGCCGCCTCCAGCATCCGCATCCGGTGCACCACCGCCTCGGCCTCGGCGATCTCGTCGTCGCAACGGGTGAGGCTGATGGGCTCCCCCTCGCCGCGGGTGGGCCGCAGCACCTTGTCGATGCGCTCGCTGTTGTTGGCGATCAGGGCGTTGGCCGCCTCCAGGATCGTGGCGGTGGAGCGGTAGTTCTCCTCCAGCTTCACCATCGTGCCGGTGTCCCCGTCGAGGGAGCCGTCGCCGAACTCCTTCTGGAACCCCATCAGGATCGTGAAGTCGGCGGCCCGGAAGCTGTAGATGCTCTGGTCGGCGTCGCCCACCACGAACACGGAGCGGCCCTCCCAGTCGTCGAAGCGCTCGGGGGGATGGCCGTTGGCCACCAGCAGCTTGATCAGGTCGTACTGGGTGCGGTTGGTGTCCTGGTATTCGTCCACCAGCACGTGGCGGAAGCGGCGGTGCCAGTAGTGGCGGATCTGCTCGTTCTGCTGCAGCAGCTGCACCGGCATCAGCAGCAGGTCGTCGAAATCGAGGGCGTTGTTGGCGGCCAGGGCGCGCCGGTAGCGGCGGTAGGCCTCGGCCTCGTGCTTGCCGCGGGGGCCGGGGTGCTCCTCCTCGAGCCGCTCGGGCAGCCAGCCCTGGTTCTTGGCGCTGCTGATCGCCCAGCGCACCTTCTTCGGCTCGAAGCGCTTGGGATCGAGCTGCATCTCCTGGGTGACGATCTCCTTGACCAGGCTCTGGGCATCGCTCTCGTCATAGATGGAGAACTGGCGCGTCCAGGTGAGTCCTTCGGGGTCGCGGAACTTGTCGATGTCGAAGCGGAGCAGCCGGGCGAACAGGGCGTGGAAGGTGCCGATCCAGAGGTCCTTGATCACTTCCCGGTAGATGCGGCTGCGCAGCTGCTTCTGCTCCCGGGCCGGCAGGGTGCTCCAGGGCTGGCCGAACTGGCTCTGGGCCAGCCGCTGGGCCAGCAGCACCTCCAGGCGCTCCTTCATCTCCCGGGCGGCCTTGTTGGTGAAGGTGACCGCCAGCACCTGGGCCGGATCCACGCCGTGGTGGCCGATCAGGTGGGCGATGCGATGGGTCAGGGCCCGGGTCTTGCCGCTGCCGGCCCCGGCCACCACCAGCAACGGGCCGGTGTGGTGATCGACCGCCCGCCGCTGGGCCTCGTTCAGACCGGCCAGAAAACTCACAGGCTCCGGCATGGAACGTTGAAATTTGACCCTAGCAGCCCCTTCCCGACAGGCGCGGCGATCCCAACAGATGTGGGTCGCTCAGGGAAAGGAAACGGGGCAAGTCTGCCGATCGAAGCCATCACCATCAACCTGGAAAAACCAGGACAGCGCCATCAACCAAGGGGGCTGGAAAGGCGACGCTCGAAGGAGGCCAGGTCGTTGAAGGTTTCGGAGCGCTGCCTGAGTTGGTCGAAGGTTCCAGAGGCCTTGATGCGTCCCGCTTCGAATTCGAAGATGCAATCGGAACGCATGACGGTGGAGAGGCGATGGGCGATCACCACAAGGGTGCAGCGGCGTCCGATCACTTCAATGGCATCCATCACTTCGGATTCGGTGCGGTTGTCGAGGGCGCTGGTGGCCTCATCAAGCACCAGGAACTTGGCGTTGCGGTAGAAGGCGCGTGCCAGGGCGAGCCGTTGGCGCTGGCCACCGGACAGGCGGATGCCGTTGTCGCCGATCGGTGTGAACAGACCAAGGGGGAGCTCGGCGACGATGTCGGCCAGCTGGGCCGCCTGGAGGGCCTCCCAGACCCGCATCTGGTCGACCTCATCGACTTCCTCGGCAAAGGCGATGTTCTCGATGATGTTGCTGTTGAGCAGGTTGATCGCCTGGGGGACATAGGCGCAGTTGGCCTGCCAGGCCGGCACATCCGCGTCATCCACATCGATGCCATCGAGCTGCAGGGTGCCGGTGGTGGGACGCAGCAGACAGAGCAGCTGGTTGGCCGTTGTGGTTTTGCCGCTGCCGGTGGCACCGACAAAGGCCACACGGGAGCCCACCGGGATCGACATGGAGACGTCGCGGAGAACATCGGCATCCGTTCCTGGATAGCGATAGGAAATGCTGTTGAGACGGATCACCCGCTTGGGCATCACACCGTCGGGGGAGGGCACACCCTCGGAGCGAATCGTGAGCCGGGCCTCGGGCAGTTCGATCAGCTTGAGTGTCTCCTCCAGGTCGGGCAGACCAGCCCTCAGGGACGTGATGGCCCGGAAACTGTCCTGCAGGGGAGGGGTGAGCTTGAGGGAGGTGACCGCCACCGTGGCCAGGAACGGAATGATCTTCAGCAGCGCCCCAGGATCGGGGTTCGAAAGAAGGGGCAGCATCCCGGCCGCGAAGATCATCGTGATCCCGAGCGGTTCAATCAGCGCCCGTGGTGTTTCCGGCAGGACATCGGCCTTCCAGATGAAGGGAATGGTCTCGCGACCGGCCTGTTGATAATGACGCTCAAAGTAGGGCTCTGATCCAGTGAGCTGCACATCGAGAATCGTGCGCATGGATTCGGAAAGAATCGTATTGGTGCGCACCTCCAGCAGGATCCGCTGCCGGGCAGCAAAGCGCAGGAAGGGTGTGATGGCGGTGGAGATCAGCAGATAGCCGACAAGCAGACCCAGGATCAGAACAACGGCCAGCATTTTGCCGACGATCAGCATGCCGGCGGAGAGCAGGGCGATCACGAACACGCCACTGGCCAGCTGCAGAAGGGGCAGCACAACGATGTCGGCGACGCGCGACACGTTGATCAGCACCATGGAGGAGATATCTGACTTCGATTCACCCAGAAAATAGACATAGGGCTGCGCAATCAGCTTGCGCTGCGCCATATCGGAAAGATCACGCCAGATCGAGGCCTTCAGCCGCAGCTGGAAAGCCCGCAACATCAGCTTGGAGATCGAGGAGAACCAGGCGGCCGTCACGAAGGCCACCACCAGCACCACCACCTTGACCCGCGGATCGTCCGGAACCAGGCCTTCCCAGGGGATGGATGGGCGATTCTCACCGCCGACGACGACGGTGAACAGGCGGGCCACCAGGGCCACCACCACCAGATCGGCGACGCCGGCGAGGATCGCCAGAGGAATCAGGCGCATCAGCGCCCGCTTGCGGCGACGCGGCAATTGGGCCAGAAGTCGCACCAAACTCTTGAAGGTTTGGCTTTTGCGAAACATCTGGTCAGACTTTTGCGGGAATCGTACCCGTGCGGCCCGAGGGGCCGCCGCTGCGCCAGCCAGTCAGTTCAGTGATCGCCACATGGCCGAAAATCGGCGCCGCCACTGGTCGATCCGCACGGCCAGCACGGGGGGCGAGCGCAACGGCGACGCCCCCTCCAGCAGGTGGGTCCAGTGGGCGTCGATGGCCTCCAGGGCCGAATGCCAGCGTTCCTGCAGCATCGGCTCGCTGCAGGCCTCCAGCAGGCTGGCGAGCCGGGCCGGCGGCGGCAGCCAGGCCAGAGGGTCGGCCACCGCCGCCTGGATCCTCTCCAGGTCGTGCTCCAGGCTGCCGCAGCCGATCTGGTGACCCACCACCCCCGGATCAAGGCTGTCGGCCAGGGCATGGTTGAGGCTGCTGAACACCACACAACCGCAGGCCATCGCCTCCAGGGGCGGCAGGCCGAAACCCTCGCTCACCCCCCGACCGCGCCAGTAGTCGGCGGAGTCGTAGAGGACGACGGCCGCACTGTTGAACAGATCCACCAGATCATCCACCCAGCCGCTCTGCACCTCCACCCGCAACCCGCGCCGGCGCAGGGCCGGCACCAGCTGTGCCAGGACGTAATGGCTGCTCTTGCGCTGCTGCACGAGGACGTCGATGGGCCGGCCGCAGCCCACGGGCGCCGCCCGGTTGCCCCGCTCCAGCCACTGGGGCTGCAGCGCGTTCGGCACCAGGAACAGGGGATTGCGGGGGGCCCGGTCGCCCCAGTAGCCGAGGGTGTTGCGGCTGACCGCCAGCAGCGGCACCCCGGGCGGCAGGGAAAACCCGTAGCCGCTGCTGTGGGCGTGGTATGCCACGGGCCTGCCCCGCAGTCGCCGCAGCAGGCGGGGCACATCGAACCCCCAGCTGACGATCCAGAGGGCGTCCCCGGGCGCCTGCTCCCGGGCCAGCAGATCATCCAGGAACGGGTGATCGGCTTCCCGGTTCCGGTAGGTGACCACCTCGGTGGGGGTCAGCTGGGACGTCAGCCGAGCGGTCTGCAGTTCGACCAGCAGGCCGCCGCCGCGGAGGCGGCCGGTGGTGCCGGGGAGCAGGAAGCGGATCGGGCGCACGCGGTTCGGAGGGGCGGCGGCCGCCGCTGGCCTGGGAAACCTAGGCGGGCACGGCCTCGGTGCTGCCGGCGCGGGTGCGGCGGGTGAGGAAGCCGAACAGCACCTTGCCGATCGCCGCCACCAGATTGCCTTCCAGCTCCTGGAACATCTTCATGTTGCAGTGGAAGGCTTCGTTGGCCTCGGCCACGATCCGATCGGCCATGGCCTGGTCGATGGGCAGGCTGTCGAGGGTGGCGCGGTAGTTGGCCTTGAAGGCCTTCTCGTCGTCGATGGCGTCGAATTCGTAGAAGCGCAGGCCATCGTGCTCACCCAGGTTCATCGCCTTCTGGGCAATGTTCTTGAGGATCTGGCCGCCGGAGAGGTCGCCGATGTAGCGGGTGTAGTGGTGGCCGACCAGCAGCTCAGGGCACTCCCGGGCCACCTGGTGCAGGCGGGCCACATACTCCTGGGCGCCGGGGGTGGCGCGGATCTGCTGGCGCCAGTCGCCGCCGAAATAGAAGGTCAGATCGGCCTCGAGGGTTTCGCGGCGGTTGAGCGCGGGTGAGGCGACCGGACCGACCACCGGATGGTCAGCCAGCTTGCCGATCTCCTCCTCCATGGCGCTGTAGACGAACCACAGGTCGGCCACGAGGGTGCGATAGCTGGCCTTGTCGACGACCCCCTTGAGGAAACAGCTCACGAAGCCGGTGTTCTCGGCCATGGTGTGGGCTTTCTTCGTTCCCTCACGGAGTTGGGAAGCAAGGGCGACGGGCATGGGATCGGGGAGCTGCGCGGGCAGACGTACAAACGTAGGTGGGGCCTGCGGGGCGGCGCGGCAAGGTTGCGAAGGATTACGCGGCCCGGGTGCCGTCGGCCGACACATCGCCGAAGAGATCAAACAGCTCCCGGCACACCTGCTGCAGCACGCTGACCACCTCCTCGGAGGGGAGATGGGACCCCGAGGGCTGCCAGTCCCCCACCGTGGCCAGGCGCCAGCGCTCCGATTCGTACGTCAGGCCGCGGATCAGCACGCCCAGCAGCCGGGGCCGTTCGCCGGATCCGACCGGCGCCCTCTCCAGGCGCAGCTGGACCAGCAGCGAGCGGCACTGCAGGCGGGGGCTCCAACCGGGGAAGTGGAAGGAGAGATCCAGCGTCTCGCGCTCGTCGAAGGCCCGGGTGAGGGGATCGTCGCGCCAGGGGGTGAGGTTGGCCCGGGCGGCGGGGAAATGCAGGCGGAAGTGCCCCACCACCGCGGCGATCGCGGCGGCCAGTTCCACCGATCGGGCCTGGTCGGCCGCATTCATGCCGTTTCCCCTGAGCAGAAAGCCAATGTGTCCGAAACCTAGGCTCATCGGCGTGTTCCGTGCCGACTCAATGGCCACATACGAGAAGCTCACCGTCCCGTCCAGCGGCACGGCGATCCGATTCGAGGGCGGCCAGCCGATCGTTCCCAACGACCCGATCATTCCCTTCATCCGCGGCGACGGCACCGGCGTGGACATCTGGCCCGCCACCCAGCGGGTGCTGGACGCCGCCGTGGCCAAGGCCTACGGCGGCGAGCGCCGCATCGAGTGGTTCAAGGTCTATGCCGGCGACGAGGCCTGCGAGCTCTACGGCACCTACCAGTACCTGCCCCAGGACACCCTCACGGCGATCGAGGAGTTCGGCGTGGCGATCAAGGGCCCCCTCACCACCCCGATCGGCGGCGGCATCCGCTCGCTGAACGTGGCCCTGCGCCAGATCTTCGACCTCTACTGCTGCGTGCGGCCCTGCCGCTACTACGACGGCACCCCCAGCCCCCACAAGCGGCCCCAGGACCTGGATGTGGTGGTCTACCGGGAGAACACCGAAGACATCTACATGGGGATCGAGTGGGAGGCCACTGATCCGGTGTGCGTGGAGCTGATCGCCCACCTCAACGACACCGTGATCCCCGCCAACGGCAAGCTGGGCAAGCGCCGCATCCCCGAGGGGGCCGGCATCGGCATCAAGCCGGTGAGCAAGGCGGGCACCCAGCGCCACGTGCGCAAGGCCATCCGCCACGCCCTGGGGCTGGAGGGCGCCAAGCGCCACGTGACCCTGGTGCACAAGGGCAACATCATGAAGTTCACCGAGGGGGCCTTCCGCGACTGGGGCTACGAGCTGGCCACCACCGAGTTCCGTGACCAGTGCGTCACCGAGCGGGAGAGCTGGATTCTGGGGAACCTGGAAGAGAAGCCTGGCCTGAGCATCGAGGACAACGCCCGCCTGATCGAACCCGGCTACGACAGCCTCACCCCCGAGAAGAAGGCCGCCGTCGACGCGGAGGTGAAGGCCGTTCTCGACGCCATCGGCACCAGCCACGGCGGCGGCAAGTGGAAGTCGATGGTGATGGTCGACGACCGGATCGCCGACAGCATCTTCCAGCAGATCCAGACCCGGCCCCAGGAGTATTCGGTGCTCTGCACCCTCAACCTCAACGGCGACTACATCTCCGACGCGGCGGCGGCGGTGGTGGGGGGCCTGGGCATGGCGCCCGGCGCCAACATCGGCGACAACGCGGCGATCTTCGAGGCCACCCACGGCACCGCCCCCAAGCACGCCGGGCTCGACCGCATCAACCCGGGATCGGTGATCCTCTCCGGCGTGATGATGCTGGAGTACATGGGCTGGCAGGAAGCGGCCGACCTGATCACCCAGGGGATCAGCGCCGCGATCGCCAACAAGGAGGTCACCTACGACCTGGCCCGGCTGATGGAACCCCGCGCCGAGGCCGTGAGCTGCTCCGGCTTCGCCGAGGCCGTGGTGCGCCACTTCGGAGGCTGAAGGCCGGGGTCCCCGGATCACCGCCGCCCTAGCCTCCGCCCCAGCCGGTGATGGCAGGGTTCATGTCCGCAGTGAGCTGGAAATCCCAGGCGGCTCGGCGGCTGGTCGGGCTGCTGCCGCAACGGCAGCAGCTCATTATTCTCTACAGGCAGGTCAATGGAGCGGCTCCCGATCTGCGTCGGCCCCGGCTGCTGAGCGAGCGGATCCTGCATCGGATGCTCACGGACCGCGACCCCCTGCTGCACACCTTCTGCGACAAGATCGCCGCCAAGGAATGGATCGCGGCCCGCATCGGAGCGGACCGCACCCCCCGCACCCTGGGGGTCGGCGACAGCCTTGAGGCGCTCACGGCCCTCCCCCTGCCGGAGCGCTGGATGCTCAAGGCCAGCCACGGGAGCGGCTGGTTTCAGCTGGTGGCCGCCCCCACCCACCCCCTCGATGCGGCGGTGCTGGAGGAGGCCCGCCGCTGGCTGACCTGCGACTACGCCGACGCGTTTCAGGAATGGGGCTACAGGGGGGTGCCGCCCCGGCTGATGGCCGAGGAATTTCTCAGTTTCGCCGGCGGGCAGTGCGTCGAAATGAGCGCGTTCTGCTTCCGTGGCCGGGTCCGGGGGCTGCGGCTGTACAGGCCGGAATCCGCCCTTGTCGCCCACCGCAGCAGCCAGAAGCATCGGCCCCGCACCAAGGAGCTGTTCCTCGATGGGGACCTCCAGCCGCTGCCGCTGGTGCGGCCCCAGTTCGACCACTGGCCGGCGCTCGCCGCCACCGATCGGCAGCCGCTGGAGGACTTCCTCGCCCTGGCGGGGGAGCTCTCCGCGGCGACGAGTTTTCTGCGGGTGGACGGCTTCCTCTCCGACAGGGGTGTGCTGGTGGGGGAACTGACGCCCTACCCGGGGGCGGGAATCTGGCTGCAGATGCCACGGCCCTGGGATGCCTGGTTCGGTGCCTTCTGTGACTGAACGGCCTTTGGCGTGGGAGCCCGCGCGAGCGATCACAATGGGCCGCATGAGCCTTCCGTCCATCGCGACCAGCGGGTCCCCGGCTGCCGGGGCACCCGGGGCCGGCTTCATCGCCGCCGACCCGTGCGTCCACTGCGGCTTCTGCCTGCCCACCTGCGCCAGCTACCGGGTGCTGGGGACCGAGATGGACTCGCCCCGGGGGCGCATCCATGCCCTCAAGGCCATCGACGCCGGTGAGCTGACCCTGGATGCCACGGTCGCGAAGCACTTCGACACCTGTCTGGGCTGCTTCGCCTGCGTCACCGCCTGTCCGGCCGGCGTGCGCTACGACGAGCTGATCGAGACCATGCGGCCGCAGCTGAATGCGCCCGAGCTGCGCAGCCCCGGCCAGCGCACCTTCCGGCGGCTGCTGTTCGCCCTGCTCCCCTACCCCGGGCGGCTGCGGGCCCTGCTGGCCCCCCTGCGGGCCTACGCCGGCACGCCCCTGCAGGCCCTGGCGCGCCGCAGCGGCCTCACCCGGCTGTTCGGGCCCCAGGTCGCGGCGATGGAGACCCTGCTGCCGCCCCTGCCCGCGCAGTCCTTCCGTGACGACTGGCCCGTGCTGGTGCCGGCCGTGGGGCCCCGCCGCCACCGGGTCGGGCTGGTGCTCGGCTGCGTGCAGCGGGTCTTCGAACCGGGGGTCAACGCCGCCGCCATCCGGGTGCTGGCCGCCAACGGCATCGAGGTGGTGATCCCCCCCGACCAGGGCTGCTGTGGCGCCATGACCCACCACCAGGGGGAACTGGACCAGACCCGGGAGCTGGCGTCGGCCCTGGTGGCCAGCTTCGAGGCGGTGATCGGCCCGGGGCGGGCGGCGGGGCCCGAACCCCTCGATGCTGTGCTGGTGGCCGCCTCCGGCTGCGGCCACACCCTCAAGGCCTACGACCAGATCCTCGGCACCGTTCACCCCGTGCTGGGAAGGGTGGCCGACCTGCAGGAATTCCTCGACACGGTCGGGCTCAGCGACGGCTTCCAGGCGGGTCTGCGGCCCCTCCTCCATGACGACGGCACCCCCGCCAGTGCCGAGCGCCCCGTGCAGCTGGCGTACCACGATGCCTGCCACCAGCTCCATGGCCAGGGCCTGGCGGCCCAGCCCCGGCGCCTGCTGGGCCGGATCCCCCACGTGCGGATCCGCGAAGCCACCGAAGCCGGCGTCTGCTGCGGAAGCGCCGGCATCTACAACCTGGTGCAGCCGGAGGAGGCCGCCGAACTGGGCCGCCTCAAGGCGACCGATCTGTCCGGCACCGGCGCCGAGCTGGCCGTGAGCGCCAACATCGGCTGCACGCTCCAGATCCGCCAGGCGATGGAGGGGCAGGGGCGGCCGTTGCCGGTGCTCCATCCGATCGAGCTGCTGGATCGCAGCTACGCCGGCCCGGCCTGAGCCTCCATCCGCCGCCAGGCCTCCCACAGGGTGCCCTCGTCGCCGAGATTGCCCGGAAAGGTGAGCACGGGCAGGGGCCCCTGATGGACCCCCTGGGCGGCCAGCACCAGCGACAGGCCCGGCAGCAACTGGCCCTGGAGCTCCACCTGCTCCAGATCCAGCCCGTCGGCCAGCAGGGTGTGGGTGGTGATGCCCCCCTTGCTGATCAGGTAGCCCAGGGCGGGGGCCAGAGCGGCCGCCAGCCGCGCCATCGCCCCCGCCAGGGCCAGGCCCAGCGCCCGGCGCTCAGCGGCATGGCGGCAGCGGGCCTCACCGCGGCTGGTGTAGAGCACCGGCGTGTGGCCCACCGCCAGCACCTCCGCCAGGCGCCGAGCCCAGGCCTGCTCCAGGGAGGCCAGCAGCAGAGCCGGTTCCGGGCCCTCCAGCAGCCGCTGGACCTTGCTGACCTCCAGCTCCACCCCGACGCAGTCCGGCTCCGCCAGCAGCCGCTCCAGCTGCCGGTCGGCCAGGGGCACGTGGGAGCCCACCAGCACCAGCCCCGGCAGGGGGCCGGCGCCGCCGCGGCGGCGCAGGGACGCCAGGGCCGCCGGCGACAGCGGCTGGGGCGGCAATGAAGCCAGGGCCTGGATCAGGCTGGCGGCGCACTGGAACAGGAAGCGGCGGGGACGCCCAGCGCCGGGGGCGATCAGGGAGCGCACCGCGGCGGCCAGGGCCGCCAGCTGCTGGGTGGAGGCCCCATCCACCGCCACGCAGACATTGCGCTCCAGGCGGGCCAGGTGGCCCATGAGGGCGGGGCCGCCGGCGTCCAGCTCCCGCCAGCCGATGTGGTCCACGGCGGTGGCGGGGATGCGGCCGCCGCTCTTCTCCTCCACCCAGTCGGGCAGATGGCTGGTTCCGTAGGCGAACAGTCCGTCCCGGGCGAACGGGCTCTCGTGCACGGGCTGGCCATGGAGCCGATGCACCCCATCGACGGTGGTGCGCCCCCCCTCCAGGAACGCTGGCACCAGCAGGGTGGCGTCGAAGGGACCGAGCTCCGCGGCAATCACCTCCACCTCCAGGGGGAAGTGGCCCCGCAGGGTGGAATCGCCGCGGCTCGCCACGATCCAGCCGCCGATGCGGCCGGAGGCCGTGGCCTGGGCGAGAGCGGGCCGCAGGGCCCGGCAGATCTCCCGCACCCGGTCGGCCGCCTCGGCCGGCGCCAGGGCGCGGGTGTTGGCCAGCAGGAACAGCAGCGGCGACGGGTGGGCCAGGCCGGCGGCGAGCGTCTCAGCGTCCCAGCGCAGCAGCAACGGACAGCCGTGCACGGTCTGGGAGCCGGTGGGATCGTCGTCGATCACCACGATCTTGATCGCCTGGGCTGCCTGCGCCATGGCACCATCGTGCCGTGATGCGACCTGAGCCCAGCGAGCTGCAGGAGCTGGTGCGGGACCTGCACCGGCAGGGTTCGGCCTGGCTGCCCGCCGGCCTGGGCACCCGCCTCGACTGGGGCCCGCCCGTCGAGGAGACCTGTCCAGTGATCAGCTGCGCCGCCCTGCGGGGGGTGCGGGAGTTCAACCCCGGCGACTTCACCATCACCGTGGCCGCTGGCACACCACTGGTGGAGGTCCAGGAGATCCTTGGACACCAGGGACAGTGGTTGTCCGTGGATGCTCCCTGGGGGGACCGACAGGGCGCCGCCGCCGGCAGCATCGGCGGCCTGGTGGCCCGGGGCCTGGCGGGCGGCTACCGCCAGCGCTACCTGGGGGTGCGGGACCAGCTGATCGGCCTGGCGCTGATGCGCGCCGACGGGGTGACGGCCAGGGCCGGCGGCAAGGTGGTCAAGAACGTGGCCGGCTACGACCTGATGCGGCTGTTCACCGGCAGCTGGGGCTCCCTGGGGCTGATCACCGAGCTGACCCTGCGCACCCTGCCCCAGCCGCCCCTGCGCCGCAGTGTCTGCTTCCAGGGGGGGGCGGAGGACCTGGCCGGCCTCAGCCGCTGGCTGCTGGGCTCCAGCCTCAGCCCGGAGCGGATCGACTGGTGGAACGGCAGCCTCGCCGCCGCCGCCGGGCTGGACCCGGAGCCCCTGCTGCTGATCGGCCTGGCCAGCGTCGATGCCGCCACCCTCCAGGAGCAGGTGCGCTGCCTGCAGGAGCGCAGCACCCTCCCCGCCCGGGTGCTGGATGCCGCCACCACCGGCGCCTGGCTCGCCCACGCCCGGGGTGCCACCGCCACCGCGCCCGCCTGGCTGCTGCGCCTCGGCGTCAGCCCCGATCGGCTCGGCACCCTGATGCAGGCCCCGGCCCTGGCGGGACTGGCCGTGGACATGGCGGCCGGCAGTGGCCTCGGCCTGGCCTGGTCAGACCCGACGGAGCTCCGGCCGGCCCTGACCTCCGGCCAGGTGAGCGCCCTGCGCAGCCTCTGCAGCGAACTCGGCGGCCATCTCACCGTGCTGCGCCAGCCCCCCGGCGCCGGCCTGCCGGCCTGGCTGGATGCCCCCTCCCGCCCCCTGATCGAGGCGATCAAGCACCGTTTCGATCCCGCCGGCCAGCTGGCCCCGGGCCGGCTCCCCGGCGTCGCTCAGAGGCTCTCGACGGTGTAGCGGCAACCCAGTTCCAGGGAGTTCCCGGGGGGCACCAGCAGGCGCCGCTCCCCGGAGCTCAGGGCCCCCCGCGGGCCGCTCCAGGGCTCCAGACAGAGCATCGGCCGGGGCGGATCGCTCCACACCACCACCAGATCCATCGGCGAAGCGGGATGCAGCGTCACCGCCCGGCCGCCCGCCGGATCCACCAGCCGCACCGGGCCCTGGCCGCTGCAGAGGAAATCGACGCCCTGCTCCAGCCGGGAGAGCTGATCGGCGGTGACGGCGGGAGCCATGGTGAGGTGGTCGAAGCAGTCCGCCGGCAGGCCTTCGAGCCGGACGCGGGAGAGATCGGCGACGGCGATGTAGGGGTGCAGGCCCAGGCTGAAGGGCAGGGGATCGGTGCCGGCCTCGCCCCGGTGGCTGACCCGGGCCGTGATCGCCAGGGCCCCGGGCTGCAGCCGCAGCTCCAGCTCCAGGGCGAAGGCGAAGGGGAAATGGGGGCGGCTTTGCGGGCCGTCCTCAAGGCGCAGGGCCACGCCGCTGCCGTCGGCCAGCGGGGCGATGGACCAGGGCAGATCCCGGGCGAACCCGTGCTGGGCCAGCGGAAAGCGCCCCTGGCTCAGCACGAGCGCGTCGCCGGGCAGGTTGCCGCAGATGGGGAAGAGGACCGGGATCCCGCCCCGCACCGATTTGGCGGGGTCGGCGAAGCGCTCGGCATCGAAGTAGAGAACGTCGCTGCCGCCGCAGCACCAGCCGGTGACCAGCCCGCCGCGCTCGGGGACGAGCGTGAGCACATCGCCGCTGGCCGGATCGGTGAAGCGCCAGTGGGGGGAGTCCCCGGTGGGGGGTTGCAGGGTCATGGCGTCGAGGGGGAAAGGGTGGGCCGGGGGCTGGTGAGGCCCTGCTGCTGGAGGAAACGCTCGAACGGGGCTGCCAGGGACCGGCTGCCCGACACGCTCAGGTGGTGGGAATCGGCATAGAGCGGCGTGCCGTCGGGCCGGCGGTAGACCACCCGGCCGTCGGGGCCGACCAGGTAGGGGGTGGGGTCGAACACGTGCACGTTGGGCAGGCCGGCGGCCACCTCGGCGAGCAGCCCGCCCAGGGTCGCCCGCATCCGGGCGGTGGTGGCGGCATCGCCGGCGCAGCTGCTGCCGGCGGGGTCCTGACAGGCCACCGGCTCCCTGGCCAGGGACGGGTTGTCGACCACCAGAACCAGCTGGATCCCCCGGGACGCCAGCCGCTCGGCGTAGGCCCGCATGCCCCCCACCCAGGCCCGCCGCACCTCGGCGATGCGCAGGCGGCGCTCGCCCAGGTAGGTGGGGGCGCCGTAGCCCCGGCCCTCAAGGTCGTTGCTGGCCAGGTAGTTGTGCAGGAAGCCGGACACCAGGACGATGTCCCCAGGCTGGAGGCGCTGGAGGGAGCGCTCCATCTCGCCGGCCGAGAACTGGCGACAGGATTCGTAGCGGCCCTGCTGCCAGGTGACCGTGAGCTGCGGATCGATCAGGCAGGCGCCCATGGCGGCGAAGGTGAGGCGCTGGCCGGTGCGGGCGGTCACCGCATCCAGCATCGGCAGCAGGTGCTGGGCATGGGAGTCGCCCAGCAGGAAGATTTCCCGGGCGCCGGGGGTGCCGGGCCGGTTGCACTTGTCGAAATTCGGCCGGGTGGTGGCGTTGTAGGGCTTGCCACTGGCCACCGTGCAATCGCTGGTGATGCCGGTGCCCGGGATCAGGGGATTGAGGGCATGGACGCGCTCGCTGATCGGCACCGGATCGGCGTCCTTGCCGAGAAACAACTTGCCGCGGAACTGGTGGTGCAGGGCATCGATGCCGATCCACAGGCCCGCCACCGCCAGCACCGCCAGCAGCGTCTCCCACCACCACTTCAGCGGATAACGCCGCACCGGCTGCTCCACCAGCCCGTACGCCGCCACCGCCAGCACCACGCTCCCCGCCACCGCCACCACGTACTGCCACCACGTCTCCATCCCCCACGTCCAGCGCAGC